>CAXIBC010000016.1:0-39780 GCA_964022115.1 uncultured Oleispira sp. | reverse complement strand
GAAGTATTAGCGACCTTAATAAGCATGCGCCAGAGTTTCTAAGTATTAACTAAATGACAAGTTTTAGAGTTTTAGAGTGTAATAGCCTAGCTGTTACGCTCTTTTTTTTGCCGATAAAGTGACTGTAACGCGTTAGGAGTATCGACATCGATAAAGCGGCTGGCATCCTCAACTGCGAGCCATCTAACCTGTTGAATAATGTGTTTAGCGCCATTATCTCCGCTGAGTTGAATTAACTTATTGGCGTAGCTTGAGGGAAAGTAGACTGGGTGTGTCGGTATGACGGAATCTTTTGTTACTATTTTCGGCCTAACAATATCTTGCTCATGTTCTTTGATGGTTCTGAATAAATCCTCTAATAGCGGCTGATTGAGGTTGGGCATATCAGCTAATGTTATCATCCAACCTGACCAAGACGGATTAGATTTTACCCCGTGAGCAATGCTATTTCCCATGCCGAGCTGGGCATCAGGGCAGAGGGTGAAAGGCACTTTTTGCTGTTTTAAATACTCGACCAAAGCGGCATTATCCGCGCGAGTGACCACACACAGTGGCAGTTTATGAGCATCAGCAAATGCTTGTAATGGCTCAAGGCTGTGGGCGATGACGGGGCGACCGTCTGGCATTGATGCGAGTAACTTGTCAGCGCCAAAGCGACGGGATTGTCCTGCCGCTAAAAGCAAGATGCCAAATTTTTGCATATGGAATTAGCTCATTCTCATGGCGTGCGCTGGGCGCGCTTTGCAATCAGTTGCGCGGCGATAGAGACGGCAATTTCATACGGTGTGCGGCTACCAATATTCACGCCTATAGGTGCCTGTAGTTTTTCAACTTGCTGTGGCTTAACGTCCAATTCGAGTAGGCGTTCACGGCGCAGCTTAGAGGTTACCAAAGAGCCCATGGCACCGACATAAAAGGCCTCGGTTTTTAATGCCTGCATCATGGCCATGTCATCGACTCTAGGGTCATGAGCGAGCGCGACAATGGCACAATGGGGGTCGTGAAACGCTTCGGCGATTAAATCATCTGGCATAGCTTTAATGACTTGCACCCCCTCGACGTGCCAGCCTTGTAAAAACTCATCTCTAAAATCACACAGGGTAATTTCAAATTCTAAATTTTTGGCAATTTCAGCTAGGCAGCGCGCAACTTCTCCAGCGCCGACTAATAACAGTTTATCGTGAGGTCTTAACGCATGAATCAGAGTATGAGGTGTTCTCTCAATATCTTTAGCCGCGATTTCATTAACCCTAGAGATCACGCCGGTATTTAATTCCACATGGCGACTGATCCACATTCTAGAATTTAAGGCTTGTTCAAGGGCTTGAAAATGATCGTGATCTTGTATGGATATTTTTTCTAATAAAATATCCAGATGACCACCACAAGGTAGAGCGAGTCGCGCTTGTTGTTCAGCACTCTCGCCGTAACGGATGACCTTAGGTAGTGGTTTTTTATCTAAGTACTCTTTTTCTTGCCCTAGTTGGGTAATGAGTTCTTGCTCAATGCAACCACCCGAGAGTGAACCTACAATGCCTTTTTCTACATGGTAAATCATCATTGAGCCCGCAGGGCGTGGAGATGAACCATAGGTTTCAATAACGGTGGCTAGCCAAGGCTGAAGGCCTTGAGCTAACCACTGATTGAGTTGCTGGATGACGAATCGATTACTGCCGTTCATTAGGAATTAATCACTAGCCTAATTTAAGGGGCAATTTGTAAAAATATTGCCCTGTTTTGGCTGTAATCGCATTAGCCACTGCGGATGCTAGAGGTGGCACGCCGGGCTCTCCCACACCGGTTGGTTTTTCATCACTCTCAATAATATGCACATCGATTTGTGGTGCTTCATTCATACGTAATAATTGGTAATCATGAAAGTTGGTTTGCTGAGGAATGCCATTTTTAATGTTGATCTCACCATACAAGGCCGCGGTTAATGCGAAGTTTATTCCACCTTCCATTTGTGCTACGACGATATTTGGGTTCACGACTTGTCCACAGTCGACCACACACACGATACGCTTTACTTTGATTTGCTGGTTTTCGATTTTCACATCAGCAATTTGTGCAACCCAAGTACCGAAGGACTTGTGAATAGAGATACCTTGGCTACAGCCGGGTAAAGGCGAACCCCAATGAGCTTTTTGGGCAGCTAATTTTAATACCGCTTGTGCTCTTGGATGTTTATTTAATAAGTCGTAGCGGAACTGATAAGAATCTTTATTGTGTGATTTAACCTGGGGTGAGCGGGCCAGTTTTTCAATAAAAGTTTCAACGATAAAACCATTATGAGAATAACCTACACTGCGCCAATTGCCGACTAAAATGCCACTATCAGATTTTTTATAATCGACATTGATATTATCAAAATCATAAGGCAGTGCCTCGGCACCTTCGAAAATAGAACCATCGGCGGGAGCGATAATCCCTTCGCCTATTTTACCTGCGCTTTCTAATAGACCGTACATGAATTTAGGGGCAAAAGAATATTGTGCTGGGGCAGCATCACCAACAAAATAATCAAATACTCCGGAGCCGGCCATGCGGTGGTTCCAAGCAGAAATTTTGCCATCTTTATCGATGCTAGCGCTGAGTTTATGGTAGCTAGAAGGGCGATACCAATCTCGCTGTGTATCTTCTTCACGAGACCAGATTAACTTAATCGGCTGGCCAGAAACTTCACTGATGGCAGCGGCTTCGGCGACAAAATCTTGGTTAATACGACGACCAAACCCACCCCCTAAAAAGGTGGTATGTACGGTTATATCAGACAGGGAATAATCCGTCGCTTTTGCCGCAGCGACCTGTGCCATATCCGGCGATTGCGTCGGAGCCCAAACTTCTAAACCCTCTTCTTTTGCCCAAGCAGTACAGTTTTGAGGTTCTAGGGTTGCGTGCGCTAAGAAAGGCATTTCGTATTCAGCGCTAATAGTTAACTTAGCGTCTTCAAAGGCTTGCTCAAAATCTCCTTCGCTACGAACATTTTTACCTCGGCTCTCTGCTAGGTCCTTTTTATATTGCTTAAAAATACTGGCATCATTAACCTCGTTCAACTCACTTTTGTGCCACTCAACGTGTAGCGCTTTCTGAGCTTGGCGGGCTTGCCAATAACTGTTAGCGACAATAGCCACCCCAACCGCATTGGGTTTATCGATAGCAAATACTTGCTCGACCCCAGGCATGTTTTTAACTTTACTATCATCAAAGGATTTAACCTGGCTATCCCAGCGACCAGCACGACTGAACACAGCGTATTTCATTCCAGGCAAATCAGTATCGATACCATAATCCGCAGTACCCATCACTTTTTGGATCGCATCTAAACGTTTATTGTATTTACCAATGACTTTAAAATCGGCTTTGTCTTTTAATGGGATGTCGCTAGGAACTGAATAGGTGGCAGCAATGGTCGCTAGCTGACCAAAAGTGATTTTTTGCTGATAAAATTTATGGCTACTGGCGTTATTGATCACAGCGCCATTTTCGGCACGACATTCGCTTTCTTTAATTCCCCAAGTATTCGCCGCCGCTTTAGTAAGCATCATGCGTGTTGCCGCTCCGGCCTCACGAACAATCTGCCAGCTACTTGCAACACTGGTACTACCACCGGTAATTTGAATGCCATAAATAGTATTACGATAAACCGAATCGACACCAGCAAAGCTGACTTCGATCGCTGCTGGGTCTACTTCCAGCTCTTCGGCTAGAAGGGAGGTCATGCCGGTATAGGTGCCTTGCCCCATTTCTACTCGGTCTAATACGAAGTGAATGCTATTATCACTGTCGATACGCAGCCAAGCATTGGCATCCCACTGCTCTATATTTCCGGCCTGACTGATACCGCCATTTTTAAGCGTAGCGCACCCAGGTAAGGCGATGGTCATCATTAAGCCGCCAGTGCCGATACCTGTTGCTTTTAGAAATTGGCGACGACTTGAATCTGTTGTTGGCTCTTTAGTCGAGAAAGACGTCATTATTTAGCCTCCATTATGTTAGTAAATAACTCAGATCTTTGCGTGGCGTCTTTATTGGCTACTGAGTGTATGGCGGCTTTAATGCGCGGATAAGTACCACAGCGGCATATATTGCCACTCATGGCATTATCGATATCTTGATCGCTAGGGTTAGCATTATTGGCTAATAGTGCGGTAGCGGCCATGATTTGCCCAGATTGACAGTAACCACACTGAGGAACGCTATGCTCGACCCAGGCTTGTTGTACCGAACTTAGGGAGTCGGCATTACCTAAACCTTCGATTGTGGTAATCGCTTGACCCGCTACTGAGCCAATAGGGGTGATGCAGGTGCGAATTGGGCTGCCGTTTAAATGCATGGTGCAGGCGCCGCATAAACCGGCGCCACAGCCAAACTTACTGCCTTTTAGGTTTAAATAATCACGGACTACCCATAATAATGGAGTATCGGCTGTGACATCGAGGGAGTGTTCGATGCCATTTACGGTTAGCTTTATCATTGTTATTTTCACTTTTTAAAATGCGGCTTAGTTATGAAATAAGTAACGAGAATTATAGCGAGATTAGCAACTGTCAGTGGGTTAAGTAAAGTTACTTTAATACAATCGCTGGGGTTGAGGGTATTATCTGCTAAAATCTGGCCAATTACAGTATCTTCTAAGGCATTTAGATTAAGGCAATTTGATGGCGAAAAAATTCTATGTGGTTTGGGCGGGGCGCGAACCCGGTATCTATACCGATTGGCCAAGCGCGCAAAAGCAGGTGATAAAGTTCGCTGGGGCTAAATACAAGTCGTTTACTTCTAAAGCCGAGGCTGAAGCGGCGTATGCTTCTGGTGCGACTAACCCTGGTAATAAAAGCGCGGCAAAAACGACTTCTAGTCGTACTGCCAGCCGCACCAATCAAGGTAATAATTTATCCGCGCCGCCGATTAAGACCGACGTAGTGATTTATTGTGATGGTGGTTGCGATCCCAACCCAGGTAAAGCGGGTTCTGGCGTTGCACTCTATCATAACGATCGTTTAACTCAGCTTTGGTATGGGATTTATAATCCTCAAGGGACCAATAATTCAGCCGAATTAAATGCCTTGTATTTCTCTTTACAGCTAGCACAGCATGCTATTAAACAAGGTTTAAGCGCACAAATCATGTGTGATTCTATGTATTCGATTCAGTGTATTCGGGATTGGGCTGCAGGCTGGGAAAAGAATGGTTGGAAGCGTAAAACCGGTGCCATTATTAATCTTGATATTATTAAACAGGCGTATGCTTTATATAATGATATTAAAGACAAGGTTTTACTTTCTCATGTGAAAGCGCATGCGGGCACGGAAGGAAATGAGTTGGCCGACCGTATGACTATGGTCGCGGTTGAACGCAAAAATCCTGCTTGGGTTCAGTATGAAAAAGACGCCAATGGTGAATTTAATATCCCTGGGTTATTAAAGTTGAGAGCGGGTTAGAAGGGCAAAGAAGAGGAGAAGTTATTCTCCTGAATCCTGCCAGTCAGCGGCTTGTTGTGAGTCGCTGGCTTTAGCATCAACCCAACGGGTAGTGGCTTCACCTTGCTGCGTCTTAGTACTTTCTTTTTTCCAAAATGGCGCCTCAGTTTTTAGAATGTCCATAATGAATTGCGACGCTTCATAGGCGGCAATGCGGTGAGCACTACTGACCCCGACCAAGACTATTTGATCAGTGGCATGCAATTCACCGATGCGATGGATAATACGAATCCCGTCTAATGGCCAGCGCTCTTCTGCTTGCTTAGCAATATCGTTTAATACATTTTCAGTCATGCCAGGATAGTGCTCTAAGGTCATACTACTGACGTGAGAATTATCACTAAAATCCCGCACTAAACCAACGAACATAACGATTGCGCCGCTTTGCTGGCTGCGTTCACGTAAAGCTTGGTATTCGTGAGCAAAATCAAAATCTTCAGTCTGAACAGAAATCACAATAAACCTCTTGTTAAGCATAAATAAAACATTATGCGCTGTTCACCACAATTACACAAAACCCGCCAAGTCACCCTAGCATTGACCCCTTGGCCAAATAGGACGTTTACGGCAAAGTCATTGAATGTAAAACTAAGGTACTAATATTAAGCAATAACCGACCACAGTCAGTCTACCCATAAGAAGAATATTCTGGATATAAAAACCACACTGATGGAGACTGGGCAATCAGCGGTACAGCGAGTGCTTGGTTAAACGCTAGCGACCGAAAGAGCGAAGGCCACTGGGTGGTTAATGAGCTGATGAACTAAGAGCAGCTTGATCTCGCTAGCAAAAGGCCTAGTTAATTGATAACTAGGCCTTTTTTGTGTCTTGCACACAAGGAAATGCAAGAGTAATCTGGTTAAACACTAAATGCTTATAGGAAAGCAATATGCCATATCACGACAACGTTGTAGATGAATTAAATTTGCTTGTTAAATTTAGCCTGCATTCTATGCAAGAAGGCATTAAAGTGCATCATGATGCCGATATCTCATTAGTGGAAGCCGCAGAGCGTTTGCACAGTAAGGGGATGATTACTCAGATTGATGGCGGGTATTTGACCGACCGTGGGGTTGAAGCTGCCGAAAAGGCTCATGCTTTAATCGATGCTTTAGAAGTCAAAATGACCTAGTATCTATTTACCTTAGCGGGCAGGTTGTCGCATTATTCACTGCGTACCTGTCTGTGCAGATCTTCTTATTCTTCTGCCTTAGAATATTCTCTCATCATCTATATGAGTGTATTTATTGAAAATGAATAATACTAATCAAACATCTCAAGGCTTCTTTAAGCAAGCGACAAAAAAATTGTCGGGGATTACAGATGATGGTGTCGCTAGACTAGAAAAATTAACCGATCGGCATTTTTGTTTAGGGATTACTGGCCTTAGTCAAAGTGGCAAGTCGACTTTTATCACAAGTCTTATCAATCAATTACTTGAGCATAAAAAATCGAAATTGCCCGGCTTTTCACCGGCACTTTCTGGACGTTTATTGGCTGTAAAAATACATCCGTTAAAAAAGACTAACCTTCCTCAGTTTCCCTATGATGAATCCTTCCAAGGTATTGCGAGTCCAAATCCTCAATGGCCCAAATCCACCACTGATATCAGTGGCTGTTTACTGGAACTGAAACTCAGTCGGAATAAAAATAAACTCAGCTTTTTCAGTCGCGATCAGTTCTCACTGTATTTAGAAATTAGAGATTACCCGGGAGAATGGTTGCTCGATTTACCATTGAGAGAGATGAGTTATTCTCGTTGGTGCAGCCAATGTAGCGCGCAATATACTCAATCGCCACGGGCTGAATTACTGGGGGATTTATTGCACGACTTACAAAAAATAGATCCGCTAGCAGAAGTTGATTATTCCATACTCGCGAGTATGAATGCTCGCTACATGAGTTTTTTAAAGGATTGTAAGTACAGTGGTAAGAGTCTGAGTCTGATTCAGCCCGGACGTTTTCTGATACCAGGAGAGATACCTGATACAGACATCTTATGCTTTATCCCTTTACTTAAAGTAGGTAGTTATACCGAAGGTCAACTTACATCGGCCAGCACGACTAGTTATTTCAAAGTATGTGAACAGAGGTACAAACGTTACATTAAAGAACTAGTAGACCCCTTTTATAAAGATTTTTTTAGTCGAATAGATCGACAGCTCGTGCTTGTTGATGTGATAAAAGCATTAAACTCAGGCCCAGAATATATCGATGATATGCGCCAAGCTTTAGCGAACATTACCGACAGCTTTGCTTATGGTAAGCAAAATCGATTATTGCAATTATTTCGACCAAAAATAGATAAGGTTGTATTTGCCGCGACTAAGATTGATCAAGTGATCGCTGAAGATCATGAGTCAGTTAGGCAGTTATTATCTGTGATTGTGAAGCTGGCTTATGAAAATGCACAATATGAAGGTATTGACCCCTCATGTGAGGCTGTTGCTGCAATTCGTTCATCTAAAGAGTTGGAGTGCGATGGTGATAGGGGAATCTCGGGTTTTAGTTTAGAGGGGCGGCGGATTGGGTATATTCACCCAACAATACCGGCGCGCATTCCAGAGGGTGATGAGTGGGATGAATTTTTAAATTGGGATATTCACTCCTTGATTCCACCAAAAGGTTTATCTTATCAAAACTCAGATGCGATTCCGCATATCCGTTTAGATTCAATACTGAATGCTTTGATAGGAGATAAGTGTGTATGAATAACAATGAACAAGACACTCTTAGCACTGCGGAAGAAAGTTTAACCACTGAAAAAATTAGCAGACGCAAAGCAAAAACATTTATTCCGGATGAAGATGATGAGCTTAACCAAGTACCTGAATCCATCACCGCCGGCGAGCGTTTACCCAATGTTCCTGAATATACAAGTATTAGCTTAAAAGCACTGCCTTTAACCGGCATAAAATCTTTTGTCTATGGCTTTGGTTTATTGCTGTTTTCATTGTTTGCTTGGGAAGTTTTCACGGTAGTGAAAAGTGCATTAGAAATTCACTGGCTACTTGCGGCGGTATTTATATCGATAATAGTGATAGTAGTTGCTTTTGGGGTTCGATTTTTATGGTGCTATTTGCGTGACCAAGATAATCACCAGCAGCTGGAATCGATACAAGCGAAAGCATTACACCTATCAAATACAACGGATATGGGTAATGGGCAAGATTTAATTTCTGATCTAAAAGCATTCTATTACGATAAGCCACAATCCCTATACTTACAGCGTGCTGTAGAAAAAGTGCCCGACTATAGTAATGATCGAGAAGTCGTCAGCCATATTGATAATCTCTTTGTTCAACCCTTGGATGAAGAAGCATTACGCAGAATTTCAAACTACAGTTTGCAGACAGGGTTAGCGGTTGCGTTAAGCCCTTGGGCATCATTGGATATGTTGCTTTCTTTATGGCGCAGTTTGAAAATGATAGACAGTATTGCGGAAGTCTATGGCACTCGGCCATCACTATTAAATCGATACCGTTTATTAAAATCGGTAATACATCAATTAGCCTTTGTTGCGATTAGTGACTTGATGGTTGAAAGTCTTATTGAAGAAAGCGCTAAGGCGTCCTTAGTCGGAGCTGCTAGTACTAGGCTTGGCCAGGGTCTTGGTGCGGGTATTTACAGTGTAAAAATAGGCATTGCTGCGATGAACGTTAGCCGCCCGGTTGCTTTTACTGAGAAGAGCCGGCCTAGATTAAAGGCTGTTATCTCGCCGATGCTAAATAGTTTGAAAACTCGATTAAGTGGCGTGTAAAAAACTAAAAGGGTAGGGAAGTAAAAATGGTGGGCCCTCGCAGACTTGAACTGCGGACCTGTCGATTATGAGTCGAATGCTCTAACCAGCTGAGCTAAGGGCCCCCATTAGGACGTTATCTTGCAATAACGCAAACGATTATAACCATGCTTTACAAAGAGCGCCACCCCTTTGATTTAAAAAAGAAAAACTCACGATTAAAAAAGAAAAACCCAGCAATTGCCGGGTTTTTTTGTGCGTTTTTTAAACGATCTAAGCAAGGCTCATTCGTTTATCTACTCATCAAGGAAGCTGCGTAGATGATCAGAGCGAGTTGGGTGGCGTAGCTTACGCAAGGCCTTCGCTTCGATCTGACGAATACGTTCACGGGTTACGTCGAACTGCTTACCCACTTCTTCCAAAGTATGGTCAGTATTCATATCAATACCAAAACGCATACGTAGAACTTTTGATTCACGAGCGGTAAGGCCAGACAGTACGTCACGAGTTGCGTCGATTAGGCCGCCAGTAGTGGCTGTATCGATAGGTGATTCAGACATAGTATCTTCAATGAAGTCACCTAGGTGCGAATCTTCGTCATCACCGATTGGGGTTTCCATAGAGATAGGTTCTTTGGCAATTTTAAGTACCTTACGAACTTTATCTTCTGGCATTTCCATACGCTCAGCCAATTCTTCTGGCGTTGCTTCACGGCCCATTTCTTGTAGCATTTGACGAGAGATACGGTTCAACTTATTGATCGTTTCAATCATGTGCACAGGAATACGGATGGTACGTGCTTGGTCGGCAATAGAGCGAGTAATCGCCTGACGAATCCACCATGTAGCATAGGTCGAGAACTTATAACCACGACGGTATTCAAACTTATCAACAGCTTTCATCAAGCCGATGTTACCTTCTTGAATCAAATCCAAGAACTGTAAACCACGGTTGGTATACTTTTTCGCAATCGAGATAACCAAACGTAAGTTGGCTTCTACCATTTCTTTCTTAGCACGACGAGCGCGAGCTTCACCGATAGAAACTTTACGATTGACTTCTTTGATTTCAGGAATGGATAAACTTACATTCTCTTCAATCGATTTAATCTTCTTCTGCGCGCGCTGAATATCAAACTTATAAACAGCAACTTTAGCTGAATAAGGCTTATCGGCAGCGATTAAATCATCAACCCAATCTGGATTGGTTTCATTGCCTTGATAAGACTTAATAAATTCTTTACGTTCCATGCGACACTTGCGAGTCAATAGAACCATGATGGCACGTTCTTGAGTACGAATGGCTTCTTGTGATTCACGGGTATTATTAACCAGTGCTTCAAAATAGCGTGGGGTAAGCTTGATGGGTGCAAACACATCCGCTAGCTCTGTAAAAGCAAGTTCTGCTTCTTTACTAGCACGGCCATGTTTAGCTAATACCACTTCTAAAGCATCATAAGCTTCACGGACTTCTTTGAAGCGGCCTTGAACCATTTCAACGTCTAAGCCACCACTTTCTTCATCGTCATCATCGTCATCTGCTGTAGCAACATCGACTTCAGCATCATCGTCATCAGCTTCTTCTTTCTCAGCTTTTGGCTGAGTTTGAGGTGGTGGTGTTGGAATCTCGTCGGATGGATCGATGAAACCGTTGAATACGTCGCCAATACGGTTAACGTCATCTTCAGCTTCTTCGAAGGCCGTTAATACGGTATCGACAGAACCCGGATAATAGGCAAGGGCAGACATCACTTCACGGATGCCTTCTTCAATGCGTTTGGCGATAACAATTTCGCCTTCACGGGTTAGTAGCTCAACCGTACCCATTTCGCGCATATACATACGCACAGGGTCGGTTGTACGACCAACATCACTATCAACAGCGGCTAAGGCTGCGGCCGCTTCTTCAGCAGCAGCTTCATCGGTATCGTTGCCACCGACAAACATAGAGTCGGTATCGGGCGCAACTTCAGATACCGGAATGCCGATATCGTTGATCATGCGGATGATGTCTTCTACTTGATCTGGATTCGCGATGTCATCGGGTAAATGGTCGTTTACCTGAGCATAAGTCAGGTAACCCTGCTCTTTACCCTTGGCGATGAGGTCTTTTAAACGCGATTGTTGTGTATTCGCTGACATATAGGCCCTGTTGTAGTCGTCGCAGTCGTCTGCTCGGTGGCTAGGCAATAAACCCGAAAGTATAAACGCTAACCACCCATTGCGCTAGGCAAAGAGCGGGCTTGAGTACGATTTGATAAAAATTTCTGTAGTTAATTTGGGGATGATAAAAAATAATTCAAGGTAGTGATTACTTTTTATGCTTTTTAAGTTGTTTTGGTAGTGCTAGGTAGCGTGATTTTTCTTCACTGGTTAGTTTTCCGATCGATTCGCTGGCGACCTTGTGCTGTAGCTGCTGCCACTCACGACGCAATGCTCTGTGATGAAGGCGCTCTAATATGCCTTGGATATCATTGCTAGGATCAACCCCTTCTGGAATCTCTAAGGGCTGGTTGGCAATCTGCTTTAGCATCTCGGCGTAGGGGGTGCCTGTCCAGAGAATTAATAAACCTATGCTGCTACTTTGAGGGTTTTGCTTAAGTTTTTTCAGTATCTCGCATAATAAACGTTCATTTTCGTCTTCGGGCTCGAATGCTTCTTGGGGTTCGATTCTCTGGGCGCTATCGGGAAACTTCACCAAGAGTGTCAGTGCTTTTTGGGTGAGAGTCGCGAGCTGCTTATCTTCTTTGCTGCTGTCTATGGAAACCGCATTTACTGATGCACTAGCGATTGAGTTGGTGTCATCGATGAAGTCGCCAATATCAATATCCTGCTCATCACTCTGGTCGTATTGATGCTCATTGTAATCCTGTATAGCCGTTGAGGCCGGGCTATTGCTTGGATTAGCGGTTGGATTATTTGCACTTTGGCTATGTTGGTTGCTTGGTGCAGTTTCCGTTGGTAATAATTTAGCCAGAACCTCTTGCTTGATGCCTGTTTCTTGGGCTAGCTGTTGCTGCATTAATTCTTTTAGCATGCCAGTAGGTAGGCGCGAAATTAACGGAGCGGCAAGTTGTCCGAAGCGTGCTTTACCATCCAGGGTATCAAAATCGACTTGTTCTTTAACATTGTCGAATAAAAACTCAGGTAAATGTTTTGAGTTATCGAGACGTTTTTCAAAGGCTTCTTTGCCTTCTTTACGCACGATAGTATCTGGGTCTTCACCATCAGGAAGAAATAGGAAGCGTGCTTGTAAGCCGTCTTGTAGTGCAGGTATGACGGTTTCCATCGCGCGCTGGGCAGCTTTGCGACCGGCGTTATCACCATCGAAGCAAAAGATGATTTCCGGTACCACTTTAAATAATCGGCGAATGTGATGTTCGCTGGTTGAGGTGCCCAGGGTTGCGACGGCGTAATGAATGCCGTACTCAGCGAGGGCGACAACGTCCATATAGCCTTCAACAATAATCATGCGGGTCAGCTTTTGGCGAATCTTGCGCGCTTCATAGAGACCATACAGCTCTTGGCCTTTATGGAAAATAGGCGTTTCTGGAGAGTTGAGGTATTTGGGTTTCTCATCTCCTAATACTCGCCCGCCAAAGGCAATGACTTGACCTTTTACATTGCGGATCGGAAACATCACGCGATCGCGAAAGCGGTCATAGGTACGGCCATCGTCTTTTTCTATGGTCATGCCGCAGCTGATTAATTGCTTAATGATTTTATTATTAGTGCTGTCGTTCTTTTCACCTGGAGCGAGGGCATTTTGTAAGTTATCCCAGCCTGGTGGTGCATAACCGATGGAGAAAAATTTGGCCGCTTTACCGGAAAGGCCACGCTCTTTCAGGTAGTTAATCGCTTTATCTTTGTCTTTGCTGGTGCGCAGTTGTTGCTCAAAAAAGTCGGCGGCTTTTTGTGTGAGGGTATACAGCTCACGATGCTGAGGTTCACGATTTTGTTGTTGTGAGCCTTCACGGGGGACTTCTATATTAAGGTCGCCGGCGAGTTTTTCTACTGCGTCGGGAAACTCAAGGCCATCGAATTCCATAACAAACTTAACCGCACTGCCCGTAGCACCACAGCCAAAGCAATAATAAAACTGCTTATCTGGGCTGACGGTAAACGAGGGGGTTTTTTCATTATGAAAAGGGCAACAAGCGGAATAGTTCTTTCCCGTTTTCTTTAGACGAGTACGTGCACTTACGACATCGACTATGTCGAGGCGACTGATTAAATCATCGATGAAGTTTTGCGGTATGCGTCCAGCCATAAGGTTTACTGTACTCTAGATGTAGTTCAGCAGAAACTAAAAAGGCAGCCGAAGCTGCCTTTTTATGCAATCAAAAGATTGTGTGTCGATTAGCCGGCCATTTAACAGGTAGCGTAGGTATTAACCCAGTGCCGCTTTAACCAGTTGGCTGACTTGCGCCATGTCGGCGCGGCCTTGTACTTGTGGTTTGAGGACGCCCATTAATTTACCCATGTCCTGCATGCTTGCAGCACCGGTTTGGGTAACAGCGTCAGCCACTAATTTGGCCAGTTCATCTTCACTCAGTGCTTCTGGTAGAAACTCAGAGATGACAGAAATTTCGAACTTTTCTGTTTCGGCAAGATCGTGACGATCAGCTTGTTCGTATTGTTCAATTGAGTTCTGACGCTGTTTAACCATTTTATCTAAAATGACTAAAGCACGCTCATCATCAATATCGATACGTTCGTCTACTTCAACACGTTTAAATTCTGCAGCCGCTAAGCGTAGTGCGGACAAACGAGGTTTGTCCTTAGCACGCATAGCGTCTTTTACAGAACTTTTTATACTTGCAACGATAGCACTCATAAAATATTTCTTTTGATCGACTGTATTTAGCTAAAAAGCAGCTAGCAATGGGGTTTGATTAGTACAAACGAACCATTTTTTTGTTTTCACGCTGAACTTTCTTCGCGTGACGCTTAACAGCAGCAGCCGCTTTGCGCTTACGTACTGAAGTTGGCTTTTCGTAGTGTTCACGACGACGAACTTCTGACAAAACGCCTGCTTTTTCGCAAGAACGTTTGAAACGACGTAGAGCTACATCAAATGGCTCGTTTTCTTTAAGTTTTACAGCTGGCATCCAATATCACCTAATAAATAATTCAGTGTTAATCTTTCAGGGGCAACCACAAGAAGCCCAAATTTTGTCTTTCTATAACGTATGCTCGTTGCACACCTTATATAAGGGCGGGCATTCTAATCGGTATACGTTTGAATTGCAAAGAGTATAGACGAGGTTCGTGGGGAATATTTGTAAATCCGCTATTCTTCTACGGCTAAAGCACGAATTAGCCTGAAAAATCTCCTATTTATTGCCTAATCTGTCTAAAGGTATCCTCAAATCCTTAGCTAGCGCGTATCATGCGCAGCATTGAAATGATTAAGACTTTATTAAGAAATTAGAGGCTTTATGCTGATTCTTGGCTTAGAAACTTCCTGTGATGAAACGGGCGTTGCAGTTTATGATAGTGAGCGTGGTTTATTAGCTCATCGTTTATATTCACAAATTGCGGTACATGCAGAATACGGTGGTGTGGTGCCTGAGCTGGCCTCACGGGATCACGTGCGTAAGGCTTTGCCGTTAATCAATGAAGCGTTAGCGCAAGCGGGCCATACCGTGCAGGATTTAGAGGGTATCGCTTATACTCAAGGCCCGGGGTTAGTTGGTGCTTTATTAGTAGGGGCAAGCCTAGGCCGCTCATTGGCATGGGGCTTAGGGATTCCTGCTATTGGCGTACACCATATGGAAGGGCACTTATTAGCCCCCATGTTGGAAGACGATAGGCCTGAATTCCCTTTTGTCGCGTTATTGGTCTCGGGTGGCCATACCCAGCTGGTTCATGTGGCGGGCATTGGTGAATATACCTTATTAGGGGAATCACTGGATGACGCCGCGGGTGAGGCGTTTGATAAAGCGGCTAAAATGATGGGCTTACCTTATCCAGGTGGTCCAGAGTTAAGTAAGCTAGCCGAGCAGGGGGATGCTAAGCGTTTCGATTTCCCTCGCCCTATGACCAATCGTCCTGGCTTAGACTTTTCTTTTAGTGGCTTAAAAACCTTTGCCCGTACGACCATTCTTAATGAAGCGGTTGATGGTATGTTAGCTGAGCAAACCAAGGCTGATATCAGTGCGTGTTTTCAAGCGGCGGTCGTCGATACGTTAGCGATTAAGTGTAAGCGTGCTTTAAAAGAAACAGGGTTAAAGAACCTAGTGATCGCCGGAGGTGTTGGGGCTAATAAATTATTACGCCAACAGCTGGTTGCTATGACCCAAAAAATAGGTGGTCAGGTCTTTTATCCACGCCCAGAATTTTGCACAGATAACGGCGCTATGATCGCTTATGCAGGCTGCCAACGACTGCTCGCAGGTCAAACTTCAGACTTGAGCTTATCGGTTATGCCGCGTTGGCCTATGACTGAACTAGCGGCTATTACCAAGAATATGAATAGTCAGGGCGACGGCTCTAGTGGAGAGCCGAATGGATAAGGTGATTATTCGTGGCTTAAAAGTCGAAACCATCATTGGTGTCTTTGCTTGGGAAAAACAGGTAACCCAGCCGCTTATTTTTGATTTAACCATGGACTGGGATATTACTCAGGCGGCAGAAACTGATGATCTAGCCTATGCATTAAACTATGCTGCGGTCAGTGATCGTGTGATTGAGTTCGTACAAGCTAATCAATACGATTTGTTAGAGCGTTTATTAGTGCAGTTGGCAGCAACATTACGGGCTGAATTTTCAATTCCTAAGATTAAAATCCGAGTAGAAAAACCAGCAGTTTCCCCAGATGCCATCGCAGTCGGTTTGGAAATTGAGCGTGGTTAAAATTTATCTGGGAATCGGGTCCAATATAGAGCCGAATAAAAATATCGCCGAAGGTTTGAAAAGTTTAGAAACGTTATTTACTGAACTTGAAATCTCTCCTATCTATCTCGCCCCGCCTTTTGGGTTTGTCGGTGATGATTTTCATAACTTGGTCGTGAGTGCGCATACGAACTTATCGATTGATGCTGTGGTAAAGGTATTACGACAGATAGAGTTTGATCACGGCCGGCCAGAGCAAGCGCTAAAGTTCTCGTCGCGCAGTTTGGATATTGATTTACTCTTGTATGGTGATTATGTTGGCAAGGTCGCAGGGTATAACATTCCTCGTGCTGATATTGATAAATTCGATTTTGTCTTGCGCCCCCTGCAAGATATTGCCGGAGGCGAGAGGCACCCTATAAGTGGGAGAACGTTTGCCGAGCTTTGGCAGGTGATGAGTTTGGATATTAAGAATGAGCTAAAGCTTGCTGTTTCTTGAGTTGAGTTATTAGCTCAATTCTTTCTTCAGCCATCGCTTCTCCAATGGCTTTACCAGTAATGCCACGTTCAACAAATTGTCTCGCCGTAATGTTTAAACAAGCCTCAGCCATTTGGTTAATATATTCTGCTTGTTGGTAGTCAACATTTTCAAACCCTGTGCGGCCGCGGCTATCGGCTTTGCAAGCGATGAGTATTTTCTGCAGGCGTTCAGGTTTACGCCATAAATCAATTTTATTAAAAAACCTTAGCAGTGTTTGTGGCTTTAATTCAAAGGCTCTATGAACGTGGGTATGGTAAATACATACCAGCCTAGCTAAATCTTTGAACTCGGTGGGCGTTTTTAATTGTTGGTTTAATTCGATAACCAGTTTCTCACCACTTTGTTCATGGCCGTGGTGGCTCGGTAAAATATCTGTTTTCGTTAAGCCTTTACCCAAATCATGCAGCAGGCTTGCCCAGCGAATACTAACATCCGTAGTGAGTTTACTGGCTTGCTCTAAAACCATTAGCGTATGAATACCACAATCGATTTCAGGGTGATGCTTTGCTGGTTGTGGAATGCCAAATAAACGATCCAGCTGTGGAAAAATTATGGCCAGAGCACCGCATTCTCGCAGCGCTTGAAAATATACCCAAGGCTGCGATTCGCCTAAGGCGCGTTCAGTTTCTTGCCAGACTCTTTCTGGGGTGAGTAAAGCAAGTTCGCCACTGGCGGCGATATCAGCCATTAACTCTAGTGTTTCATCGGCAATCGTAAACCCTAGGTGAGCGAAGCGGGCGGCAAAGCGGGCTACCCGTAAAACTCTTAACGGATCTTCGGCAAAGGCGTTGGATACGTGTCGTAGTTTTTTATTGATGATATCTTGCTGGCCATTATACGGATCAATGATGTGGCCATCATCGTCTTGGGCCATAGCATTGACCGTGAGGTCTCGGCGTAACAAGTCTTCTTCTAGGCTGATGTCGGGGCTAAAGTCACAGATGAAACCTTGATAACCACTGCCGGATTTTCGCTCTGTGCGTGCTAAGGCATGCTCTTCTTTTGTTTTGGGGTGTAAAAAAACCGGAAAATCAGCGCCGACTTGGCTATAGCCTAAGGTAAGCAGCTCAGAGGGTGTGCTACCGACCACAACCCAGTCCTTATCTTTAATAGGAAGGTTTAATAAGGCATCGCGTACCGCACCACCGACTAGGTAAATTTTCATCACACACTCTAAATAGAAAAATCATTAAAAACACGAAAAAATCTTTAAAAATACTAAAGGGCAGACAAAAAAGCCCTAATCGAAAGATTAAGGCTTTTTAAGCTAATAGTCTAAACATAGCGTCTAAATAGAGCGTCTTAATAAGCCAATGTTAATTGGCTTTCTGTATTAAACCCCGCCTAGGGCGTGATAGAGAAAGGCTCGCTGATCAAAAATATAACCCTAGCTCAAGTGCTGCACCGGCTTCTTTCTCTGGTGAGCTTGGGTTGACCATAGCCGCGATATCTAGGTGAAAACCAAAAGGAGAGAAGCCGAGGCCGACTGAGACAACCGAAGCATCACTCGCACTCAGGTTCGTGCGGTAACCTGTGCGTAGTTGCAGGGTATCGTATAGATCCAGTTCGGCACCGATAGAGGCATATTGAGTAGGTGCTTCGAAGGCTACTGGGTCGTTTTCCATCAGGTCGAGATCGAAGGCGACAACGGTCCAATCTGTGGTATGAGATATACCACCACGAAATTGAGTATCTAGGCTGATAGTCGTTTTGGTCGTTTGACCTGTTTTGGCGTCAGGGTTACTTTCCGTTTCATAATCTTTACTGATTAAATTTTTAGCCACTAAGCCAACTTGCCATTGGTTTGTCGAGCCAAACTGATAAGCAATACCAGCGTCTAGATTTAATGCTGAGAAATTCTGCTCGGTATCAGTCACGTCTTCTTGTTGAATATCCTCTTCGTCGTTAACACTGGCAACATAGTTAAAGGTTTTAATATTCTGTAATTTAGGGGTGATACCAATGGCAATATCTTGCCCAGAAATTTTGAAATTGCGAGACAGAGACAAGGCAACTTCTGTGATGCCAACCGCAACGATTTGCACATTGGAGTTCAAGTCATCGGCTAAAACGATGTCACCGTTATTGGGGTCGGTAGATAAAATGGTGCGTCCGTCTTTGGCAAAACTGAAAGACTGCAAAGCATTTTGTTTGTTTTCAGTATTGGTTGAACTCAAATCAACGGCGGCGGCTTCATCACTACAAGAAGGTGAGTTGGCACCGTTTTGGTCTTCGCAAGTTTCAAAATCTTCGACGGCCTGGGCTAACTCTTGTGAGGCTTGAGTAAATGCTTGAGTCGTACCCGCATATGCGTTGATCGCTTCGGCATAACCATTTAATAAAAATTTATCATTATCGGTAAAAAACATGCGTCCAGAAAAGAAGGCCGAGCCCGATACTGAGACCGCCGCGGCAAAGGTTTTACTAGGAATAGCAATCGCACCATTAGCACCAAAGGTACCACGAATGGCGCGCCCAGAGATAGAGCTCAGTTCATTAGTAAGATCGAAGGTAGTATCTTCTAAATCTTGAGTCTCACCTGCGAGTGCGGCAGCCGAGCTGTTTAAATCGGTTGTTGCCGCGGTCAGTTGAGCGGAGGTTGTAGTGTCATTACCCCCATTTCCCGGTACGTTGGCTACTAAGGTTTCGAAGTCGCTGATTTGCTGCTCGATGGAGGGCGTGACACCATCACCAGAAATTAAAATTCGATCTATGTTCTCGGCTAGGCCTTCGTAGTGATCAATAATGGAGTCGCCACTATTACTCGCTCCTGAGTATTCGTCATTGGCTAAGGCATCAAATGAATCGACCATTTCTTCTTCATCCGCCACGATAATGCCTACTTGCGGTAGCACAATCGCAAAATCGTCAGTATCTGCGGCGGTGGATAATAGGGCTGGATTATATTGGGGCGCATGGGCAAGCTTAGCACTTGCCACACCGGTACTTCCCATTGCTAGGCCGCGGGCATCAATAGGTAATAAGGGGGTTGCGAAAGCTTGCTGGGTTAAGGCGAGGGTAATACTGGTAGCGAGCAGAGAGCGTTTGATCATAATTATAGGTCCTTGGGTACGGGCCAAATCTTGTGAGATTAATATTTATTTCAATAATGGTTATAGCATAGTGAGTTATTGCGTCTCTTGCATGACTTTTTCGCTAATACTGTGGGGGAGTTTGATTACATTATGCTATTTAATGTAATTGAATGAGCTTTATTTCTGGCTGAAATAGATAAATGCTGGCAAAAAAGTTAAATATATTTCCCTCAAGGCCGATATCACTTCTAGATAAGAGAAATCATCGAGTTTTTGCTAAGTGCGCCGATAAAATCATTTTTATGGCGCCCTGATGGAGTAGATATGAATAACGTTAAATTGAGTCAGTGTGTCCTAGTATGCGGCAGTATTTTTTTGACGGCATGTTCGAGTATGTTTGTTGAGGATGATTCAATTTCTGAAGAGCCAGAAGCTTTCTTTCAGGCCGTAGAGCAGGAGGTCGATCCGATTGCCCCTATGGTGCTCAGAGTGATGGGTTATGGGGCCATGGTGGAAACAAAAACCTTAACCCACGCGCAAAGCAAGCTGATGGCAATCCGAGCCTCTAAACTCGATGCTTATCGCTCTATGGTTGAGCGGGTATATGGCACGGCTTTGCAAGGCAGTACCACAGTACGTGACTTGGCTGTGCAAAACGATCGCTTCCGCACCTATGTGGATACCTATATTCATGGCGCCCGCGTTATCTCGAGTGATGTGATGCCTGATGGCACAGTAGAAACCATTTTAGAGATGGTCATTGATCAAGGCTTCCGCAACTGCTTACAAACGATGGAAAACCAGCGCTTTAATGTTGATTGTCGTGCGCCTTTAGGCAGTGATGTGTCTAATTTTGCCCATAGCCAGCGTCAGCGAATACAAAAAGAATCGGCTGTGCCGGAAACCGGTTATTACTTTATTGATTAATTCAGCCAGCGGCATCATGGGTTAGTCGTTAAGGGTTAGTCACTAAGGGCTGTTCGGTAGGAGATTGGAATGAAGTTTTTAAGTATATTATTGCTGGCTTGGATATCAGTTGCTAATGCCTTTGTGGTTGAGGTAGAAGGCCAAGCGCCCATTGCCGGGGCAATAAGCCATGCTCGCCAGCAAGCCTTAGAAGATGCTATGCGCCAAGCCAGTCTGCGTGCTGAAGCTCATGTTGTGAGTACGCAATTAATGAGTAAGGGAGAGATGCAAACCGATGATGTCAGCTTGAAAAGCCAAGGCCAGGTTAAGGATGTGGAGGTCTTGTGGGAAGATGCCAAAGGGGGGATTTATAGTATCGCCATCCGAGCCGATGTAAAGCCTGCACAGATGTGCCGAAGCCAAGGTAATAGCTTGCGTAAAGCCGTCGCTGTGACAGGTTTTGGTTTAGTTTCTCCGCGGCAAACTTCTTTAGGGCAATTGCACAATATTGAGCAAGATCTAGCCCGTATTTTTATCAACAGTTTAAATGATAGCGGCCAGATGCATGCATTGGATGCTAGCCACATAGGCCTGTATGCGAAACCCGCTAATGCTCCCTCGCTACAAAATCAGCAACATCACTTAACCACCTCGATGACGTTAGCGCAAAACTTGGGCGCTCAATACATAGTTTCCGGTATTGTGCGTGGATTGGATACCTTGTCTACGGTGGCTGATAAGGTGGCTAATGAGGAGACCTGGTTAAGCCTAGTCGGTTTGGCTGATGAGCCTAGCGAGCGCCAGTTTGTGATGGATGTTTTTGTTCATGATGGCTTTAGTGGCGCTCTTATTTTTAGTAATAGTTATGCAACTCAAGGCAAGTGGAATTTAGATCGTATGGCGAAGGTTCGTTTTGCTAGCCCAGCATTTTGGCAAAGTCATTATGGCCATGCGGTAAGGGATTTGCTGGTGGGAGCCATCGATGATGTTTCTATGTCGTTACGGTGCCAGCCTTTTATGGCAAAAATCATTAAAACCGAGGGTAAACGTTTGCACATTGAGGCATTGGCTGGAGCAGGGATTCGCCCGGGGGATAAATTCAGTATTTATCGCAGTGGCACTTTTTATAATCTAGACCTTGAACCAAGAATTGAATTAACCAATACCGATATGAAAGCAACGGTGAAATACGTGCAACCGCAGTTTATCATTGCGGACCTTAACATGTCGGCACAGCAGCTATCGATTCAAAGGGATGACATAGTGATCGCTTGGTAGGGGTTAATCTTCTTCGTTTTCCTTACCCACTGGGCAAGTTCTGGTATTTATTTTTTTACCCTCACTGTATGTTTCTAAATGAATATCAAAACCCCATAAAACGTGGATGTGTTTCATCACTTCGACACAGTCATTGGATAAAGGCACGTTATTTTGCATAGTATGGCGTAAGGTTAATGATCTATCTCCTGTTAGGTCGACTGAGCGCACTTGAATATTCGGCTCGCGGTAAGATAAATCATATTGACGGGATAAATTATCACGTACCATTTTATAGCCTTTTTCATTATGTATGGCTTCTACTAGGTACTTCGATGAGCGATCATCGTCGTATAAGCTAAAGAGCTTAAAATCTCGAATGAGTTTAGGGGACAGAAATTGCTGAATAAAACTTTCGTCTTTAAAATTTTGCATCGCAAAGTGTAAGGTTTCTAACCAGTCTGATCCGGCAATCTCTGGAAACCACTCTTTATCTTCTTCAGTAGGGTGCTGGCAAATACGTTTAATATCTTGAAACATATTAAAACCCAAGGCATAAGGATTGAGGCCATTGTAATTAGGCGAATCGAATGCGGGTTGTGCTACGACATTAGTATGAGAGGTTAAGATCTCTAGCATAAAACCATCATTAACCAGTCCTTCATCATAAAGCGAATGCAGTAGGGTATAGTGCCAAAAAGTTGCCCAGCCTTCATTCATCACTTGTGTTTGACGTTGCGGGTAAAAATATTGAGCAATCTTACGCACAATGCGAATGATTTCTCTTTGCCAAGGTTTTAATAGAGGCGCATTTTTTTCGATAAAATAGAGGATGTTTTCTTGTGGCTCGGAAGGAAATCTACGCACCTTCTTGGTTGCTTTTTCTTCTGGCCCTTTAGGGATTGTACGCCACAGGTCATTCACTTGCTGTTGAATGATGGCCTCGCGCTCTTGTTGGCGTAGGGCTTCTTCTTCCGTAGAAATAGGGTTTGGGCGCTTATAGCGATCTACCCCATAGTTCATTAGTGCATGACAAGAGTCTATTATTTTTTCAACTTCTTCTATGCCGTATCGCTCTTCACATTTTTTTATGTAATTACGAGCAAAGACTAAATAATCAACAATAGCACTGGCATCGGTCCAAGTTTTAAATAAATAATTACCTTTAAAAAATGAATTGTGGCCATAACAGGCATGAGCAATCACTAAGGCTTGCATAGGTAAGGTATTTTCTTCCATTAAATACGCGATGCAAGGGCTCGAATTAATGACTATCTCATAGGCTAACCCCATGGCACCACGCTGATAATTTTTTTGCGTCGTTAAAAAATGCTTACCATAAGACCAATGGTTATAACCCAGTGGCATACCAACAGACGCATAAGCATCCATCATTTGTTCGGCGCTGATGACTTCAATTTGATTCGGGTAAGTATCTAGGCCATAACCTGCGGCGATGCGTTTTATTTGCTCATCGTAAGCTTCTAATAAAGCAAAGGTCCACTCTGAATCCGTGGAAATAAAGTTTCTATTATCCACCTGGTCACCTTGTTTACTCATGCCTTCTCTCCTTGAGGATGACTTTGCTTGGCAAATAAATCACGAAAAACACTGTAAATATCGCTCGGCTGTTTAATCTGAGCCATGGCAAATTCGTTTGGCCACTGGCTGCCAAGTTGTTGGTAAGCATGCCAAAGAGCCTGATGATTTTGAGGTGTGATTTCTATGTAAGAGAAATATTGCACTTCCGGCAATATGTATTGGCTTAATAACTGCGCGCAATGTGGGCTATCGTCATCCCAGTTATCACCATCGGAGGCTTGGGCGGCATAAATATTCCACTCGCTGGGCGAATAACGCTCTTGCATTATCTCGTGCATTAATTTTAATGCACTGGATACTATGGTGCCGCCGGTTTCTCTTGAATAAAAGAATTCTTCTTCGCTGACCTCTTTGGCACTGGTATGGTGACGTATGAATACCAGTTCAATTTTTTCATAATTTTTTTGTAGAAATAGGTAGAGCAAAATATAAAATCGTTTGGCTATTTCTTTGATGTCTTGAGTCATCGAACCTGACACATCCATCAGGCAAAACATCACCGCTTTACTGGTAGGGATAGGGTACTTAACCTGACTGCGATAACGTAGATCAAAAGTATCTAGGTAAGGGATTTTCTTAATACGGCGCTGAAGTTCGGCTATTTCTTCGGCAATGGCTAAGAGTCTTGCTTGTTGATTGAAACCATCGGGATTAGCTTCTAATTCTTTTTGTTCTGCCAATAGCTCTTTCAGTTTGCGACGTTTACCCGCAGACAAGGCAATACGTCTGGCGTGCGCATTACGCATGGAACGAATAATGGATAAGTTATTGGCGCTGCCTTCGGTTACAAAACCCGCGTGCCGAGTTTCAAATTCATCTTGCTGGGATAACGTTTTTTTAATCATGTTAGGTAAAGCAAGGTCTTCAAAAATATAGTTTAAGAACTCTTCTTTACTGATATAAAAACTAAACTCGTCTTCTCCTTCGCCTTGTGGGCTCGCATTCCCCGAACCTGAGCCACCACCTCCCGCTTTAGGTTTATCAATCTGATCTCCGGCATCAAATTGTTTATTACCTGGGTAGACCCTATGTTGCTGGCCCCCCTGGCCATGGCTAATAATAGGTTCGTGCGTATCTTGACTTGGAATACTGATACTTTCACCCCGTTCCATGTCAGTAATGGAGCGTTTATTCACCGCTTCAGCAACCGCTCGCTTAATATGCTTTTTATAACGCTGCATAAATCGCTGGCGGTTAACCATGCTTTTATTCTTTCCGTTTAAGCGTCGATCAATAAAGTATGACATAGGTCTCTCCTTAATAAAGGTCTACTTTATTGAGATTTACGTACTCGCAGATACCAATCGGCTAATAGACGCACTTGTTTTTCGGTATAACCCCGTTCGACCATACGATTGACGAAATCATCATGCTTGGTCTTTTCTTCGGAAGACGATTTAGCGCTAAAGGAAATGACCGGTAATAAATCCTCAGTATTAGAAAACATTTTTTTCTCTATCACCGAACGCATTTTTTCGTAGCTCTGCCATGATGGATTTTTACCATGGTTGTTGGCGCGTGCACGGAGTATGAAATTAACACTCTCATTACGGAAGTCTTTAGGGTTACTAATGCCTGCGGGTTTTTCAATTTTTTCGAGTTCTTCGTTAATGGCGCTGCGGTCGAGTATCTCTCCAGTTTCCGGGTCACGATACTCTTGGTCTTGAATCCAAAAATCGGCATAGGTTACATATCGATCGAAAATATTTTGGCCATATTCTGAATAGGATTCTAAGTAGGCGGTTTGAATTTCTTTACCGATAAAGTCAACGTATTCTGCCGCTATGTATTCTTTAATAAAGTTCAATAAACGATCGTGGGTTTCTGCCGGGAACTGCTCTTGTTCGATGGCTTGTTCAATAATATAAAGAAGGTGAATCGGGTTGGCGGCAATTTCCGTATTATCAAAATTGAATACGCGGGATAAAATCTTAAATGCAAAGCGGGTTGATAATCCATTCATACCCTCATCCACCCCTGCGGCGTCTTTATACTCTTGCAGTGACTTGGCTTTTGGATCAATGTCTTTTAGATTTTCACCATTGTATACTCGCATCTTGGAATAAATACTGGAGTTTTCTGGATCTTTTAAACGCGACAGAATTGAGAATTTTGCCAGCATGTTTAAGGTATCTGGGGCGCAGTGAGCTTCAGCTAAAGTACTATGGTCGAGTAGTTTTTGATAGATTTTTACTTCTTCACTAATGCGTAAGCAATAAGGGACCTTGACGATATATACCCGATCTAAAAAGGCTTCGTTATTTTTGTTGTTTTTAAAGGCTGTCCATTCGGATTCGTTCGAGTGGGCGAGAATGGTGCCTTCAAAAGGCAAAGAACCGGTACCTTCGGTGCCGTTGTAGTTACCTTCTTGCGTCGCGGTTAATAATGGATGCAGCACTTTAATCGGTGCTTTGAACATTTCGACAAATTCCATCAACCCTTGGTTCGCCCGGCATAACGCACCTGAGTAGCTGTAAGCATCAGGATCATCTTGTGAAAAATCTTCTAGCTTGCGAATATCGACCTTACCGACCAAGGAAGAAATATCTTGGTTATTTTCATCACCGGGTTCGGTTTTAGAGACGCCAATTTGGTCAAGAATCGAAGGGAATAGCTTAACCACTTTAAACTGAGTGATATCACCACCATATTCGTGCAGACGCTTAACCGCCCAAGGTGACATTATTTTATTCAAGGTGCGGGGAGGAATACCATAATCTTCTTGTAATATCTTACCATCTTCTTTGGCGTCAAATAGACTGAGAGGTGATTCAAATACCGGTGAACCTTCAATGGCATAAAAAGGAACGTGTTGAATGAGTTCTTTTAAACGTTCGGCGAGGGATGATTTACCGCCCCCCACAGGGCCTAATAGATAAAGAATCTGTTTCTTTTCTTCTAAGCCTTGGGCCGCGTGGCGGAAGAAAGAAACGATGTGTTCAACCGCTTCTTCCATGCCATAAAATTCATTAAAAGCAGGGTAGCGCTTGATGACCTTATTGGAAAAAATTCGGCTTAAACGAGTATCTTGTGCGGTATCAATTAATTCTGGCTCACCAATCGCCATTAACATACGTTCAGCAGACGAGGCATAAACGCTAGGGTCTTGCTTACACAGGTCGAGGTATTCCTGTAATGAAATCACCTCCTCTTGGGTCGATTGATAGCGCGACTGGAAGTGGTTGAAAATGGTCATAATAATTCCCCTAACTGGTGCTGAATTTCTAATGGTTACTGCATAAGTCTGCTCGTAAAGTTAATATGGAACGGTTGGTGAGTGGATGGATTATTAACAATCCATATTTCAATATATGACGTTTCGACTCAAGTTATCATCCTTACTTTGTAAGTTTAGTAAAAAGTCACAGAAAGAATAAATTAAAAATGAAATTAAAAAGTTATACCCATAGAGTATGCGGTATGGAGAGATTAACTAAGAGAAAGCGAAGTTTTATAACAATAAATACAGTTGTAAATTTTTTTTAAGACACAAAGCGTCTAACGAAGAGCCCGCTGCTGGGCTCTAAAAGAAGTGGGCACTTACTATTTAAGGCAGAGAGTTACGATTCACACGCTTGTGGATAGATTACCTTCCATTGTTCATAACCACCATCCAAGCTATAGACCTGTTGGAAACCTTGTTCGCTGAAATACTGAGCGGCATTTTGACTGGAGTTGCCGTGATAGCAGCATACAATCAAGGGGGCTTGAGGGTCTGCTTGGGCGATGAATTGATCGATATTTTGATTGTCGATATGGCTAGCGTTTGTCATATGACCCGCTTGAAAGCTCATGACATCACGAATATCAATAATCTGGCTAGTGCCTTGCTCGATTAACGTCTTAGCATCATTTGCATTGATGCGGGTAAAGCTTGCGCTCATATTAAAATCCTATAGCAAAAGTGACGGTTATTTGAATTTATCAATCGCTGGAGTGCGAAACCAGGTTTCGTCTTCTATGCGAATGGCGCTGAGTTTACCACCCCAAACACAGCCGGTATCGAGGGCAAATACATTGTCTACATCTGCTTTACCTTCAAGGGCGGCCCAATGACCAAAAAAGATACGGGTATCTTTTGCTTTACGCTCAAGTTCGAACCAAGGCGCAAAGCCTGCAGGCTTTTTATCTAACCCTTCTTTGGTTAACAAGTCGAGCTGCCCTTTTTGGCTGCAAAAGCGCATGCGGGTAAAGTAATTAACAATGATACGCAACCTATCCATGCCAACTAAAGATTTATGCCAGCGATCAGGGTAGTTGCCATACATATGTTTAAAAAAATCGCGGAAGTCATCAGATTGTAGGCATAGCTCTACTTCTTGAGAGCGTTTCAAGGCTTTTTTGGCGCTCCATTTCGGTGGAATGCCAGCATGAACCATAAGCGCGTTAAGCGCTTTATCATGATGAACTAATGGCTGTAGACGCAACCAGTGCATTAACTCTTCCGCATCAGGGGCGTTTAATGTGGCGTTTAGAGTATCTGATTTTTTGCCATTATTTGGGTTGTAGTACAAGGCTAATAAGTGCAGGTCGTGGTTACCTAATACGGAGATGGCTTTATCCCCTAAACCTTTAATAAAGCGTAGGGTTTTTAATGACTTAGGGCCGCGATTAACCAAGTCCCCAGCAAACCATAAAGTATCTTGATTATCGTCATAATTCATCTTATCTAACAGGGCCATTAAAGAATCATAACAGCCTTGAACATCACCAATAGCGTAGGTTGCCACTCTAAACCTCTAATTTAAAGCCGATGGAACGGCGAGGGTAAAAACCGGAATTTGGGCATTAAACATTAGTGCATCACCTGCCGTTTCTTCTTCAGCCTCTAGTATTAAGCGCATGCCATAATGGCCACTCATACTGCCTACTTCGGTACTTAGCACCGCACCACTAGAATACTGGTAGCTTTCTCCTGGCCCAAGAATTGGCGTCTCGCCAACAACGCCTTCTCCTTGTACTTCTTGCAGTTTGCCATTGCCATCGGTAATTAACCAATGGCGCGTCATTAGCTGCACTGTGTGATGGCTCGGGTTATAAATATCCACATGGTAAGCAAAAACGTATTTTTGCTCATCCGGTATCGATTGACCGGCAATATATTGCGGAATCACTTCAACCTGAATCTCCGGCATCTGGTGCGGAGGCAGGATACTGTTTGCATCGAGATCGGCCATATTATTGTTCCGAGTCTGCAGTCGTCAATGGATGGTCGGCAACAAAATCGGCAATTCTAACGTACTCTTCTAAGCTTAATCGCTCTGGGCGTAAGCTGGCATCGATATTAAGCGACTCGATATTCTCTGCTGTTATCATCGACTTTAAGGTATTGCGTAAGGTTTTGCGTCGCATGCTGAATGCTTGACGAACTACATGCTGTAATACGCTAATGTCTTTTGTTGGAAAAGGCAGAGTATCGTGTGGTACTAAACGCACAATTGCCGAGTCAACCTTAGGGGGTGGGTTAAACGCACCAGGGCCAACGATAAACAGGGGTTCAACACGGCACCAGTATTGGGCCATTATGCCTAAGCGGCCATAATCAGAGGTACCTGGGCCAGCGGCTAAGCGATCAACCACTTCTTTTTGCAGCATAAAGTGCATGTCTTGCACTAGCTTTTGCTCGGTATAGCTCAATAGATGAAAAATCAGTGGTGTAGAGATGTTATAAGGCAGGTTGCCAATAATTCTTAAGGGGGCTGGGTTCTCGGCTTCTTTATCAATTAACTGAGTAAAATCATATTGTAAGGCATCACCTTCATAGATTTTAAAGTTAGGGTAATTGAAAAATTGAGTACGTAAGCGTGGAATCAAGTCACGGTCGATTTCGACAACGTTTAATGCCCCAGCTGCTTCTAATACTGGTTCGGTAATAGCCCCCATACCTGGGCCAATTTCAACCAGGTTTTGGCCTTCTTTGGGATTGATCGCGAGCACGATTTTATTAATCGTATGACTGTCGTGGAGAAAGTTCTGACCAAAGCGTTTACGGGCCTTGTGGCCCTGATTCGCGGCTAAGACTTTCTTTGCTGCCGACTTCTGATTGGCGCTTTTTTTACGTGTATTGCCCGAAGTACGCGGGGCATTAAAATCACTCATTATTTCTCTACTTCACTCATTAATTCTGTAATGTAATCACAACAGTGTGACATACAATAGCAAGCTGGTCTTAAGCAGACTTGCTGTGGCAAGCCGTCGCCATTTGTGCCGCGACTTTTAATGCTGTTGCTAAGCTACCCGCATCGGCGCTGCCTTTACCGGCTAAATCAAGGGCGGTGCCATGGTCTACCGAAGTGCGAATTATGGGTAGGCCTAAGGTAATATTAGCGGCTCTGCCAAAACCGTGGAATTTTAATACCGGTAAACCCTGATCGTGATACATGGCTAATGTAGCATCGGCTTGGGCAAGATGTTTTGGTGTATAGAGGGTATCGGCAGGTAGTGGGCCAATCAGAGTTAAACCGTCTTGGTTTAAGGCTTTCAGTGTCGGCTCTATTATGTCAATTTCTTCCATACCTAGGTGACCGCCTTCACCTGCATGAGGGTTTAACCCTGCGACTAGAATGCGGGGGTTTTCTAAGGCAAAGAAGTGCTTTAAATCGTGATCTAAAATACGCGCTACACGGCTAATACGATCCGCAGTAATGGCATCGGCAACCTCTCTTAACGGTAAGTGTGTCGTGACTAATGCTACCCGCAAATCTTCCGTAGCCAGCATCATGACGACTTCTTCTTTGCCACAATAATCACGTAGATATTCGGTATGGCCAGTAAAAGAGCCTGTGGCGATCTGCTCAGAATCGTTAATAATACCCTTGTGTAAGGGGGCCGTGACCATAGCGTGCCAATGACCATCTAAACAGCCTTGAATCGCTGTATCTAATGTCTTTAAAACATAGGGGCCATTAGCGCTATTCAGTTCACCGGCAATACAGGGTTGTGCCAAAGGCACATGTTTTACCCATAGGTGGCCAGGTCTATGTCGCTGACCTTGCTTTTGTGCTGAGTCAAAATCGCTAATAGTGAGTGGTAAACCTAGCTGTTGTGCGCGATCAAGTAATAACTGCTTATCGCAGATCACCAATATTTGATAATCCCACGGCTGCTGTGCAATCTGCACACATAAATCAGGCCCTATGCCCGCAGGTTCACCCGCTGTGATGGCGAGTACAGGGCTTGCTAATAAAGGCGTTTCTAATGTGGGTATGTTGAGGGTTGAGACCATTAGAATGACTCTTTAATATCAACATACGCTTCAGCGCGAATTTTACGCAACCAGATTGGCAGTTCTTCTTCAAACTGACGCGCTTGCAGCATTTGGCGAATCTGGTTTCTTTGTACCTGCTCACCTAAATCAGTTTCTTTGCGTTCTTCAACCTGCAAAATGTGCCAGCCAAATTTGCTTTTAAACGGCATGCTCAGTTTACCGGGTTCGATTTCACTCATTACACGATCAAAAGCAGGCACCATGTCTCCAGGGTTTACCCAGCCTAGGTCACCACCATTAGCCGCACTGCCTGGGTCATCACTATATTCTTTGGCGAGCTCAGCAAAGTCGCCGCCGTTATCTAGCTTGCTATGAATCTGTTTAATTCGAGCTTTTGCATCTTTATCAGAACGAATTTCGTTTGGCATGACTAGAATGTGACTTACCTTGTGTTGCAGTACCATCATAGTGGAACCACCACGTTTATCGGATATCTGGATAATGTGAAAACCACTAGCGCTTTTAATCGGTTTAGAAACTTCACCTACGTCGAGCTCGTCTACCGCATCGGAAAATAATGAAGGTAGCTGTGCTTGCTTACGCCAGCCAAGGTCGCCACCTTTAAGCGCATTACGGCCATTGGAGTTGGCAATGGCTTGCTGCTGGAAGTCTTCCCCTGCGGCGATATCGGCAAGGATTCTATCGGCTTTTTCACGGGCGGCCTTAATCTCATTGGCGCTGGCTTGGCTAGGAATAGAGACCAAAATATGACTTAAACGATATTCGGCTTCGGCGGCCATTTGGCCCGCTTTTGAGGCTAAGAAATAATCGATATCTTGCTGTGAGATCTGTACTCGGTTATTCACTTGAAATTTTTGCACGCGGCTAATAATCATTTCAGTACGAATTTGTTCAACCGCTTCTTTGTACGACAAACCATCTTTGGCTAAGGCCTTATTAAACTGCTCAAGGGTCATACCGTTTTGCTTAGCAATACGTTTTACCGTATCGGTCAGTTGTTGGTCGGAGATTTGAATGCCGCCACGTTCGGCCATTTGCAGCTGGATATTCTCTAGAATTAAGCGCTCTAATACCTGAGGGCGAAGCATGCTATCGGGTGGAATTTGGCCACCCATTTGACGTTTTACTGAGTTCATTCGCGCATCAAGTTCACTTTGCATAATGATGCTATCGTCAACAATGGCAGCGATTCGGTCTAGATCTACCGGCGCGGCATGTAGGTTAAATGCGGTCAGTAGGGTGGCGAAGCTTAATAATAGTGTCTTTTTCATGTTCTCTCTTATTCACTCTCAAAATCAAAATAGCGGCGGCTGGAATATCCGCGAATTGATTGATTCATAACATCGTCAGGGTTAGAGCCGAAGCTTGATAGGCCCTTTAACTCAATCCGTAATAACCAACCATATTGCTTATCGGTATTGGTATTAGTATCGGTAATACGTTTCGATTGTTCTTGGTAAAGAAATTGCGCACGCCAGCAGCAGCTTTGATATTCAAAGCCGGCTAAGGCTTCGATGACGGGGTCAACGGGTTTCAAAGCATTCGCGTCGTAATTCCATAAATCTTTTTTCCGGCTGCCAATCAGTGCCCAAGAATCATTCAGTGCCCAGAATACACCAATATCCAGCTGGCGAATGCTGGTTGCTTTATTTTCCCGTAAACCGATATTTGCCATATGGTTTAAGTTGTCGTTATATTCAATGCTGAACTGCTTTTGTAAGATCTCATCTTCGAATTTCTCTCCCGCAACCTTTGGCCCCTTGCCCCATTCGATCATGCTATAGAGGCGCCATTCATCAAATGGGTTCCAATGGCTTTCGATAATGGTTGAAGACGTTTTGCGACTATCCGCTTCGCTGACATTATTACCGGATAATTGTACACGTCGGTCTTGGTGATAATAAATACGACCGATGCTGGCATTGAACCTTTCTGTGCCATCATTATCCGCTAAAAAGCGCGTCGTTAAACCTAAGGTTGTTTGATTGCTATCGCCGATGCGGTCATTACCGTTGAATCGATAATCGCGAAATAATTGGCTAGCGTTAAAGGTTAATAAGCTGCTATCAAAATTAGGAATTTCACTTTGATCATAATAGGGCACTTGCAGGTGCATGATGCGAGGTTCTAAGGTTTGCATATAAGCCGAATTAAAGGCTTCAAATTCACGCTCGAAAAATAGCCCAGCATCAATACTGTATTTAGGAATAGCAATAGTTGGATTCTCTTCATAACCGGCATCAATCAAGCTTTGCTCAACATCGTCTAAATGATATTGGCGTACCTTATATTCGGCTTTTGGTGTGATGTAGGCAAATGGCCATTCTAAGGTATAGCTTAAGCTGGAATCCAATACTAAGCGGCTACCGTTAATGGCACTGGTGCCGGTGAGTGCTTCGTTATCACGATAAAACTGAGTCGCTTGGCTATTAATACTGCCGTTTAGGCCCGAGAAAGATTCAGGGGTAAAGGATAGATTTAACTGTGGCACTCTTTGATAAGGGCGTGATGCTAAAGCAATGGTTTCATCTACGGTTTGATAGCTCTCGCCGGTAATATCAAAATGCCAAGCGTCTTTATCGAAATAAATTTCACCACGGGTTGGCATGTGGGTATCGCGATTAATCGCCAAACTGGGGCTCATGTCATTAAGGTAATCATTATCACTGATGCGGTTATATACCCATCTATGGTGCCAGTAGGTGCTGATATCACCACGCTGTTGGAAATTGACTAACCAGCGATCCTGTTTATCTCTCTCTATAGGTACAAGTAATCCTGAGCTTGCATCTAATTCAGTTTGGTCTTGTAAATAACTACGGTCGTTTTCTAACAGGCCATAGTTAAACTGACCTTCACCAAAAATACTGGTGAGATGACGCAGTTGAAATTGCCATAATAAGCCGTGATCTAGGATTTCTTTCGGCGTTATGGTGGCATCCGCTTGCGGGTGTAAATTGATATAAAAAGGGATCGACATTTCGCTGGCTTGAACTTCGCCATTGATACTAAATGTAGGGTCGAGAAAACCTGTCATACGTCTATCATCAATAGGAAAGCGATAATAAGGCAGGTACAGGATAGGAACTTCTTTGATTCTTAGTTGGGTATGCCAAGCGCTACCTATACCACTTTCACGGTCGAGAGTAATCTCGCTGGCCTTGATGTCCCAATCGTTACGGCCCGGCTCACAAAAGGTATAGGTTGAATCGGTGAGCTGAATCACAGATTCCCCTAAGCTATCAATACTGCCAGCGCTTCCGCGCATGTGAGTACTCGGGATTGAGTATTGGCTATTGGTAATCTGGGCGCTTTTTTGCTCGCCTTGCTGATGATCGTTTATCTTTGCATGGTCACCAGACATCACTAGGTCGGAGGTGATGATGCTAACATTACCACTAAATTCAGCGCTGCGATTGGCTTGGGACCAAACGGCTTTATCACTCAGGATTTTTCGATTGAGCTGACTAAATTCAACATTACCAGAGAAGAGGGCGTCGCCAGTTTTGGTGGCTGTGGACTCATCGGATTCGACTAAAATGCTGGGTTCGGTGCGTGGGGTGATCGCGACGGGACGATATTTACCGCTACAAAATTCGGGTAAACGAGATTTTTCGTCGGGCGTTAAATCTTCCAGTGGGTACCAAGACAGTGGTTTAAAGCTATAACTGAAATTTTCTTTGGCCGCTGGCGCCTGCGTACTCGCAGCTTGTGCATTTGCAGCCTGAGTTATAAATGTACTGAAAACTGCAATTATCAGGGAAAATGCTTTGTTCATGTTAAATCGGAGAATCCGATCGATCCTTATGCTATGGTGCGTAAATAATGAATATATCTGTGTTTAAGTGCAGATAGTAGAACGAATTTTCTGACTAACCTAAGTCAAGAGGCCAGTATGGATCAGCGTCAAAACACCTTAGCCCAATGGGCCGCCGATCAGATCGAGCAATTATATCAGCACAGTATACCTGCTCAAATGGTAACCGTATCGGGTGATGCAAGTTTTAGACGATATTTTCGCATCAATTATAACGAAAATGCCATGCAAAAGCAGTGGATCGCCGTAGATGCTCCCCCTGAGCATGAAAATAGCCGTCAATTTGTTGATATCGCTAAGGTTTGGTCCGCAAGTGGCGTAAAGGTTCCCACGGTATTAGCGTTTGATGAACTACGTGGTTTTATGCTGTTAGAAGACTTTGGTGATCAGCTATTACATCCCCAGTTAACGGCGGATGCCGCTGATGGCTTGTATAAATCATCCCTAGATTCGTTAATCGAACTGCAACAATTACCCCGCACAGAAAACATCCCATTATACGACCATGAATTACTCGATAGAGAAATGGCACTGTTTAGTGATTGGCTGTGTGAAAAGCATTTGGGGTTAACCTTAAGCCTTGCTGAAAGGGCCATGCTAGAGCAGGTATTCGCGACCTTAACCGAGTCGGCTTTAGCTCAACCACAGGTCATGGTGCATAGAGATTACCACTCTCGTAACCTGATGGTCTGCAAAGCCAATCCTCCGCTGCATACAGAAGACTTCATTGGTATTATCGATTTCCAAGATGCGGTATGGGGTGCTTATAGTTATGACCTAGTCTCGTTATTAAAAGATTGTTATATCAGCTGGCCTCGAGAACAGGTTCTAAGCTGGTTGGATTATTTTGCTGCACAGTCAGATGTATTTAAGAATCAAGACAAAACGAATACCGATGCCAAAGCCCAGCTGATTCGAGACTTTGATTTAATGGGTATGCAACGTCACCTAAAAGCGGCAGGGATTTTTGCTCGCTTGAGTATTCGTGATGGTAAACATGGTTATCTCAATGATGTCCCTAGAACGTGCGACTATATTTTACAAACGGCCTCTTTATACCCAGAATTTGCCGTATTTGTCAGCTGGTTGGAAAATCGTTTTTTACCAGCACTAAATAAGAAAGCAGCGGCTTAATCAAGCCTGAGGATTTGGATGTGAAAGCTATGATTTTGGCAGCGGGTTTGGGGACTAGGATGCGCCCGTTGACCGACCATTGCCCAAAACCCTTATTGAAAGTCGCGGGTAAGCCATTAATTGTGCATCACATTGAGCAGCTGGTAGCGAAAGGCATACAAGATATTGTGATTAATCATGCGTATCTAGGGCACATGATTGAAGCAGAACTGGGTAATGGCCAGCAATTTGGCTGTCATATTCAATACTCCGCCGAGTCGCAAGCGCTAGAAACAGGGGGAGGGATATTGCAGGCATTGCCTCTCTTGACCGATAAAGAAGTACCTGAACAGGCCTTTTTATTAGTCAATGGTGATGTTTGGTTAGATTGGGAGCGTATTGACATACCCGCCGAAGTTTCTGGGCTATGTCATTTATGGTTAGTCGAAAACCCTGAGCATAACCCCGTAGGGGATTTTGTCTTAGCCGATGATCAACGGGTATTCGATAAAACAGCACTGGATGGCAAGCATCAAGCTGCTTTAACCTTCAGTGGTATTAGCTTGATTAAAGCGGCCTTGTTTGACGGTACTACAGAAGGTGCATTTCCTTTAGCACCTTTATTACGTCAGGCGATGGCGACGAATAATGCTAGTGGTGAACTTTATAATGGTCGCTGGGTCGATGTAGGAACTCCAGAACGGTTACAGCAGGTTGAAAACCTGTTATTAGTGACAGATAAATAGGTACAAGATGAAGATTTGGTTAGGGAAAATTACTGGCGCGACGTTTGGGCTGTTTAGCGGTGGTCCTTTTGGCATAATCATAGGTTTGATTGCTGGACACTTATTGGATCAGTTTATTGAACGCAATATGTTAGTGGAAGCCTCACAAGGGCATACTGGCAGCACAAACTCTTCACTGCAGATGCAAATTCAACAAGTTTTCTTTCGTACTACATTTCGAGTCATGGGGCGTATTGCAAAAGCCGATGGTCGGGTATCGAGTGAAGAAATTGCGGCGGCGAATAATATCATGAGCCAGATGGGGCTTACTGAGGATATGCGCCAGCAGGCGATTGAGTTTTTTACTGAAGGTAAAGATGCAGGCTTTGATCTCAGTCAAGATATTCAGAGTTTAAAACAAGCCCTAAGTCATCAATCTTCTTTATCACAAATGTTTTTAGAGATTCAGCTCAGTGTGGCTTACAGCGATGGAAAGTTGACCATAGAAGAGCGTCGAGTATTTGACCGTCTATGTCGTGACTTAGGCATATCAGCGTTTCAATTTGAGTGGATTCATTCACGGGTAAAAGCGGCTATTGCTGGCAGTTGGGGCTCTAATCGCCAAGGTTCGCAGAGGCGAGGGCGGGGTAATAAACACGCTGAACTGGCAACGGCTTATGCGGTATTAGGGGTTAAAGCCGAAATCAGTGATAGTGAGTTGAAAAAAGAATACCGTAAACTGATGAGCCAGCACCATCCGGATAAGTTGGTCGCGAAAGGCCTACCTGCAGAAATGATGAAGCTGGCAAAAGAAAAGACTCAGGATATTCAAACCGCCTACGATAAAATACGCCAAGCGCGTAAAAGTTAAAAATTAGCGCCTTTATGGTGCCTAAACTGACTAATCATGCACAGCCCTAGTGCAAAAACTATACGATAGCTCAGACTATAAAGACCTGTTATGATGCGACACTGCAAAATATTGTCGACTTTGTTAGGTTTGCTTACCATTCGCTTTTAACTGCGATGATTTTGTTAAACTTAATGACTCAAAACAGTGCGATTGGCCTGTTATGTGCTTTAACAGGTCTACTCCCTAAAGAAAACATGTGAAGAGACGGTTATGCCTCAAATTGTTACAACAGAAATGACCGAACTAGTGTCTCCAGGAATGGCTAATTTTTCTGGTAAAATGCACGGTGGTGAATTACTTAAACTGCTGGATAAAGCTGCATTAACTTGTGGTATGCGTTATAGCGGCAAATATTGTGTGACGTTATCGGTTGATAAGGTGGTTTTTCGTGAACCTATCTTCATCGGTGAAATGGTAACCTTATTAGCGACAGTAAACTATACCGGCCGTACCTCTATGGAGATCGGGATAAAGGTTATTGCCGAAGATTTAAAAGGTAAATCGGTACGCCATACTAATACCTGCTTTTTCACTATGATTGCCGTAGATGATGATGGTAAACCGACCAAAGTTCCCCCTCTTATTTTAAATACCGATGAGCAGCGTAGTCGCTGGGGGAGTGCTGAGAAGCGTCGTGAAGCGAATATGAACCTTGCTAAAGAACTGAAAGAAAGCGCTTAATACATTGCTGTATTAAAACCTTTCAATAAACCGCTACTGTTTCAGTTAGCGGTTTTTTTTTGCTTATTAATGTCGGCCAAGCGAGAATCTGAACTATGGGAGGTTTTGTTATGAATACTATTCCATATCGGCTTGGCGCCAAACCTCACATAAAATTTTGAAAGAAAGTTTTGATCTTTAGCATCTAGTTGCGAAAAAATAGCTTCGTTGTAATTTGTAAGATCCGATTTTTTGTAGCCCATAAGCTGATAAGTCGTCGCTGGAATATTGAAGTGACTCACCTTGTTGAAGTTTATTTTTAAAGCGTCATTCATTTTATTTCGCACGGCATCACTATTGGTGAAGAATACCAAAGGCACTCTTCCTTCCTCAGGGTCGGTTATATTAATTGAGCAATGAGTGCCATAACCTTCGCGCCCATCATCATGAAATGTCAAACCGTGATCGGCCGTATATATAATGGTGAAAGGTTGCTTAATGGCGTGACTGAACAGCTCAGAGAAAAATGTATTGATATTCCAATGTAGAGTATTTTTATAGGAATTTAGGAATTTTAAGCGCGTTAGTTGATCATTTTTTTTGGGGTACTTAACCTCATCTTCATCAGCAAAACTACGGTTGAAACCGGAGGGGGGCATAGTCGGTTGGTAGAGCTTTTGATCATCCGGGTATTTTCCTTCGAAGGGGAAGTGAGCCCCTGTTTTATTGATGTAAATGAAGTCTTTAGCATCATTATTTAAATATTCTTTAATTATTCGAGCAGCGACCTTGTCTTTATTATAAAGCGTGACATCGGTATCTAATACCTGCAAAAAGTCGTCGATGTACTTAGTTTCTTTTACCGTCATATTATTGCCAAGGGTGCCTTGGGATTGTTGAGTATCAATAAATACGGTATTGAAATTTGCATTTTTTGCATATTGCCAAATAGACGGTTTTTTATAAATATCTGAAAGGTAGGTCGTGCGAGAGACGCCGGAGCGCATTGACTGATTACTAGGAGCGCTACAGTTGGCAAAAGAAGAGGCTATACCAAAATTAATAGGGTTGTAGTTATTAATATTTGTTGGAATACCTTGTAAATTATTTATATCCAAAAAATCCCCACGAATACTCTCATCCATGATCAAAACTAAATCATTATGATTGGGGTTTTCGGGCTGAACTAATAGTTCAATTTCTGACTCGCCTCTCCCTAGGATAATTTTCTCTGCGGATAATATTAACCAATACGCTATGGGGGTGAATTGGCTAGGCAAAGCCCGTGTACCTTCACCATTTCTACTCACGACTATGGCTATTATGAGCCCTAGCAGGCAGGTTATTGGTAAAATATAAAGCGCTTGCAAGCTAATGCTATGCTTTAATTTAATAGCTGGGATTAATAAACCTGCGACTCCTGAAAGAGATATCAGTATGGCAGAGGTGATACTAGGGAATGTTGTTATCACATCGGATAAGTTCTCTTTGGCATTAAACAATACTTCAAATTGAAAAAATTCTAAGTACTGATTGGTGACCTTGTAATAACCGAGAGAAAGAATGCTTGCTGATACTAAAATAAGGCTCGCTATTATTTTAGTTATACCAAAAGTGGCGGTTGATAAAGCCACTAAAATAAAAATTGATAGTGCCCACAGGATTAGAAAAATGGCTAAGCTTGGTTGCAGGCCGATATCTGTAATACGTGTAATAATAAGAGGATTAGTAAGTACTATATAAATGAAGAGTAAAGGAAATTTAAGGTATGAAATGTATTTCATATTGTCCTACTTCATGTTGTCTTACTTAACTCTAACAAATAACAAATAACAAATAACAAACAATAAATAATCTATAGATTTTAATAGGCGGTAAAATATACCCAAGCTGGTTTATCTATAGAATAGTTTAATGCTAGAAAAAGA
>CAXIBC010000015.1:0-40206 GCA_964022115.1 uncultured Oleispira sp. | reverse complement strand
AATGCGAGTATTAACGCACTTGAAGCGCTTAAAGAAGACCTAGCGGGTAATGCCGATGGGACATTGATCACAGCTGCTCAGTTAACAGATATTCGCGGTATTGTTGGTATTAATGCGGACAATATTTCAGAATATCATGATGCTTTCTTGGCTAAACCATCATATTTCGCAGACCCTGAAAACCCGACAGTAGAGGAAATTAATTCTGTAATTGATGCGGTTAATGACGGTGGTCCAGATACCGATCAAGATGGGCTGCCTGATAGTATCGATAAAGATGATGATAATGATGGTATTCCTGATACGTCAGAATCAGAACGTGATGCCGTCGATGCGTGTACTCCAGATAATCGCCATGATGAATGTGACTTTGATAATGATGGCATTAAAAATGTGAGTGATGCGGATGATGATGGTGATGGTGTTGCTGATGTAAATGAGCCTGGTGAGGAATCTAATCCGCATAACGATTCAGACAAGGATGGCATTAGTAATATCAATGAAGTGCAAGCCGGTACTGATCCAGAGGATGAAAACGATACTCCGCTTGATAGTGATGGTGATGGCACTCCAGATGTAACCGATAAGGATGATGATAATGACGGTCTATTGGATGTAGATGAAAGCAACGAAGGCCGTTTAAACCCTGATCAAGATGCTGATGGAATTTGTGATGGTGACTTAGCGGTTGAAGATGTGTGTACCGCAGGCCCAGATGAAGATCCCATTAACCCCGATGCTGATGGTAATGGAATTTGTGATGGCATTAAAGCGATGCCAGAAACTGAGTCATTTAAAGGTTGTATGCCTAATGTAAATTCAGATGCGGATGCTGATACCGATAACGATGGAATCAAAGATACTGCAGAGCAGCCTGGTGATAGTGATGGCGATTTAATTCCTGATTATTTAGACCCTAAGGGTGATGGTCCAGCACCGGCTTATGGTGATAGCGATAATGACGGTATTGATGATAAAGCTGAGTGTGGACCAGCCTTGCCTTGTCGTGATTCTGATAAAGACGGTATTTATGATTATCTAGATAGCGATTCTGATAATGATGGTATTTCTGATGATGAAGAAGCTGACGGTATTGCGAATAATGGTGGTGAAGGTACTGGCGTCGCAAAAGATTCTGATGGTGATGGAATCCCAGATTATCGCGATGAGGATTCTGATAATGATGGCACCCTAGATCGTAATGAAGTACATCAGCCACACGACCCTGCTAATCCAAAAGATTCGGATGGTGATGGTATTCCTGATGTCGTTGATCATGCCGATGGTTCCGATACTCATAGTGGCGAAGCGGGTGGTGGTGATAGTGATAATGATGGTTTAAGTGATGCTGAAGAGTGTCCTAATTATCCAACTAACTGTCCTGATACGGATGGCGATGGCGTCCGCGATTATCTAGATAATCAAAATGATTCAGATGGTGATGGCATTAGCGATGGTGATGAAGATTCAAACTTTGATGGTGATAACAACCCATCTACGAATCCACGCGATACCGATGGTGATGGTAGCCCAGATTATCTAGATGAAGATGCCGATAATGATGGTATTAACGATGTTGATGAGCGTGATGAGCCGTTCGATCCTAATAACCCCCGAGATACGGATAACGATGGTATACCTGATGTTATTGATGCCGATGGCAGTGCCACTGATGGTAGTGCAGGGGATAGCGATAAAGATGGCATCGCAGATGACATTGAATGCACGACTTCGCCATGTCGGGATACTGATGGTGATGGTATTCCAGATTATGCGGATACGGATTCAGATAATGACGGCATTGATGATGCGACGGAAGTAGGTGCTAACCCTAATCAGCCGCAAGATACTGATGGTGATGGCATTCCAGATATTGCTGATAAGGTAAATGGTCGCGACGGTGAAAAAGGCGGTGATAGCGATGGCGATGGTATTGCTGATGCTGATGAGTGTAGCAGCTGGCCTAATTGCGTTGATACCGATCGTGATGGCATTGCAGATTATTTAGATAGTGATTCTTCTCCGCTTAAAACTAATCTGAACCCTGCGCCAGAAGTTGATTTGGGTACGATTAAAACAGGTGTTCATGGTGCGGGTAGCTTGTCGGCCGCTTTTATCATGATGCTGGCCATACTGGTAGTTTGGCGTCGTCGCTCAGCTAAAGTGATTGCGCTGCCTATTTTATTTTCCTCTTTAGCCGTGAATGCTGCTTGGTGGGATGAAATGGATTTATATGCGGGCGCGGGTTTGGGCCAAAGTTATTTAGACCCAGGTATTGGTGGTACACAATACTCGATAGATGATCATACTCAGGACGCTTGGAAGTTAAGTGCAGGTTGGGACTGGAATGACCATCTATCCATTGAAGGTTATTATAGTGATCTTGGTCGTGTTTCCTTGAAGCCCGGAGGGCAGATGGGGTATCGCATGGTGGGGGGAAATGCCATGCTGCATTATTGGGCCCGTGGGGGAGAGCGGGTTAAAGGCAGTATTGCTCTTTATGCCAAAGCGGGTCTAAACCACATGACTAATGAAGGTAAAGGAGTGAGTTACGAATCGAAAAGCCAAGGCCAGTTATTTGGTGCAATTGGCGCTGAGTTGTATTTACCAAAAAAATTCAGTGTGCGATTGGAAATTGACTCATACGATGCAGATGCCTCTTTATTGACATTAAATATTGTTAAACGCTTTGGCTTTAAATCTCGTACACCCAGTTTGCCACCACTACCTATCGTAGATAAAAAAGATCAGCAAGAAGAACAGTTTGTTGCCATGGTAGAAGAGTTACCCGTGACTGCGGCAGGTGCAAAAGTGATTCAACTAGCCCCTGTTGTATTGGATGGTGATCTCGATGGTTTATTAGATGATGAAGATGAATGTCCTTACACACCAAAAGGTGTATCAGTCAATGAGCGTGGCTGCGCTACTTATAATGGCCAAGTTGGAGACTTGATTGCCAATGTAAATTTTGAGTTTAATTCGGCGTCATTAACCGAGCCTAGTAAAATGGCCTTAAATGAAATTGCAGATATGCTTGTCACATATGTTGCAATTAAGATTGAAGTGCAAGCACACAGTGATAATAGAGGCTCTGATAGTTATAATAGAAAACTATCGCAGAAACGTGCTGAAGCCGTTGTAAAATACCTAACACAAAAGCAGATTGCAGCGTCTCGATTAACCGCGGTAGGGTTTGGTGAAGATAACCCAGTTGCAGGCAACTCAACGGCTGAAGGCCGTAAGAAGAATAGACGTGTTGAATTTATCTTGACTGATCTTTAAAGCAAGACCCTTAAGTAAAGATCAGAGATTAAAAAGTTAAGGATAATAGTTTGAGAAAAAATGAAATAAACATTGCTTATTTAGAAGACGACCTCGAACAAGCAAAAATGGTGACGGCTTGGTTTGATGAATTTGGCTATCATTATGAGCATTTTTCTCAAACACAGGTGCTATTGAATCGGCTGAAAGATCAAGATTTTGATATCGCTTTGTTGGATTGGGAGTTACCGGAAATGTCGGGGCTTGAAGCAGTAAAGTTGATTAGAAATAAATATCATCAAAGCTTACCTATACTCTTTTGCTCAATGCGAGATAGTGAAACTGATGTAGTACAAGCACTAGAGGCTGGTGCTGATGACTATATGCGAAAGCCGCTTTTACGTATTGAATTAAAAGCTCGCTTACAGGCATTATTAAGACGTACACAAGGTTCTCAGCCAGAGAGTCTGATTGAGCATGGCCCTTATCGTTTTGATTTGCATAATAGAAAAGCTTTTGTTAATGGCCAACAGGTCGATATGACGGATAAAGACTTTGAAGTTGCTAGCTGTTTGTTTGATAACATTGGCCGTATTCTCTCCAGAAGCTTTTTATTAGAATCCGTGTGGGGCATTTCTTCGGAGTTAAATACCCGTACCGTTGATGTTCATGTTAGTCGAGTGCGTAAAGCCTTAGGAATATCTCCAGAAAGTGGTTTTCGAGTGAAAACAATTTATCAACATGGTTATCGCTTAGAGAAGCTCGAATAATGTTCGTCGCTGAATTAATGATACGTTAAGGCAATTACATGAAAGTAATGAAGCAATTATTAACCATCGCAGTCGCGACTTTACTGTTCACGAACTCGGTTTATGCTCTGGCTCAGTCAGCGGATGATGATCTAATTTATACGGTAAAGAAAAACGATACAGTATGGGGAATATGTAAAACGTACGTAACTGACCCCTTATGTTGGAAAAAACTGGTTGAGTATAACCAGTTAAAAACTCCAAAATATTTACCCCCTAAGTCCATTATTCGAATTCCTAAAGCTTGGTTAATCGATCACCCTACTACGGCATTAGTGATTGCGGTTGAAGGCAACGTGAGTGTTATTCGACAGGGAAAAAGTGAAGAAAAATTGAATGTAGGTGAGCGCTTAAGCCAGCAGGATGTCGTTAAGGCGCTAAAAGGTACTGCGATGATTAAGTTTGCCGACGAATCACGATTGTTGCTTAAAGAGAATAGCACCATACGTATGGCTAGCCTGCAATTCTATGATCCTAGTCAGTTGGTAAGTACCCGAGTTGAATTATTAAAAGGACGTGTGAAAGCGCAAGTTGAAAAGGTCAAAAATAAAAATAGCCGGTATCAAATATCAACCCCCGCTGCAGTTGCGGCGGTGAGAGGAACCGAGTTTCGAGTGACGAATACCCAATCTGATCATGGTATTGCGGTAATGAGGACCGAGTTATTAAGCGGTGCATTAGTTGTCACTTCAGAGAGTAACCAAGAAAACATTAAAGCCGGGCAAGGGGTTATGGCAGTTGAAGGCCAAGGGGTTTTTGCCCCCGTAGCACTATTGCCGCGTCCTTTAATGGATATTAACGAAAGCAGACAAATACAAATGCCATTAGATATTCAGTGGCACCCTATTGATGGTGCTAAATCATACAAGGTGAGTTTGATAACTGAAAATAGCCAATTGTGGGAAGAAGATGTTGAAGGCACATCTTTTACCCTGCACGATTTAGATTCAGGTAGTTTTCAGTTGCTGATTAGAGGTGTAGACGCGCAAGGGTTTGAAGGCCGAAATCGTCGTTTGAATATTAGCTCCCCTTAAACTTGCTAGCACTTATACTGATGTATTGTGAATAATAAAAATACAAAACACTCTCTAGACTGGCCCTTAATTGCCCTTGGTTTAATTTTGCTATTGCTGGTAAATAGCAATCCATTTATGGCTTGGACCCAAGGATTGGATAACTCTATTTATGACCAGCATATTCAGAGATACTCTCAAACCGCTGACGATAAAATATTAATTGTTGAAATCGATGAGCAAAGCTTGTCGGTATTAGGGCCTTGGCCTTGGCCGCGCAATTACCATGGGCAAATGATTAACTTGTTGACCCAAGCTGATGCCGGCGTTATTGCTTATAACGTGATTTTTTCCCATGGAGATTTAACTGATAAAAATGATCAACTGCTAGCAACGGCTATTGAACACAGTGGTCGTACCATTTTACCCTTGTATTTTGATCGGCTATTAAAAGAAGGCGCTATCATGGAGGTGCTTCCAGCACCGGCATTTAGGCAATATTCAGGCTTAGGTCATGTAAATAGTTATTTGGATGATGATGGTACACTACGATCAATTCGTCTGATGGACAGTTACAATGATAAGCAATGGCCGCACTTTTCTTTTGCCAGTTTTTTATTTAATAACCCCTATTCACCCATACTAGAAATGGATTTAGACGATGTATTTATTCCATTTGTTACCGAAGGGGAGTTTGAACGTCTCTCTTTTGTTGATGTATTAACAGGGGCAGTAGCGGCGGAAAAGTTTTCTCAGCGAACCGTATTTGTTGGGGTTACAGCGACTTCGATGGGGGATCCATTATTAACCCCTGTGAATGATAATGGCAGGCAGACCTCTGCGGTTGAAATTAATGCCAATGTTTATCAAGCCCTAGATCGAGGGCGATTGATTGAATCATTGCCTTTCTTAACCACACTTTTTTTAAATTCACTTTTTATTCTTATTGCCTTGTACCTAATGCCAAAATTATCAGGTATACAGCAGGTTGTTGTGATTTTGATATGCGCTGGCATTGCTTGGTTTTTGAGTTATGGCTTATTGTATCAAGGGTATTGGTATCGATCAGCCGGTCTAATTTTGGCTCTTATCACCATACCTTTTATTTGGAATCTATTGCGTTTGAGTCGCGTATTAAATTATTTTCGTTTGCAAATTAAACAGCTGAAGCAGCAGCAGGAAAAAGAAGCATTTCGCTTGCCAAGCTATAATAGTTTAAATTCGGAAGAGGATTTAAAATCATTATTAATGCTGATGGGAATAGTCGATTATCGGATAATTTCAGCGACTGACAAAATAAAAGAAATACCCGCTATGGATGAGTCTTTGGATACCGTTAGTAAGAGGCTGGCTATTGTAATCGCCAACGAGGAAAAAATACTATTATTAAACTTTACTAAGTTTTCAGAGATTGAACGCCATAAATTGAGTTTATTGAATCAGCTTTTAATGCAGCAGCAAGATTTTTCTCCTGCTATAAAGCGGTCCTTAGCTACGGATGTGTTTGCTCAGCAGTTATCTTTTCTTAATGGTTTTCAGCAGCAACTAGCCATGACCCACTCTTTATTTGAGGAAAGTATTGAGGGTATGTCTGCGGGTATACTTGTCGCTGATTTAACGGGCAAGGTGCTATTCTGTAATAAGGCACTGAACGAACTCGCTACAACCAATATTCAGCATACAAGATCCTTGTTTACTGCGGTTCGCCTAGTGAAAGGAGAGTGGTTAAATATTTTACGTGATGCCGTTTTATTGCAAACAACGGTTACGGTTGAAGCTAGGTCAGCAGGAAACGATCTATCAGTGAGTATTCATTGTATTCAAAACAAGCTGGATGCCAATTTATCCTCTTTGCCTCCTTTATTAGTCTTTAATATTACCGATATTAGTGAAGTTAAGCAGGCTCATAGAAGTCGCAGTGAAATGATTGATTTCTTATCCCATGATTTACGTTCTCCTATGGCTTCTTTGCAAGCCTTAGTCAGTCAGTTTCGCTTGGCGGACCACGCATCCATGACGACGGCCGAGTTAATAGAGAAGGTTGATTTATACAGTCAGCGTGGGTTGAAGTTTGCTGAACAATTTTTACAGCTAGCGAAAGTTGAAGGAGATGAAGAGATTGCCTTGTATGAGGTTGACCTCTATTCCGTAGCTCAAAATGCCCTTGATACGCTTTATCATCAAGCGCAAGAAAAGTCGATTTCGTTAATAATAGAAGCGCAAGATGATTGCTGGGTATGGGCGAATGGCGAGTTACTCGAAAGAGTAGTATTAAATTTAGTGAGTAATGCCATTAAATACAGCCCCGATCTAAGTCGAGTACTCGTCAGTATTACACGAGTACAAGATTCGTTAGTAGAGGTGCGTATCACGGATCAGGGCCCAGGAATACCTAGCGAACTTGCAGATAACCTGTTTAAACCTTATTCAAGAGGGCAAGATAGTAATACCCAAAAAGCTCAAGGTATTGGTTTAGGGCTACGGTTTGTAGATGTTGCCTTAAGGCGTATTAAGAGCCAAATACGGTATGAATCATCATCGACAGGCACGTCATTTTATTTTTATTTGCCATTAATGGATGTCTAAAAAGCGGCTGACTTACTTTTATCGCTGTATTTTGCGCCACTTGCTGCTCTATCATTAATATTTATAAGATAGTTAACGCAATGGTCAGTTTTTTATTTTAAACTGCCTATAGAAATAATTGATTGAAGGTAGAGGTAATGAATCCAATTAACTTAGCTGAGCAAGTAAGAGCCCCTGATGAAGTCGCTAGCAGTGATTTTGTCCGCCAGCTGCCTAAGACAGAGCTGCATTTACACCTAGAAGGTTCACTCGAGCCGGAATTAATGTTCACCCTAGCAGCGCGTAATAATATCAAGCTCCCTTATGCGGATGTTGATGAGGTAAGGGCGGCGTATGATTTTCATAATCTACAATCATTTCTAGATATCTATTATCAGTGCGCCGATGTGTTACGCACAGAGCAAGATTTCTTTGATCTTACTTGGGCGTATTTATTGCGCTGCCAGCAAGATGGTTTAGTGCATGTGGAACCTTTTTTTGATCCTCAGACCCATACTGATCGTGGTATTGATATAGGGATTGTTTTTAAGGGGATAACGCGTGCATTACAGCAAGCGGAGTCAGAGCTAGGTATTACTAGTGGTTTGATTCTATGTTTTTTACGTCATTTATCGGAGCAGCAAGCTGTTGAGTGTTTGCAGCAAGCTCAGCCTTATTTGCAGCACCTAGTTGGGGTAGGGTTAGATTCTTCAGAGTTAGGCCATCCACCGGAAAAATTTGCCCGTGTTTTTGCCCAAGCAAGAGCTTTAGGTTTGCGTGCGGTCGCTCATGCTGGGGAAGAGGGGCCAGCGGATTATATCGTTGATGCTTTGGATATTCTCAAGGTCGATCGTATTGATCATGGTGTGCGCTGCCATGAAGATGATGCTTTGATGAAGCGCTTAGCGGCCGAGCAGATAACCTTAACGGTTTGCCCTCTCAGTAATACCCGTTTGAAAGTATTTTCACATATGAGTGAGCATAATATTTTGCAGTTATTGGATCAAAACATTGCGGTGATGGTAAATGCCGATGACCCAGCATTTTTTGGTGGGTATTTGATGCAAAACTTTGAGGCCTTGATCGAGCATTTAGGGCTGACACGTTTGCAGGCAGTCAAGTTAGCGCTTAATAGTATTAGCGGTAGCTTTATGGCGGATGAGCAAAAAGAAATACACATTGCTCAGCTGCTCAAACTCAGCCGCTAGCGCTCGTAGCTAACACTATACTTGTTGCTGAGCTTCAACCTGCTGATCGAGTACCTGGCATATGCTTTCTTGAATGCGGAGGCATAAGTCAGGGTCGCTGATTGGGTTGTCATTGATATCGGTAATAAAGAAAATATCCGAAATACGTTCTCCTTCCGTCATGATCTTAGCCCCATGCATTAATAGGTTATGAGTCACAAAAAACTCTCCCATACGCGCTAATAACCCAGGGCGATCTGCTGCGATAACCTCTAAAACTGTGCGTCGCATAACAGGATCATTACTGAGGGTGACTTGAGTTGGTATTTTGAAATGCTTGAGCAGTCTAGGGGTACGGCGCTGGATGACGTTATTGTATTCTTCTGGTGTTGATATTGCGCAGGTGAGGGTCTTTTTAATTTGTTCAATACGCGCTATGTCGTTGCCAATTGAATCGCCATTCTCATCCAGTACTATGTAAGTATCAACGGCGTTGTGGTTGTTTGAGGTCATAATGCGTGCGTCTTGAATGCTGAGGTTTAGCTGATCAAGGGTCGCTGTAGTAACGGCAAATAGATTGGGGTGGCCTTTCATGAAAATGAAAATTTGCGTCGCCCCTTCAAAATCGATATCGCTGGTTTCTCGGATGGCGATTAATGGTGATTCGCTATTTCCGTGCTCAGTGATGAGTTGGGTATGCCAAACAATGTTATCGGCTCCTTCCCGTAGAAAGTAATCATCCCCAGGTTCATCCCATATTTTACGGGCATGAGCTTCATCAATACCCAGTTTTTCCAGCTCGTAAATTGCCTCGTACTGAATGGCGCTAATAAACTGGTCTTTGCCCATGGAGTTATTTAAACCACGGCGGAAGGCTTGCTTGGTATTTTCATATAGGGTGCGCATTTGCTCTGAGCGCCAGCCTGTCCACAGTTTGGGATTGGTGCTGTATATATCCGCGACAGAAATTAAGAATAGGTGCTGTAAGTGATCCATATCACCGACTTCAAGCGCGAATTGGTGAATATCTTCTGGGTTGTTGATGTCAATGCGCTGAGAAGCTTGTGACATTAATAAATGGTTGCGTACTAACCATTCAACCATGTCGGCATCATATTGTTTGAGTTTATGTTGCTGGCAAAACGCACTTGCAATTTCGGCCCCTGCGACTTCATGTTCACCACGATACATTTTACCGGCATCGTGTAATAAGGCGGTGATGTATAAAACTTCTTTGCGTTTAATTTTATGGATTAGGTTGGAGGCGACAGGAAAGTGTTCTCTCTCATCAGCGTAACGATAACGGCGAAGCATTTGTACCATACGAAGGCTATGTTCATCGACCGTATAAATATGAAATAAATCATATTGCATGTGGCCGATAATGCTACCAAAATCGGGAATGTAGCGACCAAGAATACCGTAGCGCATCATGCGCCTTAAGGTGCTGGAGACTTGCAGGTTACTTCTAAGTAGCTGCATAAATAGATCGTTATGTCGTGGGTTTTCACGAAACTCTTGATCGATTAAATCTCTATTATCATGCAAAGCGCGAATGGTACTGGAATGCATACCTTGAATATTGTTGCGTTGCGCAAATTCAACAAAAATGCGTAATAGCAATTCAGGTTTTTCGCTAATTCTATTGGGCGTAGTTAAGCGAATGTAGCCGTTACAAAGATAGAGGTCATCATCAATAGGCTCAATCTCATCTTGGCAGCTATCGCCAAAGATATCGTCTTTGATATGCACAAGAAGAATATCGGTAAGCTCGTTGAGAGCTAGCTGGTTGCGATAAAATTGCAGCATCATACGTTCGACACCGAGCATTTCTTCATCGTCAGAAAAGCCTAATATTTCAGCAATCTCTATTTGCAAATCGAATAATAGTCGATCTTCCTCGCGGTCGGAAACCATGTGCAAAGCGTAGCGAAGTTGCCATAAGAACTCAGTACTATGCTGATAAAGATTGAGTTCAAATTCGGTTAAAAATTTGTACTGTCTTAATTCTTCTAACTCTTCATGGCCGAAGTGGCGCATGGCCATCCAATTAATGGTTTGGATGTCACGTAATGTGCCGGGAGATTTTTTTACGTTAGGTTCAAGGTTGTATTCGGTATCTTCATGCTTCGCATGGCGGTCTTTTAGTTCTTGCCATTTAGCTTCAAAGAATTCTCTACTTGACCAAATTGACTGAGGGTGAGTTCTTTCTTGCAATATTGTAAGTAATGACTCGTCACCTGCGAGTGTTCTTACCTCCATCATATTAGTGATGATAGTAAGGTCTTTTTTAGCTTCGGATACGCACTCGTCTAGTGTTCGAACGCTATGGCCGATATCAAGTTTCAGATCCCATAATAGTGTGATAAAGCCTTGTAGTGCTTCTTTATGGATGTCGAAGCTTGCTTCGTTTTCTAATACGATCAGTAAATCGATATCAGAGTAGGGATGCAGTTCTCCTCGCCCGTACCCGCCGACGGCAAGCAAGGATATACCGCTATTACCGCTGCTATTATTAAAGCCAGAATGTTGCCATAGGCAAAAAAGGATTTGATCGATCAGCTTGCAGCGGTGTGCAACTAAGGTTGTTGCATCCAGAGTTGCACGAAAGTAAGCATGGCACTGCTGCTTAATATTGGTTAATAAGGGCTTAACGACAGGGAGTGGAGATATGGCCGCGCTTAATTGAGAAAGTAAAGCTTCGTTATCAATGCTAGGAAGTTCAATTACTGTTTTATCTGCGGCCATGGTCGTCAAGATCTATTACCTATTACTTATGAGTGATTGGAAGAGAATTGTTATTACGATTACCAGTATTGAGTCTCTTCCTTGCGGCGAGTTAGTACATCAACTCCGTCTTCTGTCACTAGGCAGGTATGCTCAAACTGAGCACTGGGTTTGCGATCCTTAGTGACTACTGTCCAGCCATCAGGTAATTGCTTATTGAAGCGCTTACCTAGGTTTACCATAGGCTCGATGGTAAAGGTCATGCCTGGTAATAATTCCATGCCAGTGCCAGCCTTGCCATAATGCAATACTTGGAAACCATCTTCATGAAATTCACTGCCAATGCCATGGCCGCAATATTCACGAACGATGGAATAGTGATTGCTTTCGGCGTGTTGCTGAATAATGGCACCAATATCCCCTAAGCGGCAACCTGGTTTTACTAAGGCGATTGCCTTGTACATGCACTCTTGGGTAATGTCGACTAGGCGCTGCAAGGGTGCGCTTGGTTCACCGATAAAAAACATCTTACTGGTATCACCATGATAACCATCTTTGATGACAGTGATGTCGATATTGATAATATCGCCTTTTTTCAGTTTTTTATCATTAGGTATGCCGTGGCAAATAACGTGGTTTACTGAGGTGCAGATAGACTTAGGGAAACCATGATAATTTAACGGGGCTGGAATAGCGCCTTGTACATCGACTATATAGTTATGGCAGATGGTATTGAGCTCATCTGTGGTAATGCCCGCAACAACATGCTCTTCGATCATTTCTAGTACTTCAGCAGCCAATCGACCGGCTATACGCATCTTTTCTATTTCTTCGGCTGTTTTTACAAATTTTGACATATTTCTTCGCTTGTACGATAGGTTTGGCTAAAGGTTTGGCTAATCTTGGCGTAAAACTTATTAATAAGCTCATTGTACGCTTATCTTTTGCTTTTATAAATGGGGCAAATATGCCATTAAAAACCACGAAATGCTTTATTTTTGTTACTGGAAATGGTATAAAGCGCCGCTAATTAGGCCTATCTTGCCGTAGTGTTTTTGAATTTTTCACAAATGCTCTGTTTGATAGCTTGGTTAGTAAATAATACACACACACATTACAACGATGTTGCGGGGTGCCGAAAGGTCGCGATATTGGATGTGTGGAGGCCCAACCCAAACTTAATTAAGGTAGTTATATTATGGCGCAAGTTAGCATGCGTGACCTGCTTAAAGCAGGCGTACACTTTGGTCACCAAACTCGTTACTGGAACCCTAAAATGGGTAAGTACATCTTTGGTGCTCGCAATAAGATTCATATCATCAACTTGGAGCACACTGTTCCTGCATTAAATAATGCATTGAAGTTGATCGAAAGCCGCACTTCTGGCAATAACAAAGTATTGTTTGTTGGTACTAAGCGCGCAGCGAGCAAAATCATTCAACAGCAAGCAGAACGTTCTGGCCAGCCATACGTTGCTCACCGCTGGTTGGGTGGTATGTTGACTAACTACAAAACTATTCGTCAATCTATCAAGCGTTTTCGCGATTTAGAAGCTCAAAAAGCTGACGGTACTTTTGAACAGTTGACTAAGAAAGAAGCTTTGATGCGTGCCCGTGAAATGGACAAGCTAGAGCGTTCTATCGGTGGTATTAAAGACATGGGTGGTTTGCCTGATGTTGTTTTCGTAATCGACGTTGATCATGAGCGTATTGCGATTCAAGAAGCAAACAAATTGGGTATCCCAGTTGTTGGTATCGTTGATACTAACTCTAACCCAGATGGCATCGACTACGTTATCCCAGGTAACGATGATGCGATTCGTGCAATCGAGATCTATGCAACTGCAGTAGCTGATGCGGTTCTTGATGGCAAGCAAGCGACTGCTGCTGATAAAGGCGAAGTTGCTGAAGAGAAAGCTGAGCCAGCGGCTGAGTAATCTCGAAGCTATCTCATGAAAAAAGGGGCTTGCCCCTTTTTTTTTGATCATTCATTTAATTTTTTAAATATTTGAGGACTCTCTCTCATGGCACGTATCTCTGCACAACTGGTTAAAGAATTACGCGAGCGCACTGGCTTGGGTATGATGGAATGTAAGAAAGCTTTGGCGGCTAACGAAGGTGATATCGATAAAGCAATCGAAGATCTACGTAAGAACTCTGGCCTAAAAGCGGCTAAGAAAGCTGACCGTACTGCGGCTGAAGGTAAAGTTTTTGTTGCTGCAAACGGCAATTCAATCTTTGCAGTTGAAGTTAACTCGGAAACTGACTTCGCCGCTGGCGATGCTAACTTCCTAGGTTTTGCTGACAAGGTTGTTGCTAAAGTAGCTGAAACTAAAGAAACCGACATTGCGGCAGTAATGGCTGGCGAACTTGAAGAAGCTCGTGAAGCATTGGTTCAGAAAATTGGCGAAAAAATTGAAGTTCGTCGCATCTTCTCTTTAGAATCTGATGTTGTGGGCAGCTATGTTCACTCTAACGGTAAGCTTGCTGCATTGGTTGCGCTTAAAGGCGGCAATGAAGAAGTAGCTAAAGAAATTGCTATGCACATCACTGCATTAAACCCAGTTGTGGTTAATGCTGAAGATATGCCAGCAGAGCTTGTTGCTAAAGAAGAAGAAATTATTAAAGCTCAGCCAGATATGGCGGGTAAGCCAGAAGCTATCGTTGAAAAAATGATGGGTGGTCGTATTAAGAAGTTCTTGAAAGAGTCTAGCTTGACTGAGCAGCCTTTCGTTAAGAACCCTGATGTGACAGTTGGTCAGTTGGCTAAAGAAGCTGGCGCTGAAATCGTATCCTTCCAACGCATCGCTGTTGGTGAAGGTGTTGAAGTTGCTGAAGTTGATTTCGCAGCAGAAGTTGCCGCTCAACTTAAGGGTTAATTCTGATTGAATTGACTGAGAATTCTTTTCATTAATATGAGAGAATTCTTGAAGTGCCGGGGTAACCCGGCATTTTTTTGAAAGCCTGAAATGGTTTTTGTCTACCCCAAATTATATTGATGACATCCACTGGAGTTGGCTATGGCTGAACAAAGCACCCCTAGATACAAACGTATTCTTCTTAAGTTAAGCGGCGAAGCGCTCATGGGAGGGATGGAATTTGGTATTGATCCAAAAGTATTAGACCGTATTGCGCTAGAAATTGGTCAGCTTGTTGGTATTGGTGTGCAAGTAGGTATAGTGATTGGTGGTGGTAACTTGTTCCGTGGTAAAGCCTTAAGTGAAGCGGGTTTAGACCGTGTTACGGGTGATCACATGGGGATGTTAGCAACGGTTATGAATGCGTTAGCTGTACGCGATGCATTGGAACGTTCAAATATTACGACTCGCGTTATGTCCGCGATTCCAATGAGTGGCATAGTTGAGCATTACGATCGCCGTAAAGCGATGCGTGGATTAAATAGTGGGCATGTTGTAATTTTCTCGGCAGGAACGGGTAACCCGTTCTTTACGACGGATTCAGCAGCGTGTTTACGTGGTATTGAAATCGGTGCCGAAGTTGTTCTTAAAGGCACTAATGTTGATGGGGTTTATACTGCAGACCCTAAGAAAGATCCAGACGCGGTAAAATACGATACGTTAACCTATACCGAAGTATTGGATAAGCAATTAGGTGTAATGGACTTGACGGCTATTTGTTTGGCGCAAGATCATAATATGCCATTACGTGTTTACGATATGCACGAAACTGGTAATCTAGCACAGCTGATTATGGGTAAAAATATCGGTACCCTTATTGTCAACGAGGAAGGCTAAACATGATTAATGATATTAAAGAAGATGCGCAAGGGCGTATGGTAAAAAGCATCGCGGCTATGGTTGATGCATTTAAAAAGATTCGTACTGGGCGTGCTCACCCATCTATTCTAGACAGTGTGATGGTTGATTATTACGGTTCACCAACACCATTAGCTCAATTGGCTAATATTAATGTTGAAGATGGCCGTACATTAGCCATTGTACCTTGGGAAAAGCCATTGGTACCGGCGATTGAAAAAGCGATTATGAAGTCTGACTTGGGTCTGAACCCATCGACTACGGGTGATAAAATTCGCGTTCCTATGCCTGCTTTGACCGAAGAGACGCGTAAGCAGTTTATTAAGCAAGCTCGTGCTGAAGCGGAAAAGGGTCGTGTATCGATTCGTAATATTCGTCGTGACGCCAATGGCATGATCAAAGACTTGTTAAAAGATAAAGAAATCTCTGAAGATGACGAACGTCGTGGTCAGGATCAGATCCAAAAGATTACCGATCAGTACGTAGCGGAAATCGAAAGCGTATTGCAAGAAAAAGAGAAGGATTTAATGCAGGTTTAACCTGTATTGAAACTTTAGGACAATACGATGTCGACGAGTATTTCGGATAAAGAAGCCGTAGCGGGGGGAGTCCCTCGCCACGTTGCTGTCATCATGGATGGCAATAACCGCTGGGCTAAAAAGCGCCTATTGCCCGGAGTGGCTGGGCATAAAGCGGGTGTTGATGCGGTCCGTGCTGTGGTTGAAACGTCTGCAGAGCAAGGTATTGAGGTATTAACCTTGTTCGCTTTTAGTAGCGAAAACTGGCGCCGACCTGAAAAGGAAGTTAATGCCTTAATGCAGCTTTTCACGGTTGCCCTTGAGCGTGAAGTGAAAAAACTGCATAAAAATAATATCCGCCTTATTGTCATGGGGGATAAATCGGCTTTTCAGCAAAAAATCCAAGACCTTATTTCTCAAGCTGAGCAGCTTACTGCGGATAATGATCGCATGACGCTCGTCATTGCGGCTAATTATGGTGGGCAGTGGGATATTGCCCAGGCTGCAAAACGCATTGCTCAAGATGTGGAAGCTGGTAAGCTGAGTGCCGCAGATATAAATGAACAAGTATTTCATAAATATACTTGGCTCAATGAGTTTCCAGCGCCGGATCTTATGATTCGTACTGGTGGTGAAGAGCGCATTAGTAATTTTATGATATGGCAGACGGCATATTCTGAATTTTATTTTTCAGATGCACTTTGGCCGGATTTCAAACAACAAGAATATAAAAAAGCATTAGCCGCTTTCGCTAACCGTGTTAGACGATTTGGCCGGACTGATGATCAGTTAAAGGAAGGGTAGCCGTTTGCTTAAGCAGCGTATCATAACAGCATTAATTTTAGCGCCATTGATGATTGGCGGTATTTTCTTTTTACCGATAGAGCAATTTGCTTATTTTATTGGTTTTATCGTGACGGTTGCTGCTTGGGAATGGGCTAATTTATCCGGTTATAGCTCGTCTGTCGTTCGAATTGCTTATGCTGGAGCTATCGCTGCTAGCGTCTTTGTCGCAGGGTATTTTATGCGCTCAGATCCTGAATTGCATAGAAGTATTCTTGCTGTCGGTGCACTTTGGTGGCTGATCGCGTGTATCTTGGTAATTCAATATCCGAAGAAGGTCTCACTTTGGCAAGCTAAGCCAGTGCGCGCGATGTTAGGATTTTTGGTTCTAGTGCCAATGTGGGTAGGATTTATGACCTTAAAGAGCCAAGAGCACAGTTCTTTAATTATCGTTTATGTCATGCTACTTATTTGGGGGGCTGATACTGGAGCCTACTTCGCTGGAAAAACTTGGGGAGATGCTAAACTAGCACCAAACGTAAGCCCTGGTAAATCTTGGGCAGGTTTTTGGGGCGGCCTAGCGACCACAGGTTTGATTGCTATTGTTTTCGCTCTTTGTGTTAATCAATGGTTACGCCCAATGTCCGTCGATGACTTTATTTTATTGGCCGTGATTACCTTGATCACAGCGATTATTTCCGTCATGGGGGATTTAGTTGAAAGCATGATGAAACGTCATCGTGGCATTAAAGATAGTTCGCAATTACTTCCAGGTCATGGTGGTGTATTGGATCGTATCGATAGTATGGCGTCGGCCGTTCCTGTATTTGCATTCTTCATGATCCTATTGGGCTGGCAACTTGCTGCTTAAGCTGCATTGCTAAAATAATTGATACTTTTATGAGCGAACAAAAATGAGTCAATGGATTACCGTTTTAGGAGCAACAGGCTCAATCGGTAGCAGTACCTTAGATGTTGTTCGTCGTCATCCAGCTCGTTATCGTGTGTATGCGTTGACGGGTTTTTCTCGAGTTGCTGAATTGATCAATGCGGCCATTGAGTTTAGCCCGCGTTTTATTGTTGTACCTACTCCCTCTGCGGCAGACCAAGCACGCACGTTATTAAATCAAGCGCAGCAAGACTGCCAAGTTCTCGTCGGAGAAGAAGCGCTCGCTAGGGTTTGTTCAGATCCAGACGTTGATATGGTTATGGCCGCCATCGTAGGGGCTGCAGGTCTAGTGCCTACCTTGGCAGCCGCGACCGCGGGTAAACGGGTATTATTAGCAAACAAAGAAGCGCTAGTAATGGCAGGGCCATTATTTATGCAGGCTATTCGTGATAATGGCGCCGAATTATTACCGATCGATAGTGAGCATAATGCGATATTCCAGAGCATGCCGGCGGATTATTCAGGCGACTTTTCTCAGCATGGTATTGAGAAAATTTTATTAACCGCCTCGGGTGGCCCCTTTCGTAATAAAACCAAAGCAGAATTATTAAAGGTTACGCCGTCACAGGCCGTGGCTCATCCAAATTGGTCTATGGGTGCTAAGATTTCAGTCGATTCGGCAACCTTAATGAATAAAGGCTTGGAATTAATTGAAGCCTGTTTTTTATTCAATTGCCGCGCAGATCAAGTGCAAGTTGTGGTTCACCCACAAAGCGTTATTCACTCTATGGTGCAATATAATGACGGTTCGGTGATTGCGGAACTGGGTCAGCCTGACATGCGAACTCCCATTGCTTATGGTATGGCGTGGCCTGAGCGTATCGATGCCGGGGTTAAGCACCTTGATTTGTTTGATATTGCTCGCTTAGACTTTGAGCAGCCGGATCATGAGACGTTTCCTTGTTTAAATTTGGCGAAAGAGGCTTTTCAGCGTGGTGGCATTTATCCTGCGGTACTAAATGCTGCTAATGAAATAGCGGTAGCGGCATTCCTTGGGGAACAAATTAGCTTTTTATCCATCCCAGAATTGATCAGCAAAGTTATTCAGGCATGCCCTGAGCAAGAAGTAAGCTGCTTAGATGATGTATTAGCAGCGGACCGTTGGGCACGAGAGCAAGCTAATTCACTAATACCTTATTATTTATTGGATCGCTAAAAATACATTATGAGTACCTTAATTTCTTTTATCGTCGCTATTAGTATCCTTGTGGTGATCCATGAGTTTGGTCACTTTTGGGTTGCCCGCCGCTGTGGGGTGAAGGTATTAAGATTTTCTGTGGGCTTTGGCAAGCCACTATGGTCTTATACCGATAAATTAGGCACCGAATTTTCCATTGCACCGATTCCACTAGGCGGTTACGTCAAAATGCTGGATGAGCGTGAAGGTGAGGTAAAACCTGAAGAGGTTGAGCAAGCTTTTAATCAAAAGACTGTTTGGCAGCGCATTGCCATTGCGAGTGCGGGGCCGATCGCTAACTTTATCTTTGCGGTTTTTGCCTATTGGGCAATCTACATGCTAGGAACCACGGGTCTTGTCCCGGTGATAGGCAGTATAGACAATAACAGCCCTGCTTATGAGCAAGGGGTTGTCGCTGGGGATCGTATTGTCGCGATTGGTGATACTGAGGTGGATAGCTTTCAAGAAGTATCTTGGCAATTAATTTCTTATATCGGAGAAACGACTCAAATTCCTTTAGTATTAGAGGATAAAAACCAGCAACAACGCCAAGTGTTGATTCCTATTGAGCGTTGGTTAACAGACCAAGAAGCCCCAGATCCTATGAAAGGCTTAGGGATTTCGCCGCGGTTATTACCGATTGAGGCGATTGTAGGCCAGGTGGTGGCTGGAGGCGCTGCGGAACAATCAGGCTTACAACCTGGTGATAAGGTTGTTTCACTGGTGGTTGCTGGCAAAGCCGAAAAAATTAATGATTGGCGTGATTGGGTAGCGCTGGTGCGAGCACACCCGAATCAGGCAATGGATCTTTTTATTGAACGCAAGACAGACATAGGGGAGCTTGAGCAGCTGACTTTGATGTTATTGCCTGGGGTTAAAACCACAGAGTCGGGTGAGGAAATTGGCTATGTGGGTGCCGGTTTAGAAGCCAGTGCTGTACCTGAAATACCCAAGGATTGGATCTCTAAAACACAGCTTGGCCCGATTGATTCTTTAGTGCAGGCCGGGATTAAGACGCAACAATTAATTATTTTTACTCTCGAGTCACTTTGGAAGATGATTTTAGGCGATCTTTCCGTGAAGAACTTGAGTGGACCGATTACCATTGCTAAAGTAGCGGACTCTTCAGTGAGTAGTGGTTTTATTGCTTTTATTGGTTTTTTGGCTTTATTAAGTGTTTCGCTAGGGGTCCTTAACCTCTTACCTATCCCGATGTTGGATGGTGGGCATATTTTGTTCTATGGCATCGAAGCACTTTTAGGCAAACCATTACCTGAGCGTATTCAGTTAATGGCGTTACAACTTGGCATGGCCTTATTGATGAGTCTTATGGTTATTGCTTTTTATAATGACATTAGTCGCTTATAGTTTTGTTTTTTAACAACTGTTTGTCGCTCTATATATTTGGAATTTAATCGCATATGCGAGCTTTGTTTTTAACATGTATTTTAGCCGTATTTAGTCAACTAGCGGCTGCTGAATCTTTTGTTGTCAGTGATATTCGAATCGAAGGGTTACAGCGTATTTCTGCGGGTACGGTATTTGAGGCATTTTCCATTGATGTGGGTGATACCGTTGATAGTGCACGTATAGCAATCGCCTCGAAGCGCTTATTTAAAACAGCCCTTTTTAATGATATTTCGCTTAAGCGTGATGGCAATATATTAATAGTGCAGGTGGTTGAATTGCCGACGATTACTCAGTTAGAGATCAAGGGTAACCAAGCAATTACCACGGATGCACTAAAAGATGGTCTGAAGCAATCGGGTTTGGCAGAAGGTTTGGTTTTTAAACGTTCTACCTTAGAGCGAATCTCTCTTGAGCTTGAGCGACAGTATGTTGCGCAAGGTCGTTATGATGCCAGTATCACCACTGAAGTGACGGCATTACCAAGAAACCGCGTTGGTTTAGTGATTAAAGTTGATGAGGGCACGGTAGCGTCCATTCAGCATGTGAATATTATTGGTAACAATGCCTTCTCTGATGAAGAGTTATTAAAAACCTTTCAACTTCAAACCAGTAACTTTTGGTCTTGGTATGCCAGTGATGATAAATACGCTCGTGAGAAATTATCCGGTGATTTAGAAACATTACGCTCTTATTACCTTAACCGAGGTTATATTCGCTTTAATATTGAATCGACTCAAGTGTCTGTATCACCGAATAAAAAGGGTGTTTACATCACGATTAATGTGAGTGAAGGAGACATCTATAGTGTTCGTGAGTTGAGCTTAGCAGGTGACCTTGTATTAGCGGAAGAAGAGTTAGAACGCTTTTATATTATTCAAGAAGAAGACATTTTCTCTCGCCAAAAAGTAACACTAACCAGTGATTTGATGATTAAGCGTTTAGGCAATGATGGTTATACCTTCGCTAAAGTCGATGGTATCCCTAAAATCGATGATGAGAATAAACTAGTAGACATTACGTTTTTTGTTGAACCTGGCAAGCGTACTTATGTGCGTCGTATTAACTTTGCGGGTAATGAAAGTACTCTCGATGAAGTTTTGCGTCGTGAAATGTTGCAAATGGAAGGTGGCTGGGCATCAACAGAAAAAATTGAAGCCGGTAAAAAACGTTTAAATCAATTAGGATTTTTTAAAGGCGTTAATGTTGAAACGCCAGCCGTAGCCGGGGCTGATGATTTAATTGACGTGAACTACAGTGTTGAAGAGCAGCTAAGTGGTAGCTTGAACTTTAACGTAGGTTACGCCGGTGGTAGTGGGTTTATCATTGGCACCAGTATCAGTCAGAATAACTTTTTGGGTACGGGTAACCGTATGTCATTGGCTTTGCAAAAAAACAATACGGTTCAATCGTATAACTTCTCTTTCCACGATCCTTATTACACCATCGATGGGGTAAGCCGTGGCTTTAACGTATTTTATCGTAAAACCGATTTTTCTAACCAATCTTTCACCAGTGATTACCAGACGAATACCTTAGGTGGTAACGTGACTTTTGGTTATCCGATCAGTAATCGTGAGCGCTTGTCTTTTACCTTGGGTGCTTCGGAAACGGATATGTTTGAGGGCACCACAGTGCCAGCGGAAATCAGCGATTTTATTGATGATAATGGCGATCACTTTCGTGAGTATTCTTTTGGTGCAAGTTGGAAATGGTCAAACTTAAACCGTGGTTTGTTTCCAACCGCAGGGGCACAGCAAAGCTTATCGTTTGATTTGGCCATTCCGGGTAGTGATTTAACCTATTATAAATTGGGATATAAAGCCGATTATTACATTCCATTTGATCTTGATTGGGCACTGCGTTTTCGTACTGAGCTAGGTTATGGTGATGGCTTTGGTGATTTGAACCAGCTACCTTTCTTTAAAAACTTCCGTGCCGGTGGCGTTGGCTCGGTTCGTGGTTATCGTACTAGCTCGCTAGGGCCACAAGGCTTACCTGAATATAATCTTGTTGATCTCGTAGAAACGGGTGCTGATGGCAACCCAGTATTCGAGACAGATAATCTAGGTCGCCCTGTGGTTGATGGCGGTTCCCCGAGCAACATCTATTATAAAAATGCTGATGGCGATGTCGTGCGTGCGGTTAACTCGGCAGGTTACGCCCCGGTTTATGTTACAGATCCAAGCAATGGCTCTGTGGTTCAAGCCCCAGCGTATATCGAAAGAGCGACGGCATTGGGTGGCAATATTTTGGTTGAAGGTAGTACCGAATTAATTTTCCCTTTTCCGTTTGTGGAAGATCGTAGCTCATTGCGTAGTGTTGTATTCTTAGATGCTGGTAATGTATTTACCGATCAGTGCTACAAACCTAATGATAGTGAAATACCGAATTTTGATACTCATCCGTTTTGTGCGGAAGGTGTTGATCTGACAGAACTTCGTTTAAGTACTGGGGTTGGGGTTACTTGGGTTACGGCCATTGGGCCATTAACCTTTACGTATTCTTTCCCACTTAATGATAAAGAAGATGACAGAACCGAAGGGTTTGAATTCTCTCTTGGGCAAGTTTTCTAAAATTTAACTTTGATTAGTAATAACATTAATAATAAATAGGAAGATAACATTATGCGTTTTTTACAAATTGCTTTATTAGCCATGACAGCCACTTTCGCTCAAGCGGAAATGAAAATTGCAGTGGTTGATATGCAGCGCGCTGTTTTAGCATCTGATGAAGCGAAAGCCGCTGTGGAAAAATTCCGTACCGCTAAGCAAGGTGATATCGATACCATCACTAAGTTAGAAACAGAGCTAAAAGGTATTCAAGACAAGATTGCTAAAGACGGCGAAATTATGAGCGAAGATGAGCGCCGTAAGCTTAAGAATAGCTTTGAAGAGAAAGCGACTACTTACAAATTCCATCGTCAAAATATGCAAAAAGCCGAGCAGCAGGAATTACAAAACCTAGCTAAAATGATGGAACCTAAGATGCAAGCTGCATTGAAGGCGATTATCGATGAGAAAGAATATGATTTAGTTGTTCGTCCTGAAATGGTTATTTATAACGGCCCAGGTACTGACATTACTAAACTATTGCTTGAAAAATTAAACGAAAAGAAATAATCAAAGAATCGTATTTAAGTTTAAAAGGTCGATACCATGGCACAACTCGCTTTTACTTTAGCTGAAGTCGCTGAAAAAATTGGTGCTACCTTGGTAGCTAAAGATGATCAGCTAGTCGTATCAGGTATTGGCTCGATCGATGAGTCAAGCTGTCAGCAAGTAACATTTCTAGCGAACCCAAGCTATCGTAAACAATTAGCCAATACCCATGCCGCGGCGGTGATCATTCACCCAGATATGCAAGCTGAATGTCCGGTGTCGGCTTTAGTGATGAATAACCCCTATGTGGGCTTTGCTAAGTTGTCACAATTATTTGATAACTTACCAGCACAAAGGGTCGGTATTCATCCTTCTGCAGTGATTGCTGAAAGCGCTGAAATAGCGGCGGGTGTCTCAATTGGGGCTAATGTGGTCATTGGCGAGCATGTACAGGTGGGTACAGGTAGTCGTGTAGGGCCAGGCTGTGTGATTGGTGATCATTCGATCATAGGGCAGCAATGTATATTACATGCGAATGTTGTCTTCTATCACGATGTAGTGATTGGCAATAATTGTATCTTCCATTCGGGCAGTGTGATTGGCGCTGATGGCTTTGGCTTTGCTCCGGATGCGGGTAAATGGCAGAAAATCTCTCAGTTAGGCGGTGTTCAAATCGGTAATAATGTAGAGGTTGGGGCAAATACCACAATTGATCGTGGAGCCTTAGATAATACAAAAATCGGTAATGATGTGAAGCTTGATGATCAGATAATGATTGCTCATAACGTGGTGATTGGTGATGGTTGTGCGATTGCCGGAACCACGGGGATTGCTGGCAGTGCTAAGTTAGGCAAGAACTGTACGATTGCCGGTGGTGTAGGTATTGTTGGCCATATCGAGATCACCGATGGTGTTCATATTACCGGCATGACGTTAGTTTCAAAATCAATTACTCAAGCTGGGGCTTATTCCTCTGGTACGGCTATGATGCCAGCCGCAGATTGGCGTAAGAGTGCGACTCGTTTCCGTCAGCTAGATGATATGGCTAGGCGTTTAAAGAAATTAGAAAAAAACCTATAAGGTAACTATGATGCCAGCTTTGGATGTGCAAGGTATTAAAGAACTACTCCCTCATCGCTACCCATTTTTGTTAGTCGATCGAGTAGATACCATTGAAATTGAGGGAGAGAATGCAGGACGCATTACGGCGCTCAAAAATGTCACCATTAATGAAGAGTTTTTTAATGGTCATTTCCCTCAACACCCGATTATGCCTGGGGTATTAATTGTCGAGTCTATGGCACAAGTTGCCGGTATTTTAGGCTTACACATGTTGGGTGAAAAGCGCACTGCAAAAACCAGCTATTATTTTGCTGGTGCTGATCATGTTCGATTTAAAAAACCGGTTGTTCCCGGTGATCAGCTTAATTTAGAAGCTGAATACGTTAATAATAAGCGGGGCATTTGGAAGTTTTCTTGTCGTGCCCGCGTTGATGGTAAGGTCGTCTGTTGTGCCGAAATTACCTGTGCTGAAAAGGATATATAAAGATGATTGATCCCAGAGCCGTTATCGACCCGAGTGCGATCATTGCCGAAGGTGTTGAAATTGGTCCTTGGTCTATGGTTGGACCAGGTGTAGAAATCGGTGAAGGAACAGTAATTGGGCCCCACGTGGTTATTAAAGGGCCAACTAAGATTGGAAAAAATAATAAGATTTTTCAGTTTTCATCTATTGGTGAAGAGTGCCAAGACAAAAAGTACGCTGATGAGCCGACTGAGTTAATCATCGGTGATAATAATATTATCCGAGAGGCCTGTACTTTTCACCGCGGAACTACCCAAGATAATAGCCTGACCCAAGTCGGTAGTAATAACTTGTTTATGGTGAATGTGCATATTGCCCATGATGTTATGTTGGGTGATAACTGTATTCTTGCCAATGATACGAATGTAGCAGGGCATGTACATATTGGTGATTATGTAATTTTGGGTGGCGCGACTCAAGTACACCAGTTTTGTAAAATCGGTAGCCATGCTATGTCGGGTGCAGGCTCGGTAGTATTAAAAGATATCCCTGCCTATGTGATTTGTAATGGTTATCCGGTTGAGCCTCACGGAATTAATATTGAAGGCCTCAAGCGTCGCGGCTTTGAAAAATCGTCTATTCAATTACTGCGTAAAGCCTATAAAGCTTTATACCGTCAATCTCTGACCTTAGATGAAGCGATTGTTGAAATTAAGCAATTGGCTGAGCAAGATCCTAGTGTGCAAGTTTTGTTGGATTCTATTGAGCAAGCGACGCGCGGAATTATTCGCTAATGCGTATTGCAATCGTTGTGGGTGAAACCTCGGGGGATATGCTGGGGATTGGCTTAATGAAAGCGCTTAAAAAGCGCTATCCCGATGCCATATTTGAAGGCATTGGTGGCCCGCTCATGGAGGCCGAAGGTTTTAAGTCTTTTGTGCCAATGGAGCGCCTTGCGGTTATGGGCCTAGTTGAGATACTAGGTCGATTATTCGAGTTATTGAAAGTACGTAAGAAATTGCTTCAATATTGGCGTAACAACCCACCGGATGTATTTATTGGTATCGATGCACCAGAATTTAATACACAACTAGAGTTCAAGTTAAAACAAGTGGGTATTAAAACGGTTCATTATGTGAGCCCGTCAGTTTGGGCCTGGCGTTCAAAGCGAATCCATAAAATTAAAAAGTCAGTCGACCTAATGCTGACCTTGTTTCCGTTTGAAGCTAAGTTCTATCAGCAGCATGATGTCCCCGTGTGTTTTGTTGGCCATAATTTGGCAGACAGTATTCCGTTTGAAAATCATGCTGAAGATGCACGCCATGCCTTTCATCTAGAGCAAGATGAAAAAGTAGTTTGTCTTATGCCTGGCAGTCGAGGCAGTGAAGTCGATAAATTAGCACCAGTATTCATTCAAGCGGCAGAGCGCATTCATAAACATAATGCCAAGGTTCGCTTTATACTTCCCGCGGCCAATCATGCTCGTAAGCAGCAGTTAGAACAGCTAATGGATAGCTTGCAGCCAACGGCTAATATAGAAATAATTGATGGTAACTCAAAGACCTGCATGCAAGCAGCGGATGTGATTTTACTCGCTTCGGGCACCGCAACTCTTGAAGGTATGCTATTAAAGAAACCTATGATTGTGAGTTATATCGTCGCCCCTTTGACGGCGATGATTATGCGCCGCTTATTGAAACAAGACTTTATCTCTTTACCTAACTTACTGGCTGGTCGAGAAGTTGTTCCTGAAATATTACAGGAGCAGGCTACGCCAGAAAATTTGGCGGCTGCGGTTATTGAACGTTTAGAAAATGAAGAACTAGTACATCAACTGCAAGAAACCTTTCTCTTTATTCATAAGCAGCTAAAAAGAGATGCGAATGAACAAGCGGCTAATGCAGTGATTGAGCTATTAGAGCCGGTCCCTAAGCTTAAAAGCGCTGAGGTGAAAAACTCATACTCGGATGATGCATAATGTCAGAGCGTGATTTATTAGTGGAATACGAAGTTGAAACGGAAGTCGAAGCTCAATTATTAGATCAGAAAATTCTATATTGTGGCGTCGATGAAGCTGGGGCTGGCCCATTATGTGGGGATGTTGTTGCAGCGGCCGTTATTCTTGATCCTAATAACCCCATTGCGGCGTTAAACGATTCTAAAAAAATCAGTGCCAAAAAGCGTGAAGCGTTATTTCCAGAAATTAAAGAAAAAGCCATCAGCTATTGTATTGCCAGAGCTTCGGTTGCCGAAATAGATGAGATTAATATTCTCCACGCCCGTATGTTGGCCATGACTCGAGCTGTACGTGGCCTCAATGTTCAGCCGGAATACGCGTTAATTGATGGTAATCGTTTACCTGAATTAGATATGCCAGGCAGTGCGATTATTAAAGGTGATGCGTTAGTGGCTGCGATCAGTGCAGCGTCTATTTTGGCAAAGGTTCAGCGCGACCATGAAATGGAAGCCTTAGATGAACAATACCCAGGGTATGGTTTAGCAAAGCATAAAGGCTACCCGACAAAAGCGCACATTGAAGCGCTTGAAAAATTAGGGCCTTGTGAAATATATCGTAAAAGTTATGGCCCAGTTAAAAAATTATTGGCTAAAACCTAGTCTCTCCTTTCTTATTACCTAATCAAAATTCAGTTCAGGATTCACTTGTGCATTACGACGTTATTATTATTGGTGCGGGCGCCGCAGGGTTAATGTGCGCAGCCATCGCAGGCCAGCGCGGTCGATCAGTATTGGTTTTGGATCATGCTAATAAGGCGGGCAAGAAAATTTTAATGTCGGGGGGAGGACGCTGTAACTTTACCAACTATTATGTCGAGCCCGATCGTTATCTGTGCCACAACCCTCATTTTTGTAAAAGTGCATTGAGCCGTTATAGCCAATGGGACTTTATCGCTCTAGTCGAAAAATATGGTATTCCTTATCATGAGAAGCAGCTCGGTGAATTATTTTGTGATAATAAATCCAGTGATATTCTCGACATGTTATTGGCAGAGTGTGCTCAAGCAGGGGTGACCGTACAATTAAAAACCAGTATTGAAGCGCTTTATACTAGCTCTGATGATGAGTTTGAACAGACTGATGTTAGCAGTCAATTTCAGCTACAAACCCATCAGGGGCGGTATTCTTGCGAGTCTTTAGTGATTGCTACGGGAGGATTGTCGATTCCTACCTTAGGCGCGAGTGGGTTTGGTTATCAGGTTGCGCAGCAGTTTGGACTCAAGACTTACAAAACCCGTGCTGGACTCGTCCCATTTACCATTACTGACCAGCTCAAAAGTGTCTGTACAGAGCTGTCGGGTAGCTCTTGTGAGGTGAGTATTGAGTGTAATCAGCAAAGCTTTCGTGGCAATATGCTCTTTACCCATAGGGGTATAAGCGGGCCTGCAATTTTACAAATATCGTCTTATTGGCAAGCCGGTGATGCTTTGACGATTAATTTGTTGCCTGATATCGATCTTGCTCAAGTATTACGAGAGACTCAGCATGAGCGGCCAAAGTTATCATTGAAGAAATTTATGACTCAGTGGTTAACGCAAAAGATGTCAGACCAGCTGGTAGAGGCATTATTACCTGCCGAGTTTAAGCGTGCACAAGCTCTGACCCTAGCGGAATTGAATGCCGAGCAAATGGATCTGATCGCTAGTCGATTTAATGCTTGGCAGCTGATTCCCTCAGGTACGGAAGGCTATCGTACCGCTGAAGTTACCTTAGGTGGCATTGATACCGACGAGGTGAGTTCAAAAACTATGATGGCCAACAAGCAGCCTGGCTTATACTTCATCGGAGAAGTACTGGATGTCACTGGGCACTTAGGAGGGTTTAATTTCCAATGGGCTTGGGCTAGTGGTTGGGCAGCGGCACAATACGTTTGAATTCGCAGTACTCTCTTCTCAATGCTAGAATGTGCGCCTTATTACGCACATTCTAGGTAAAATCCTTCATGAAATTTGTTGCTAACGTCGATTTTCCTGGTGGCCAACTGCGACCGCTAATCCAGTCTGATGTCGATTCCATTATTAAACTCTATCAAAAACAAACTTTAGCAGGGCAAAGTGAAGCTGCTAGCCGAGAACATGCTGAACGTATGATTGCACTGTCGGTACAAATGGCTGCTACCCAAAGAGGTTTGATGTGGGCGATTGAGGTAGAGAGCGATGGTGAGCCTCGGATGCTAGGCATGCTGAGTCTTTATGATTGGCAACCAAGTTCGCTAAAGACCTTGATGCGCTTAGACGTGATGGCTGAGTTAGCCCCTGAGCTGCAGGTTAATGCCTTACATACTGGGCTCAACTTTTTAGCGACCAAATACCATTTGAGAAACTTCTCCTTTCACTGCTTACCCCAAGATGATGACGCTGTGATTAAGGTATTAGAGCAAGCTGGCTTTACACAGCAGGCACGGTTGCGAGATTTTCGCCGTATCAGTCAAACAGAATTTTCCGATGTACTGGTGTATAACCAGATACTCGAGACTGCGCCAGCAGGAGAAACAAGATGAATTGGAACTTAAATACCGAGCAATTTTATATCCGTTTTGCTCATGAAGAAGATATTCCTAACCTCTATGGCTTACTCAGTAGCAAGGGCGTGGTTAAGCATATACCGAAAAATCCTATGGTAGTTGAAGCTCAGGCTATGGATGAAGCGCGTCGTATGGTGATGCAATTTGAAGCCAAAGAAGCTGCTTTTTGGTTAGTGGAAGAGAAGGCCAGTGGTAAGGTGATTGCGCGCATCAGTCTGCAGAAGTTTAATTGGATTAATGCCAGTGCTCAGCTGCAAGTAGAAATTTTTCCTGAGCATAAAACACAAGGCGTATTATCCGAACTTATTTATGCCGTCGCGACCTTGGCGTTTGAAGATTTGTCGTTACATCGATTGGAGTGGTTTTTAACAGCTAAGGATAAAGTGTCTATTACACTGGCTCAGGCCTTTGGTCTTCATTATGATGGTCAATTAATGAACTATTTTGAATTTGAAGGTGAGTGGATTGATTACCAAGTATACAGTTTATTGAATACCGACCCAACTTGGCAGCAAGCGATAAAAAATCAAGGCTTGCTTAACGCCTAAGCAAAGCTAGGGAATTAATCAGCAAAAATCGACATAAAAAAGCCTCTTAATGAATGATTCAGTAAGAGGCTGTTATTTTCTAGCGGATTATCGAAGGGTAACGATAATATCGGCTGATATTAGATATTTCCTATCAAAGCCGTGCTACGAGCAGGATGTAAGGTCATGAACGGCTCCGAGGAGGAAACTTGCTTGAAACTGTGGCGTAAGCGGAAGCTAGAGTCCAAACGACGCGTACATAGAGTTAAACGTACAGTCAGCCAGCGATAGTCACTTTTACTTTCAGTATGTAAAACAATCGAAGCATCATTGTCGATGATGGCTTTACAAATAGGTATAAGGTCTTGGCTGATCTCACGATTACGGTTGGAGATCTTATCTTGAGGTAGTGGATAACTAGCAATCGCAGAGGATGTTTCTACTCCCTTACCTATGGGCGTTGCTTTACTCAGTTTAGTAGCCGCAGGTGACGGTTTTTCACTCTTAGCCGCTTTATCGGCAACAGGCTTGGCTGATTTCTTGGCGGCTAAGCGGCGTTTTTCCGCTTTCTCTGCTGCTTGTTGTTTAGCTAGCTTTTCATTCTTTGACTTGTCTCTAGCCGCTTGAGCTCGTTGCTTTTGCAATTTCTCATTGGCAATACGGCGTTTACGCTCAGCCTCTTGTTTTGACTTTTTATCCGCCGCTGCTTTTTTAGCCGCCTTCGCCTTAGCTAGTTTATCGGCATTGGCTTTTTTCTTACGCTCTGCGTCTAAGCGTTTCTTTTCCGCAATAGCGGCTGCGGCCAAGGCTTTCTGCTGTTTGATTTCTGCTGCCGTAGGGCCTTTCTTAACCGCTTTCTTAGCTGTGCTTTGGCCAGCACTAAGCTTGTCAACTTTTTCTTGAGTCGCTTCTAAGCCAGGGGTCAGCGCAGCAACCCGCCACGCAATATCAAGGTAACCTTGAGCTTGCTGATAATTCTTTTTATCGATGGCTTTATTCGCTAAAGACACGTAGGATTCGCCGAGCTTGAAGATCCGCTCTGTAATGCGGAAGTCAAAGGGGGCTTGAGCTCTGAAAGCATCGATTCGCTCTAGAGCATTATTGCCTGCAGGTTTGGCCAACCGAAGTGCTTTAATATCGGCGTCAATCTTAGTTAGCAGTCCATCTAGGTCTTCTGTGGCGGCATGTGCATTCATGCCAAGAACAAGTGCTGCTGCGATAAATATTTGCTTCATAAGACTATAAGTGCCTGTTCCTATGGCTATAAGTGCCTGGTTATTATTGTAAAACGGACATTGTGATGACCTAAGATGAAAAGATTAGCGCATAATGTCAAGTTAAAGTGAGAGAAAAGGGAGAAAAAGTATGATGAGATGGGGTTCAATAGTATTTTCAGTACCTGTGATCTTGTTATTAAGTTTATATGGCTGGGAGTTATCCACAGTGAATGATTGTATCGATCAAGGCCTGAGTTATGACTTTCAGTTAGAGAAATGCGTTGCTGGCGAGCAAGATATACAATCCCCTTATTACGCTCGCCATACCGTATGGGTCAATTGCATGTTACTAGTATCAGTCATTGGATCATTAATGATGACAATGGCTATGATTAAACGCGGCATGAGCAGTGACTAGGATAAACAGCACTTTTTATATTTTTTAGCACTACCGCAAGGGCAAGGATCGTTACGCTTAGGGTTTAGCCTGTGTGGTTGGTAATCGCCACTGTGATAAAACCAGTGGTTATCTTGATAGCGAAATTGCGACTTCTCTTGCAATACCCACCATTGACCGTTTTCACAATAAGTCGCTTTGAAGTGAACCTCGCCGCTATGTTGATCATTGTGTGCGGCTACAATTTCTAAGCGTTGCCAAACTGTCGTCGCTTCGAGTTCCAGTTGTTGCGGTCGGGTTTCTGGATGCCAGCTTGAGATAAGGTAGTCATTTAGTTGCAAAGCAAAAGCGCTATAACGTGAACGCATTAAGGCTTCAGCGCTTGGGGCTGGCTGACCTAGGTGTAAACGTTGGCAACACTCCTGGTAAGCTAGTGCTGAGCCACAAGGGCAAGGTGAGCTCGAGGAAATCGACATAATCATCTCAGCCAAATATAAAATTGCATTAGGCCGAGATTATAAATCAGAGTCTAACTTATGTGCTAATTTTTACTGATGGCTGCAGGTTTTATGGCTTGAATACGGTAGCGTAAAGTCTGCTCATAGGATTGGTTATAGACTTTACGCTCTTGCAAGGCTTCGAATTCAGTTGATGCTAAACTTTTTTTGCGATCAACAAGAGTTGATTGAATACCGATTAAATCGGTCGCGAAGTGATAGAGGTTATCCAAGCGAAACGCTTGCGTTTGATTATCTTTCATCGCGCTTAGAATTTTTTCTTTATGCTTGGCAAAGCCACTTGATGTCCAAGTGATGAGTGGGACTTCAAGCATATTGGCCGTGACATTATCTGGGCTATGACCTTTGATATTGATCTGGTCATAAACTTCTTCCCCATGATCGGAAAATAAGGTGAATGCTTTAATTTCGGCAGTATCCTGCGTTAATAGCTTCCAAGTATCGTGTAAAACGCTATCGGTATACAAAATAGAGTTATCGTATTCATTGATACTGTCGACTTTTCCTTGAGAAAGGTCGTCTTGATAGCCTTTCACATGATTGTCGGTGAAGTATTCAAAGCGCTGCGGATAGCGGTTGCTGTATTGCGCATGGCTACCCATCATGTGGATAAAAATCACCTTGTGCTTCGCTTTATCAGCCAGTGCTTCTTCGATATAGGGCAGCATAAAACCATCGTAACGATTGACTTCGACACCTTGGTAATCATTACTAATAAACTGAGTACGATCGGACTGGCCGGCAATGGACGCTATGGTAGCTCGCATTGGCTGTTGGTTTGATATCCACCAGGTTTTAAAGCCTGCCATATTGGCCGTATCAATAATGCTCAGTGCTTCTCTAAAATGATTGCTTTGCTTTTCTGTTGCCGATGCCGACGTCAGAGCAACTCGCAAAGAGGCATTAGTTTGTGCGTGACTGCTAATAACATTTTTGAAAATAACGCTACTTTCATCTAGCTGGTTTAAAAAAGGTGTCGTATTTCTATGATAACCGTATACCGACATGTGATTACGATTCATCGATTCGCCAATGACAAATATATAGGTCTGAGCTAATTCTGGTTGGGAAATTTGTGCATCTGCTAGCGTATTCTCAATAAGAGATTTTCTTAATGCTATCTCTTGTTGTAAACCCATACTGCCTTTGTAATAGGATGGCATACTGCCTAATACACCGGGAATCGTATCATGATACTTTTCCATCACCGTAATGCGGTAGCCTGCGGTTAAGGTTAATAAAGCACCTATTACAAGGAAGCTTGTACGTGCTTTTGACTGCGGAAAGTTAAACTGTAAATCTCGCAGCACGAATATTAGGCTTAGCCAATAAAAAGATAAAATTAGGGTGAGCGGTAAAGACGCATAACTACTGATATATTCGAGTGCTTCATTACTATCGGTATTAAATACTGCTTCTAATGTTGCGGTAGTGAATACGCCGCCAAAACTAACGGCATACCCAATATCGATACTGCCGCCAATAATAAAAGGAATTAATAAAACTTTAATCACTCTTGCATTGCGTATCATTAAGCCGATAAACATTAGAATTAATGCCCAGCCTAAACGAGAGTTATATTCACCTTCACGAACATGGTCTGAAAAGGTTATTTCGATTAATAATGGGAATGCAAGGGCGATAAATATTGCTAAAAATGCAAAAGACAGTGATCGCTTGGGTACAGGCTGAGTCATAATATTGTTAACGAATGTAGGTCGATTAAACGAAAGATTAATAATAACAGTAGCTGAAAGTTTTAGAGATACATAAGAATGGAACAATCTGTTCGGGGGTTATTATCTGTTAGTATATAGCGATATAACCCCCTAAACATTGATTACAAATTCATTTTTCTGCTTGTTGCACGCTCTTCATCATATTACCAATAGCGACCATTAAGGCTTCACTGCGTTTTTCACTGCGAAACGCTTGTAAGATATGATCCCGCTTATTCGGTAATGGCATTAAATCGGCGATCAGGGCATTAAAGGCTGGCTGACCTTGATCATTTATAGCTAAGACATTTAAGAAGGCTAATAACAAGTCGCCTTTTAAGTCCAGCCAGCAGCGGCTAGCAATTGAAGCAAGCACTTCGATACTGCTCGCTTTAGGGTGTAATAAGATAACTTCAATTAACATCTGGCGCTGTTCTACATTTTGGCTTTGCGATAATGCGCGTATAAAAGCCGCAAGGTCAGCAGGTTCAGCACTTTCTTTTATCACCTTAGCGAGCCGATCGTTGATCGCGACAGAAAGTGGGAAGTCAGGTTCGATATTTTCCAAGAAGCCTAATAATGTATTCAGTGGTACCGAAGGCATGTTTTCAATGCCTTGAGCGACTAGCTTGGCGTTGTGGTCTTTATCGATATTAACCACGACTTCTGCAATGCCCTGTAAACCTAGCTGTTGCCAGTTTTCCCAGCCCATATTACCACTTAAATAAGCTCGAGTCGTGGCGTAAAAATCGCTATGAGATTGGCCTAGGGTGGCTAAAGCCAAAGCATGGAAGTAGGCCATACGGTTTTGGTCGGGCTTGTAGTAACATGGCGCTTCACCATGCTCTTTATCGGGATATTGTAAGCATCTTAACCAGTGGTTTAAAAAGGCATCGCGATCACCAGGTTGAATGAAGTTCTGTTCATCCAAAGGCAGCTTTAAAAACCAAATGTTGTGATTTCCAGCTTTTTTCGGATTCCAGGTAAGAATACCAATCCAAGCATGCTGTAGGTAAGGAGAAGGGTAAGGTTTATTTAGGTCTTCAATATCAGCAAAATCCGCCTTCGATATTTTCTGTATGCGGCGGCCTAAATCAAAAATGCGCATTTGCGCGCCAGTTTCTTCGACGAATTTGCTGATGCTCACGAGTAAACCTCAAAACTAATTATAAATTGCGCGACATTCTAGCGGATTGGCTCTAGGGTATCGAGGGCTGAATGTTGATATAATCCTAGATATCGTACAATAAAGCCTGCATTCGCCCTTGATGCGAGGGACGTTGGCGGAAAAGTTTCAATAAGGCTAGGTTAGAAGGCTAGATTATGGCAAATAAAGAGCAGGTAACGGCTATTTTAACCGCGTTACCCCAGGTGATGCATCAGGCGGGAGAGTGGTCCGAAGTCGCCATTGATCCGCAAGCTCTGAAGAGTCGACAGCCATTTTGTTTGGATACCATGAACTTTAGCCAGTGGTTACAGTTTGTTTTTATCCCGAAAATGCAGGTTTTGCTTGATACTAATCAGGCCTTGCCTAGGTTCGCACATGGGCAGGGGATTGAACCCATGGCCAGTGAGTTTTATAACAATACGGAAGTGGGCAAGGAGATTCTTACCCTAATCCGACAACTTGATAATGAATTACACGATTAAAGGTTTAGATATGGTATTTATATTAGCCGCATTAGGCGGAGTGGTTTTAGGTGGTGGTTTGGCTGCTTGGATTTTATCGAGCCGCTGGCAGCAGCAAGTAGAGCAGGTTAAAGAAGCGTTGAATGAACTTGCTGATAAACATCGTGAAGAGCAGCAGGATAATAAAGAATTAAAGCAGAAAGTAGCGGATTTAAATTATCAGCTAGGAGAAGCTAAAAAGGATTTGGCCGCACGGGGTTAAGTCGATTCTTTTATCCTTAAAACAGCAAAGCGCCGAGAGAAAAATTGCTTCGGCGCTTTCTTTAGGGCTTTCTTCAGCTAATCTATTTTGATAAGTAAGCGCTAAGCTCTTCACTACCACCGATACATTGACCACCAATAAAGACTTGTGGTGCTGTTTCTTTGCCCGACATAGCACGTAAAGAAGTAAGGCTCGCATCTTTGCCTAATACCAGCTCTTCATAGCTCAGGCCAGCAGCGCTTAGATCTTCTTTCGCTTTGGCGCAGAAAGGGCAGCCGGGTTTACTAATGATGCTAACGGATACAGGAGGTTTTGCATTAGCATTGATGTATCCCAATAAGGTATCAGCATCTGATACTTCAAATGGGTCCCCTGGTTTTTGAGGCTCGATAAACATTTTATCGATAATGCCATCCTTCACCAGCATGCTATAGCGCCAGCTGCGTTTACCGAAGCCTATGTCTGATTTATCAACCAGCATGCCCATGCCTTCAGTAAATGCCCCAGTACCATCTGGAATAACGCGGATGTTGCCAGCTTCTTGATCCGCTAGCCAAGCATTCATTACAAACGTATCGTTTACACTGATGCACACAATTTCATCGACACCATTCTCTTTAAATACCGATGCTAATTCGTTATAGCGGGGAAGGTGAGTAGAAGAGCAGGTTGGAGTGAAGGCACCGGGTAATGAAAATACCGCAACCGTTTTCCCTTTAAATACATCGTCTGTGGTGATATTGACCCACTCATCTCCTTGGCGAGTAGGCCAAGTTACTTGAGGTACTTTTGAGCCGGTGCGATCTGCTAAAGTTGTCATCTTTTTGCCTCTTGTTTAAGTATGTTTAATTAACTGGCATTAGTATGGATAAAAAATTGTTGTAGGTGAAATGAATTGAATTTATTAGCTCATTAGTTTTTAACTATCACTATTAAGAAATTGATTGATCTGATTAGCGAACTCGAGTGAAACCATCGAATTAAGTCAGCGGTTTATAACACAGCATATGAACATAGCGAGCAAGGTCTCTATAGGGAGCTTGATAACCAAATTCGGATTCACTTGCCGCAATAGCTTCTAAACCCACTCGGTCTCGTATCTTTTGGTGCATGTGGTCATAAACAAAACGTATGCCTCGCCAAGATTTAACCTCTAGGCCTAATCCAACTAACTGATCGTATACCCATTGTGGCTCTAAGGGCTGTTGTGGAGCGATTCCTTCTTTCGCCATACGTTCTGTGCTGGTGGCAGGGGCATGTAATTTACCATTCATTAGACCACGCCACGTTCTACCATGAACATTGTAAAACATGATGGACAGCCAGCCACCGGGTTTGACTTGTTGATATAGGGTATCTATTGCGGCGCTGGGATCGACGAGCCATTCAAGTACCGCGTGATTCATTATTAGGTCAAACTGCTGGCAAAACTTATCGGGAATATCTAGGATGCCACATTGGGTGAGATTAATCTGAGCATCTAGTCCTTGCTCTATAAATAGCGATCGTGCGCCATCAAGCATGTCATGGGAGATGTCACACAGTTCAATCTTATGACCTTTTGCTGCGAGTTCTGAGCTGAATTGGCCCATGCCACCGCCTGCATCCAATACCGAGAGAACATTCCCCTCGCCTATATTAAATTTGGCAAAGTCTTCGCGTAAGGCATATAAACGCAGCATGCCCTTTGGTGTGCCATAAATATTGTTTTTAAAGCGCTGGCTTAAATCATCAAAATTGCGATCACTTGGGCTGGTCATTTGAAACTCGAAGGAAGTTCTTAGAAGCTGCTATTGTAAATATACAGAGACTTAACTGCACGGCATAATAGGGACAGAGCAGAATTTACAGTTAAATAAGTCATTAAATAAGGCATGCTTTTACCATGGCGTCGATACCAACGAAATCTTTTTCAACGACCCAGCTAGCAAAAAAGCTAAATCGAGATGCGAAGGATGTTTTTTCTTTATTGTCCGATCGTGGCTGGATTAAGCGAGAAGGAAAAATATGGCGCTTAACCGCGAAAGGCGAATTTGAAGGTGGGCGCTATACCCAGCATGAAAAGTTTGGTGAATATATTGTCTGGCCTGAAGAGATTAAAGCGCACCGACTATTTAATAGTGAAACAGTGCACTTCATTACCGCCTCGCAATTGGGCAAACCTCATAACATAGCAGCGAAGCGTATGAATCTGATCTTATCCGAGCTTGGTTGGATTGAGCGTTTCCATCATGGCTGGAGATTAACCCAATTAGGGCAATTTGTCGGTGGCCAGCAGGTTGAACATGAAAGTACGGGCATGCCTTATGTTCAATGGCCGGAACAAGTTCGACATAAATTACAATTTAAAAGGACGTTAGAAAAGCTATCTCGCCATAATGAGCACTTATTCAAGGAGTCAGATTTCTCTATTGCTGGTGGTCGTTTGTGTGACTGTTTGGATGGCCATCAAGTTGAATCGGCCGCTTTAGCGGAGATAGATAATTGGTTGTATATTGCTGGAATAAGCCATGCTTATCGTCGAGAAATACCAACCGAGCTGGATCATGGTGCTGAGAAGATTGAAGGGAGTATTAGCTGTGATTTTTACCTCCCTAGTGGTCACATCTATATCGAGTACTGGGGGCAAGAAAAAAGTCCTGCAGATATTCAGCGTAAACTTGCGCGCAAAGAAATTTATCAGGCCGCTAATTTGAAGTTGATTGAACTCAATGAAAAGGACCTTAATCAATTAGATGACATTTTGCCTAAGCTATTGCTACAGCATGATGTAGATGTCTATTAAGGGATAGAGTATTAAAGAATGGCTACGGTTGGTTCTCACTATATTAAGACGGCATTGGGTGGTGCTAAAGCAAAGGGGATAGATACCCGTGCATTATTAAGGAAGGCGCGAATATCCGATAAGTACATGAGTGATCCTAATGCGCGGGTGCATGTAGATTTAGTGGCTAAGCTGTATTCTTCTATCGCGGCTGAGCTTAATGATGAGTTCATGGGGTTCACTGAGAAGCCATTAAAGGTAGGAACCTTTGCTTTAATGGCCGATTGGGTGAGCTACTCCTCTAATCTAGAAGAATTATTACAAAAAGGCATTCGCTTTTATAACCAGATTACCGACGAGGTGCAGATCTCTTTGGAGTATGAAGGGGATCATGTTTATTTTACTACGATATTTCGCCGACCAGAATTGGATTTTGAACACTTCTATATAGAATACTGGCATGTGATCTGGCATCGTTTTGCTAGTTGGTACATAGGCAAGCCGATTAAACTTCAGGGTTCGTATATTAATTACACGCCGCTGGATAAAGCTGAGTACGATTTACTCTTTCGTTGCCCTACTTATTTAAAGAGTAAATATAATCGCTTGGTTTTTCATCGCAATTATTTGCATGAGCCGCTTATTAAGAGTCAGCGAGAGTTGCAGGTATTCTTACGCCGCGCTCCCATTGATCTATTAACTATTCCGGGTGAAGACAGTAGTTTGAGTGCGCGTATCTATCAGTTGCTTGAGCCTAAGTTAAATCAAGGCGAGGTTGTACCAGGATCCGTTGAGTTAGCTAAAGAGTTATCCATGAGTGAGCAAACACTTCGCCGCAAGCTGACTGCTGAAGGGACGAGCTATCAACAGATTAAAGATAACTTACGCAATGATTTGGCCAATAGACTATTGCGTGATAGAAGCATCACCATTGCAGAGATTGCTAAACAGTTAGGATTCAGTGAACCAAGGGCGTTCACACGTGCTTATAAACAGTGGATGGATATGACGCCTCGTGAATATCGGGCTCATCGGTTGGGACGTATTGGGTTTAAATGAAATACCGCTTGTTAGCTGGTGGTGGGTTGCTGGTTATTTATCCGTGATTAGCTTGCGTTCAGCATGAGGTATATCCTTGTACGGGACGCTGTGAATACTCTCATTCAGTACATCCATGTATTTCACCCTTCGGGCAACCTACGGTTGTGCAAAATGGCTATCCTGCCATTTAGTCCCTGTAAGCTCAGCGATCACCAGCCGCTCCATGTATTCACGGCGCTACGCTCCATGTGATCGATGCCCTTCAATGATACACCTCACACTTCATCGCCAATCACTTGCAGCTTTCTAAATTCAAACAGCAGATTATCTAATCTGGTTTCTTAAACGTGATTAGCTTGTGCTCCCGATGGGGATTGAATTTTGTGCGGCACGCCGTGAATCCATCCCTGGAGGCTCGGCTAAAAGATCCCTCTTTTAGACGTCCTGCAAAATTAACCCCCATCGCTCACCGCTAGTCACTCACAGCTTTTTAAATTAAGAATAAAGTTTCTACCTATAAAGTACCTTCATACTTTTTGTCTTTTTGTCTTTTTAGGCTCAATCTATAATCTGGATAGATTTCTAGGCGGTGTGTTCGGTGGTTCGCTCAAGCCCATCTCTCGCAGGGAAGCGGGGGTTGAGCCTACAGGGACAGCGAAGCGACGTATTCACGGCGTGGCGAAGAGAGAAGTACCGAATTCAGCGCAGGCCAAGTTGTTGAATGCTTTTATCTGTTTATCGGCTTGAAACTCTCCAAATCCCAACTACCCTAAAGCTTCGACTTGAAAAACAGCTG
>CAXIBC010000014.1:0-40401 GCA_964022115.1 uncultured Oleispira sp. | reverse complement strand
GCCTGAGCCAACCAATAAAAACCAATGCCTACCGCAGCGGAAGCAATTGTTTTTCGGCTCCAGTTAAATACTCGTATTGATTTTTGCTGCAGCTTTTTCTGCACTAGTCCAAAACTCAAACCAAAAGACACCATAGAAAATAATACCCCAGCACTAAATAAGACGAGATAACCGATGGCTTCTAATAAGTTGGTTTGCATTATCGCAGGGATTAAAGCCAGCGCCGGAGCGCTACCTGCCAAGCCATGAAGTACCCCAACCATGACGGGGGTATGAGCTTCTTTGACTTGCTGCGGGTTTTCTAATACTTGATCATGACCCTGAACATGTAAATGGGTATGCTCTATCGAACCCTGGCTGTGCTCATGAGTATGCTTATCGAGCATAATTTTTTCTTTATGAAATTGCCAAAAACAAGCTAGCCCCAAAGCGATTAATAAAACCCCAACACTCGACTCAGCAATGTGCTGTATCGTTTCTGGTAAAGCGATTCCTAAGCCAAAAAATAACAAGCCTAAAACGATCAGCACACTACCATGACCAATCGCCCAGTTAGCACTGAATCTTAGTGTGCGTCTTAAACTGGGTTTACGGTTGCTTAAAGCCGATACAGCCATAACATGGTCAGCATCTAATGCGTGTAATAAGCCTAAGCCCAAGCCCGTTAGCAGTAAGGAAATCATCTCAATAGTCATGTTTTATATACCTAAAAAATTATTTAGTTGTGCCATCAGCTAATTCTGGATTGAATAAACAGCTGATCGCTTTAGGGTTTGAAGGAAAGAACAAATGCAGATAACTCGCGTTTAAATGGTTATGGCGATAAATAGCTTCGCCCGGAGCAGGATGACGTTGACGTCGGCCATAAGAAAGCGCCTCTGGCATATTGAAACTGCGGGATCGATGATGCGCATGCGCCCTTATCTCTCCTTCAGGAAAAATGGCAGTTTGCATCCCTTGGCAGCCACGCTTGCCTTTCATAGCGCCTTGGCCTGCCAAGATATTGGCCATAGTATGAGTCTCATCGTTTAAGTCCGTAAGACTTTCTAAGCAATATAAAAATCCACCACACTCAGCCAAGATGGGTTTTTGTTGCGCTGAAAATGCCCGCAGACTATTTAACATAGCCCTATTAGCAGACAGCTTTTGTGCATGTAATTCAGGGTAGCCCCCTGGCAACCACAAAGCATCTGCGGGAGGAATTGATTCATCGTATAGTGGTGAAAAGTAGGTAAGTTTAGCCCCTAATTCTTGCAGCATTAATATATTTGCTTGGTAAATAAAACTAAAGGCTTCATCTTTCGCAACGGCAATAACCTTGCCTTGCAGCAAGGGTTTTTCAACCGCAAGCTGTGCCGGTTTAAACTCTACGCTGACAAAACTCTGTAGTATATTCTCCAACCCAGCTTCTACCAGCCAGTCTGCGGCCGCATCAAAACGCAATTCTAATTCATCACGCACTTCGCTGGCTTGCACTAAGCCTAGGTGGCGCTCAGGCAAGGCTACCTGCTCTGAACGTGGTAAGGTCGCTAATAGAGGCAAGCTTTCAGGTAGCGCGTCGGCAATTAACTGTCGATGGCGCTCAGTGCTGCAGCTATTAGCGATTAACCCTGCGACTTGAATATCATCCCGGTAGTTCGCTAAGCCTGTCGCTAAAGCCGCGGCGGTTTGTGCCATGCCTTTTACATCCATGATGATGGCCATAGGAATATTAAAAGTAGCAGCTAGATCAGCACTAGAAGGGTCACCATCGAACATCCCCATCGCCCCCTCGACTAAGATCAAGTCAGCCTCTTTCGCCGCTTGATAGAATTGATAGCGGCAATAGTTTTCACCCGCCATCCACAAGTCTAATTGCTCAACGTGCTCGCCTGAGGCTTGGGCTAAAATTTGTGGATCTAAAAAATCAGGGCCTGTTTTAAAAACTCGAACAATCTTACCTTGGCGCTTTAGCATACGCGCTAAAGCAGCGGTAATGGTGGTTTTACCCTGCCCAGAAGCGGGGGCTGTTAAAAATAATGCTGGACAAAAAATAGCGCCTTGGTCTTTTAATTCTGCCATTAGAATTCAATACCGGCTTGAGCTTTCACCCCTTGGCGAAAGGCATGCTTTTCATCCTGCACACTAGAGATGGTATCGGCAATATCTTGTAATGGACGCGCCATAGTTCGGCCAGTGATCATCACATTTTGCATTTTTGGACGCGCCTGCAAGGCTTTCACAACAGGCTCAACATCAAGGTATTCGTATTTGAACATGTAGCTCATTTCGTCAAATAATAAGAAATCGTACTCTTCGTCTTGCAGTAGTTTTTCCGCTAGGGCCCAGGCTTGCTGTGCGGCCGCGATATCTTGGTTTTTATCTTGGGTCTCCCAAGTAAAGCCATGCCCCATTACATGCCAATCGACTAAAGGATGATCTTTAAAAAATTTCATCTCCCCAGTTTCATTGCGGCCTTTAATAAACTGAATAACGGCACACCTTTTACCGTATCCTAAAGAGCGCGCCATAGTACCTAGGGCAGAGCTACTTTTACCTTTACCATTGCCTTTTAACAGTATTAAAACCCCTCGCTCTTCTTGGGCTTGGGCAATTCGTTCATCAATAATGGCTTTCTTTTTCGCCATTCGTTGCTGATATTTATCTTCGCTTTCACTCATACTGGGCTCTGAATCAATTTGACTGGGTTAATATTAATAACAGCTGTAAATAAAAAACCCATATATTAGCAGAAATATATGGGGTTCAGTATTAACATTTCTGACACTAAAGACGGTAATTTAAACCACAGGTAGCTCTACCAGTTGCCAATAATGATCGAGCATTTTGACCAGTTTCTCGAAACCCATATCGAGGTTTTCTTTGACAATATATCCGGCAATATGCTGCTTGTATGCCGCTATTTTGTCTTCATCATCTTTACTGGTGGTTAATACAAAAATAACGCTGGTTTCTAAGCGAGTATCACTGCGTATAATATCTAATAACTCTAACCCTCCCATCCTAGGCATATTAAGGTCTAATAGTATTAAATAAGGCTGATCGATACCTTTATTCTGTAATACTTCTAATGCTTCAATACCATCTCTTGCGCGCACAATAGGATTGGATATTCTCATCTTATTAAATGCGCGTTTAATACTCATCGCATCAACTTCATCATCTTCTACTAACAAGATAGAAGCCGGTTTATAGTCTGCATTATTCACTGCTTATTTCCTTATCAGCGATGTATTTAGGCCATAAAAATGTGAAACAGACACCTCGTTCACCAGTAGAACTAATACTAATTTTACCCCCATGATAATCAAGCAGCTTTTTAATGATGGCTAACCCCATGCCACTGCCTTCAACCTCATCACGGGGCTTTAATGTTTTAAACATTTCAAAAATCTGCTGCTGATGTTTTTCTGCAATAGCGGGTCCATCATTCGCTAGGGTAAATTGATAAAAATTGTCTTGTTCGCTTACCCTAATCGAAATAATTCCATTATTTTTATCGTGATGTTTAATGGCATTACCAATTAAATTTCGAAAGATAACTTCAAGGGGAGTTTCTAGGGTATTGAAAACAGGTAGCGGCTCTTCAAGTTTCAATTCAAACTCTGCTGGAGGATCCATTAAATTAAATAATCCTTGCACCATTTTTTTCACATCGACTTCAGATACCCCAGAAGAATCACGACCGATACGAGAGTAAGTTAATAAATCATCTAGCAGTTTCTCTAACCTCGCTGTTCTATTCTGTAATAATTGCAGATGATTTTTAGTTTCTGTACTCGCTATCTCAACAACATCTTCTTCAACCCAGCTGGCTAATTGCATGATACCGCGCAACGGTGCTTTTAAATCATGGGAAGCCACATAAGCAAAGTCATTTAAATCTTTATTACTTCGCTTAAGCTCATTGGTAATCGCCACATAATCCGTCATATCAATAACGGTAGATAATATTTTTGTACCATCTTCACCACGAAAATTGGCAAGCCCTATTTCTGCTGGAAACTCTTCGCCATTGCGCTTCAAGCCATATATATTTCTTTCTAATCCCATACGCCGCTGGGATTGATGCTGATAAAACTTGTCTCTATGCTTGCCATGCCCATCTCGATACCTTTCTGGTACTAACATATCTATAGACTGACCAAGCAATTCTTTCATTTCGTAACCAAATAATTTTTCTATTTGCGGATTTATTTTCTCGATAATGCCTTCATCATCGGTAATGATCATGCCACAAGGAGCCGCTTCAATAATATGGCGAAAATACTCCTCACCAAAATGCACTTTCTTTGTCATTTCATCCACTAAAATCAAAGAATTTCTGTTACGCCCAGCTAAAATAATAAATAGACACAGTAACAAGCTATCAATGATAATCCCACCGATTAAGATATAGGTAGATTGATTCATACTGATGGTATCGGCAAAGCTAGCAGCCGTTTGAATAGTGAAGTCCCAAGAGCGGTTATACATATTTAAACTGATTTTCTTTCGATACAAAGGCTTAGAATCATAACCCACACTATCGCCATTCAGCTCGTCATAAAGCAGCTCGTCACCATCATGAATACTGAATAGTACATGGCGATTCTCCTGCCCTAGGGTTCCTGCAATTAATTTATGCACAATAAAAGGGGCATAGACATGGCCGATAAAGTGTTTTCTCCGCTGTTCTAATGTGTCGATGTCATGGCTGTCATAAAAAGGCAAGAACTGCAAAAAACCCGGTGTTTTTTTAGCATCTTGTACTAGAATAATTGGCACAGTAATCTGAGTCGTTGATGTATCCCTTGCTCGCTTAGCTGCGATAAAGCGATTCTGTTCAAACGCTATGTCTAACCCTATGGCTAACGCATTGCCTGCTAGCGGTTCAACATAGGTAATCGGCCAATGTTCACTTTCAGTATGTTGTGGATGAATATTAAAGTCTGGACGCTGTTTTCGTTCATGCTGAATAAAAGTATCTAAATTATCCTCAGACACATAAAATATCACCCCTATGCCATTAATACCTGGATACATAGACTCTAATTTAAGCGCCTGTGAAAATAGCGTCCAACTGGCTGCATCAACTTTTCCATCTAGGGTATGTATCGCCACAACACCGGTGCGTAAGGCATCCTCATAACGCCTCATCCGTTCGCTGATTTGGGCGAGTAGCTGACTGGATTGAAATTCAAAGCGTTGTTGTATCTTTTGTTCAATTTGTGAGTTTGATAGCTGCCATGCAGCAATAGTTAATAATAGCGATAATGCTATCACCGCCCAGTGCATCCAATGTAATCGACCTAGATTAATCTTTGTAATCACTAGAGTTTTTCTTATTAAAATCAATTAACTGTGTATTAAGAAATTGATTTTCAATGTCGTGAACGGGTAATGGCTTGGCATAAAAATAGCCTTGTACATTTAAGATATTGAATTCTTTGCATAATGAAACTTGATATAGGGTTTCAACTCCTTCGGCAACGACTTCTAAGCCTAAAATAGACGCCATAGATACTAACCCCTTCATTAGCGCTATATGTTTTACATCATCGCTATTTTCCGGCATCAAACTCTTATCAATTTTAACCACGGATATAGGGTAGTTTCTAAGGTGTGATATCGATGAAAACCCTGTGCCAAAATCATCCAATGATAGGCGACAGTTTAATTCACTCATCCCCATTATAACGGCGTGTGTTTCATGACTATCTTTAAATAAAGCCGTTTCAGTTAGTTCAATATCAATCAAGTGAGGCGCGACATCATAGCGAACTAAACAATTCTGTATATATTCTACTAGCTTTGAATCAGATAACTGATGAGCGGAAATATTAATTGCCATGGTTAATGAACGTTGATATTTTTTGTTCAATTGCGCCAAGCTTGATATCGCTTCTTCTATAACCCAATAGCCAATGGCATTAATTTGTCGAGTTTCTTCCGCGATAGCGATGAACTGATCTGGGCTACGCAACTCATCACCAACCTGCCAGCGAATCAAGGCCTCAAAGCCTAATACTTGATTATTATGGGGGTTAATAACCGGCTGGTAATAAAGCTTAAATTGTTTTTTCTCTATCGCTAGTTTTAGTTCAGCTTCAGTCTTAACTCGTAATTGAAACTTTTTTTGCATCTCTTCTTCAAAAAAACAAATCTGATTACGACCGTTATTCTTTGCCCGATACATAGCAATATCGGCATGTTTAAATAAGGTTTCACTACTACGACCATTTTCAGGGTACAAGGCAATACCTACGCTTAACGTAGTATCAATAGCCCTAGAGGCAATATCGAAGGGTTTATATAAAACCGATATAATACGCCTTGCAACTTGTCCGGCTTGGTCACTATTTTTTACATCGCTAAGCATGATAGCGAATTCATCTCCGCCTAAACGAGCAAACGTTTCATTACCTCGCAAGCAGCTTTTAATTCTAGCGACAATTTTTTTTAATAATAGATCACCAACATCATGACCAAATGAATCATTAACCAATTTGAAATAATCTAGATCAAATAATAATAACGCCGACTTTTGCTCACAGCGTTTATTCACCGTCAGAACTTGTTTTAATGATTCATCAAAAAAGTATCGATTAGACAATCCAGTTAAAGCATCAGTTTCAGCAAGAGATTTTACTTTTTGGTAGGTCTGATAGAGCTTATTTTCCAGTTCAAAACGTGTTGAAGCATGTAATAATGCTCTTTTTAAGCGCGCCGCAGTGATGTCCGATTTCAATATAAAATCGTGCGCGCCTGCACGAATACACGCTAACGAAAGCTCTTCATCTTCTGATGAGGTCATCATCACAATCGCTGTACTATTAGCTTTTACTTCACTCTTAAGTTCTTCTATCATTTCAATGCCATTACGTTGTGGCATTTGATAATCTAATAAAACAATATCATAGTTATTAGCAGCATACATTTTTAGACCTTCATCAACGGTAATGGCTTCGCTAATAAGGGTCTTTAAATTACTTTTTTGTAACGCTCGCTTTACTAGTTCTCGATCGACCTGATCATCATCGACTAATAATATATTCATTCTTAGGTACCATAAAAATGCGCCATGCACTTATCTAGTTGTCGTAAAGTTAACAATGAATTTTGAATAAGAAAAAATAGATTATCGCCGAGCATCCATACTTTTCTTATAATACACATATCATTTCCTTCGCTATGCGTGACTAATCTTAGAGTAAAGGTCTTTATTAAAATTATCCAGCAATATAATGATAATATTGTTTTTTATACTATAAACCATAAAAAACTATGTGAGTGTCATTTTATAAAGCTTAATGAGAGATAATCCGTGGTTTACTTGCAGCACCTTGAGGTGCTTGCAGTGAGGTGCGGCTCTTTTGTTTAAAATAGGGGTCAATGTCATCCAAGCTCCCTTCAAATACCTGACCCAGCTCTGAATTAAGTTCTGTATTCAGCTCTGACCTTAGCTCGGCATGGGTAACGATTCTAGGAGTAATTAATACAATAGTCTCGGTATTAATTTCACGCTCTTCGGTATGACGAAATAACCAGCCTAATAAAGGGATACTACCCAACCAAGGAACACCCACCTCAGTTTTGGTTTTTTGTGTCTTGATTAATCCACCAATAAAAGACGTATGGCCATCAGGAACAATTAACTTTGTTTTTACCGTGGTTGTCGTTTGCGAAGGAATACCATCGATCACCTTACCGGTACTGACTTCTGGCTCAACATCCAACTTTACTAAACCGTTCGCATCAATGGTTGGGGTAACCCGTAAAATAACCCCAGACTCTAAAAACTGAGTCGACTCGGTAGTGACCTGGTTAACGGTAACGGTATTCAAGTAGCCTAAACGATCACCAACAATTACCGAAGCCTGCTGGTTCTCTAGTGCTACTAATTTAGGACTCGACAAGGTGCGAGTACGCCCACCACGCTTTAACGCATCCAGAAAAATATTTAGATCATCATTGGCTAGGTTCATAAATAAACCACTGGGGTTGCTCGGCGCGAGTCCTCGGGTCCCTATATCCCCCTTAAAACCACCACCTTGGAAAATATTATTCCATTCGATGCCATAGGCTTGGCTTTCTTCGAGGGTGATTTCAAGAATTTTAGCCTCGATAATTATCTGTTGCGGCTGGCGATCAAGCTGGCTGATTAATGAGCGGATTCTGACCATGAAATTTGGGGTATCTTCGATCATCAATAAATTATTTTCTTTTAGTGAAGACACCTGGCCATATTTCGAAAGGTAATCACTGATTACATCTTCTACTGTTTCAGCATCGGCATAATCCAGCGAGAAGGTTTCGACAACGGTTGTTTCTGAATGACGATAAGAGCCCACTTCATTACGCTGCATAATAAAATAGGTATTTTTGTCTTTTTCTACCGCATAGCCTGCCGCCCCTGCAATATCATAGATCGCCTGCATTGTTGGCACATTGTATAAATTAACCGATATATCACCGCTCACTCCCTTGGCTAATAAAATATTAATACGACCTTGTCGGGATAATATATCCATCACTTCGGCAATATCGACATTTTGCATATTCAAGGTGACGTGAGCATTCGCGTTGGCACTATTAGACAGTAATAGCATGCAGAGCCAAAACGATAGGCTATATTTCATAATCGATTTTATAATTGTTATTATCATGGTTTATCCCCAGTAACCGACAGGATTAACTGTTTATCATTTTTTATAAAAACCACTTGGCCTTCAGCAATACTCAATAACTGATAACCATTAATACTCTGCCCCACTTCCAATAACTCATCATTGACCAGAGCAAAAGGTCTCGTCGCTCTTGTGACTGTGCCTCGTAACATGAGTCCCGTTGCAACGGCATTAGCATCTTGTTGATTTGTTTCATGACTCAAGGGTAACCAAGCAGGTCGTAAAAAAGGGTTGTGTATTAGTTTTTTTTCAATTCCCTGCGTAGCCAAGCAGGAATGACAACAAACCAATAATGACCACAGAATTAAGCCAGATATTCGCTTTCTTAAAACCATGCTTGCTCCATCCTTGATATTGTCATGAGTATGAACATTAGTTAGCCATCATTAATTAGCCGCCAAACGATAGGCTGCTATGGTAAGGTCAACAACTAAGCTTGGGTTAGTCACTTGTTGCTTAGGGGTCATGCGATATTGCTTAACGACAACGACCCCCATGGTTTCATTAATATCATTTAATAGCTTATAAATATCTAAATAATTACCGGCAAGCTTAATCTCAAATAACATCTCTTTAAAACGATCAACCCTAGCACCTTCTTTAGGTTTAACGGCCACTAACTCTATTTTCTGGCGCCAAACCATTTTTTGTAACTGACCAATAATATAAGCTTCCATTTGATTGGCGGGTAATTTTGCGCTATCCCCATGCAGCAACTTGCTCAAACGACTAATATCATGGCGCCGATTTATTAGCTCTTGTGATAGTGCATTACCACTCTTTAAGCCTTCGACTAAAGTTTGCTTGGTCTGATAGGTTTCACGATAATCTTTAAATAACGGTATTATCATATACAAACTCAGCAAGCTCATGAGGATCAATAACAATAATCCGGTAATGAGCAAACTGCTACGAGGGGTTAGTTGTGCGAAAAACTTATCCATGTTTAGCTCACCTTGGCATGATTATTAACCAGTACCACCAGCTCAAATTGCACGACTTGCAACTTCTCATATTGACGTCGCGAGGTACTCTGTACCTTTATATCGATAATCTTTTCATGACTAAATAAGCGCTGAATAAATTGTGATAAAGCGGCATGATCTTTTGCTTCCCCACTAATGGTCATGTGGGTTTTTATTTGCCAAGCTTGCGAGCCCTTGTTATTGCCATTCTGTGGTAAGACAATAAAATAACCGGCATTCACTGCATTATTTTTTTGTTTGACTATGGTGCCTGCGCGATTAAATTCCCAACGTTGAAACCAAACCTCTTCACCTTGCAAGGCTTGATCAATTGCATGAAACATATCTTGTGCTGAGGTGCCACCGCGTAACCCATTCAGTAATTGCCATTGCCTATCTAGGTTTTCTTTTTCTGCCGTTAATCGCGTTAACTCGTCGCGTTGCAAAGTACTGATCGCTTTTTCACGTTGTAGTGCTCGCAGTTCATTATTCAGCTCGCGCAATTGAATACTCAGCACCAAATAAATTAGCATGGCGATAATACTGATCCCTAGTGCTAATTTAATAAACCGAGTCCAATACAAACGCATCAATAATAATTGTCGATACTTACTCGGTATAAGATCTATTTCACTCATACAGCTCTATGCCTCTTAAGGCTAAGCCAGTCGCCACTGCGATTTCCGGCACATCTTTTTGAGCAATATCACTGCTTTCATGGTTAAAGGCACTCAATGGATTAGGCATAATCTCTACATTCAAACCGAGTAGTTCACTGAGTAATACCTGAATACCCGGCCAGCGAGCGATACTGCCTAATATGTACAAATGCTCTACCGCTTCTCCACGGGTTTCCGAGGCTGCGTAGATGAGAGTACGATTTACCTCATCGGCTAACGGCCGCAATAACATCAATACCATTTCTCGTAGAGTATTATTGATTTCATCCTGCCAATCATGGTGTGAATTCTGGGCGGTTAAATCCAGCTGCAAAACCAGTTCTTTCACTTGTTCCGCAGGCATTTCAAGCACCTCAGACATCTGCCCTAAGACACTGATTTCACCAAAATTAATCTGCTCATCAAATAATAATCGTCGACCAGAAATCATGGTGACATAGCTGGAGTCACTGCCAAAATTAACCACCAGCACATTTAACCCTTCACTGGGTGACGATAGTGATCCAACCAAGCGTTTTATCGCCGTTGGTCCTATTTCTAATTGTTCCACATCCAGCCCAGCACTATTTAAATGCTGCAAGTATTTAAGAACTTCTACTTCTGGTGCAGCAACCACTACCGCATGGCGGGAGTTTTTATTTACGCTACTGCGTACCGGTAAATAATCAATCACATAATCCGATAACTTGCCTGGCAGACGATTGGTCATCAACTGCATGATGGTTTCACTATCCCCTAGATCTTTTTCTAACTGATAATTAACCGATAATATTTTTTGTTGATTTGAAGGTAAGATAGTAACAATGCGACGACCAGAAAAATTGCCTGTACGAAAACATTGATTGATCAATTTTTTAAAGGAAAAAGGATTCTCTAATATATCCTCGCGAGTTTCTGGATAGGGTATAGATAGCCAGCTACGCACCTGCAAACGGGTATTGGAAATACGTTCGAGCTGAACCATGTTGATCTGCTCTAAAGAGAATTCCAAACCAATCGCTCCAAGCTGAACCTTGGGCTGATTTCTTTTAAATAAGAAGCTCATCCGTTACACGCCTCATTATCCATGATTAAAGAAACCAGATGCACACTAGCCGTAGAGTTAGTTTTCATGGTTTTAGCTTGATATAAGGCCTCATCGGCTAGCTTACACAAGGTTTGCTGCAAGACCAGATTGGCTGAAGGTTGCTGGGCAATACCCACGCTAATAGAAAAACTGCTTTCTTCTATACGGTTATCTTGCTTAATTTGGTTGCGGACTTTTTCACTGATGGTACGCAATAAAAAGGGTAAGTCATCAAGATGGCTATAAATTGCAAATTCGTCGCCTCCCATGCGCACGACTATGCCGTTATCGGCTATGGTTTCCACCATAGCTTGACTTAACCAAATTAAAATTTTATCGCCGAAATCGTGACCATAATGATCATTGAGCTGCTTAAAATCATCAATATCAACAAAGGAAAAACTGCAGTTATATCCTGCCCTATGCCAACGCTGGCGCAGTATTTCAAACTGATCCCCAAGATAGCGCCGATTCCAAACCCCAGTAAGTGGATCTTTATTCGACAAGGTGAGTATTTTATTGTGCGCTTCTTGTAACTCATAACGAGCATAAATATCTCGCTTACGCACAATCACATTGCGCGCGACTAACGCCAAGCTGATTATGCCCGCGCCAGCCATAATAAATTGTAAGGTCCACAAGGATTCGCTACTGAATTTACTGCTCATGCCCCAGGTAGAAATAGTGAAGGTCGCATAAATTAATGCCATCACCCCACTGGCTTCACGCAGACCCCAAGGCACCATAGGAATCACCATAATTAATAACGCCACACTGGCAAATAAAACAGAACTAAAGCGACCACTTTGTTGGGCTAATAAGATAAAAGCTGTACCACTAACAATTAGGATAGTCATCGCCAATAGGTAAAGATCGTTAATTTTATTCACCGCCCGTGCCGCAAAAGCAATGTGCAGTGCCAATACGACTAATAAAGAGCAGGTATAATAATACGATTGTGAAAAATTAAGCTGTTGATAAAGCAGGGCTTCGCTGGCTAATAAGAGTGCCGCCAAGATACTCATAGCAATCACCCCAGTACGGGTATCTTGCAAAATGAGTTTATTCGAATAAACCAATACCCCTTGGTGAGGAAAATCGGTCGCTCGCCATAATGGAGGAAGCTTTTGTCTTGACCATCGAATCATCTAGTATTCCATTGTCGTGATTTTAGGTAGCTGACATCATTCCTAGCTAGCTCACCTAAAAGTATAGTCTATCCTCAACCAGTCAGCTTAGTTAGATACCTCTATTTGTATGTTATCTAAAAATACCTTGTCTTGATTCCCCATGGTCGAGGAGGTCTTAAAACGAATGCGGGTATTGTTGGATAAATAATCATCAATATTAAAACTCAAGGGAATAGGGCTATCGCTGGCATCTGAACCAGGCCCTTCAATGCGCCCTAGTTCTATCCAGTTAAGACCACCGTTTGCTGACACATCGATAGTGACATAATCGAAGCTGCTATCGAGGCCGGTGCGATAATAATCAAAGCTCAAGGTGCCATGACTAAAAGCCGACAAGTCGGCTTCACGCTGAATGCCTTCTCCACCATTATCATTATCTTGTAGTCTTACAATGCCAGGGCCTCCTACTTGAATATCTCCCGCCCCCGCACCATCACTTTCACCAATTTCCAGCCAGTTGCTACTCCAGCTACTATTACCATCACTACCACTAAAACTGCCACTGATATTAAATTCATCACGAAAGGTATAGCTAGCGGGAGGCGCCCCTTCAAGATACAAGGCTTTAATCTCATCAGGGCTTAAAGCTCTATCGTATAAGCGAACATCATCGAGTATGCCATCAAAATAACGCTCAGCACTGCCGTTAGCACCGATGGCGATAGCGACCGAATCATCATTATCCAATGCTCCACCTACCCCATGGGGGTCACGGGCAATAGGTTCACCATTGAGATATAACCACATGTGACCGGTTATTACCGAGTACGTGGCCGCGGCAAAATACCATTGCCCAAGCTGTAAGTTTTCACTCGGTGCAGCCAAGGTGGTGGTGGTACCACCGGCCTTAATCCGCATACGTAAATAGCGTTCACTTCCTGCATGGCTCGTACTTAACTGCCAAAAAGCATCACTTTCATCCGTGCCATTAGCTTTAGAAATAAAACGTCCATCTTGGGTCGATATTGTCTCAGCGTTAAACCAAGCCATCATAGTAATGCCAGTTCCTAACACATCAAAACTAGGCACTTGCAAATAATCACTGCTGCCATCAAAGTCTAAACCTTCGTCAATTTGCCCACTGACAATGGCTGGATCATTGATGACGCTAGCATCATGATTACCTGCGATATCAAACGCTATCGCGGCAGTATCCACGTCCAATGGCCAGTGAGCGATAGGGCCTGCTGGGGCCATAGATTCAGAGGTGACTAAAGTCAGTGCTTGTAAATGCTCGTCTTCACTATCGAGACTGAGATCTAAACCTTGAAATATGAGCTGGGCATCGGCAATCGGCGTATGGCCAACCTGAGTGACGTTCAAGTAAAAAATATCAGCACTATCAACGACTAGGCGATTATCCGCGACACCGTTTAAATCATCATGATTTAAGCTGATTAAAATACTGCCCGCTGGGATGGTTTGGCTACCCAGGCTAATATCGATTTCTGCTAATTCTAAACCTCGGATTTCACTATCAAAGTTAAGTGTAAGACCATCAATAAATTCACTCACACTGCCTGCGGTTGATCCGAACCCCACATCGGTAGGGATAAAGCGAATCACATCGCGACGGTTGCTCATACCCAATAAAATATCTCCGGTATTTAGCCCACCATTGCCTACTAGGGTATCGCGCTCTACCAAAGACAGCGCGACCACGGCTTCCACCGTGACCATCGACATATCGAGCAAAAAGATAAAACTACCGGCGCTATAATTTCCTAGGCTTTCAGGCCGATAAACAAACACATCTTCCGCCCTCACTTGTAGGCTATTAATACTGGTTAATATCTCGTCATCAGCCACAGACAGTAATACATCACCCGGCTGCAAACTCACACTATGATCCCCACCTAAGGTGATATGGCTAGTGACGTAATGCAAAGCATCAATGCGGGCATTAGTATCACTAGCAAAATCATCTAGGTTAACGAGGGCACTCAGCTTACCCCCCGTAGTATCGGGCTCTAAGGTTAAGCCTGGGTTGCTTAAATTCAGTATCTGACCACTGGTCCAGCTCGCAAGATCGCTATTACCACTGCTCGCCACATCCTGGCGCGTAGCAAACCAAAGACCTTTTTTATCACTATTGGTTTGCGAACCGGATGCCCAGGCTAAGGCCCGCTGTAATATAAGCTGGCCGTTATTATTCACCTGCCGCCAATCGATGTAGTTCTCGCGCCCAAACGGCAGCATTACCCGCCGGCTAGTCGTACTCCCTCCCCCTGCTTTTGCCGCCCCCGCGTCCAATACCACTAAAGCGCCATCACTACCCCAGTTCGCTAATACTTGTAAATCTACCGAAGGGGGATTTTCGATCGCTAGACCGCCCATTTTAGCAGCCGATACTTGCAACTCCCCTAACGGAAATAGCTGACTGATGTAATGGCTGTTATCGACCACCATCAAGGTATTGTCGACGGGCCAATTATTAGAACCTGCCGTAGTAAAACCTAATTCATCATTTTGTAAGCCTTCTTCACTCACTATCCCAATAGAGCTATTAGCCACCTTGTCCAATAGCAGCAAGGAATTCACACTTTCAGAGATAAAAACCACATCATTATTAGCAAATGCGGCATTAAAGCTTAAAGACAGGGCCCCATCGTCAATCAGCTCTACGTTATAACCCCAGCGCTGAAATAACCCTTGCTTGTATTCATCATGAGCGGAGACAAAATAATCATCACCGACAACCATTAAAATATTCCCTGCACCTTGAGGGGCCAAACAAGCACTGCCACAAGGGCAGCTATAGTTAATAGTCACTTTCGGCGCATCAGCCGCGGATGCCGCATTACGGGAGTGAAATTCAGCCCAATCGAGAGGCGGCTTGGCGACTAGCATTAAACCATTATTATCCGCTCCTGCGAGCCACTCTCGCACTAAAGTAACGATATCGAACTCAACCCAGACATCACCACTTTTAATCTCGGTTATTGACAGCTCTGGGCCATCAAAATCCCCCCCTAAGCTATTCCAATTGTTCGTGCCATTATATGTTTGCCAACTAGCACCATCCGCTTGCCCTGTGCCATATTTAGTACCTTCTAACCATGCCCGCTGGGGTCTATGCACGCTAATGTCACCTAAGGTCGCCACCGACTTTAATTTCAGTGCTAGGGTCGCCGACTGCACATAAGCTCCCGCCGGTAAGCTAGCAAGGTCAAACTTGATTAAGCTACGCGTAGTCCAACTTGGGTCACTCGACACCTGTAAATACGCCATGGCTCCCCAGTTTCTAGCGGCATAAAAACTGTCGATATAGGTATCCTCGCCAGCAGCGCTAGAAAAAGGAATATAACTGCCGCTACTGCCTTGGCTGTCAGGCACTTGAGTACGTTCTAAGCTCATGCTCGCCCCATTCGCCAAGGTGCCTGTTACACTCATATCCATAGCAGACGTAGTACCAACAACCACCTTTAACTTAGGCTGCTCAGCGGCAATGCCTTCCCGCGCAATATAGCTAGTATCTATGCCCTCACTAGCCACTAAGACTAAGCCATAATTGGCTTCGCCGTTAATCCAAGCTTGCACTTGTGCGGTGAGGTTAATCCGCACCGCCACAGCGCCACTGTCTTGAGGGAGTATTTGTGCGATTGGTAGGGGGTCATAGCGGCCATCAAAGCTATCCCAAGTCACAGCACCTTCTGCCCAATCAAGATTAATTTTATGCACCTGAATTGCCCCTTCAGGATGTGGCATCAATTCATCAATCGTAAAGGTAGCAAAGGCACTTTGGATGCGCGCCCCTACGGGTAAGGTACTGATATCAAAGCGATATAAGGCTTGCTGAGTAATACCCCCAAGCTGACTAATATTAAGCTTATTTTGACTACCCCGATTCTGAGTCGGTAAAGCACTATTGATCCAGCTATCTTGATCAATACTTAAGCTATAGGAAGTAGAGCTGCCTGTGGTGGTGGTGGTAACAGAATAAGCATTAGCCCCTAGCGCTGTGCTAGCAAGACTGAATCCCCCTTGGCACTCATTGCGCTGGGCTCTCCACAACCCATGATTCATGCCGGCCTCTAATAGATATTGCCCTTGTCGCTGAGTCGCTTGCCCTTGCAATAAGCGGCCATTAAAAGCCCCCTCGTTACTGGCCATGATGGCTATGGTCGCAACCAAGACTAGGGTTAATATCACCGCGACCATAAGATAGCCGGACTGCTTTTTTATCATATTGCTCATCATAGCCCCGCCTCTAACCGCACTTGGCTATGCAAGCGCACCTCATCACCAGAGTGGGTTAACTGTAAAACCAAATCCACCAGCACGGCGCCACTATCAGAGACGATGCGCTCGACTCGGAAATAACTAACCTGCTCAGCTATGATGGTTTCAGTGAAATCTAAACCATCAATGTAGGTATCGTTATTAATATCTTTATTAGCCGGTAAGCGCTCGATTAGGTTATTGCCATTGAGGTAATACACAAAGCAGTCGTAGCTGTCTTCGTGTGATAAGCCATCCTCATCATCGTCGTAACTACTGCCCTCATCTATATTGCCATCATAATCATCATCAACCCCAAGAAGCCCAGGGGCACCATCACCATTTTGATCAAGATCAACATCTTCACCTAGGCTACCATCATTATCTTCATCACTATTAAGTTCGCTATCTTCATCATAATCATCGTCTTCATCATCATCAGCGAAGGCATAGGTCGCGCTAGAATTGTCGATCGTACCATCACCATTATCGTCGATACCTATGATGCCGGGGGCACCATCGTCACTACCATCCCCCCAAGGATCTTCATCAATGCGTTCTGGTTCATTCGCATCGCGGATCGAATTATTATTGATATCAAGAAAATCTTTATCGCGATTGGCATCCGCCCAGCCATCACCATCAAGGTCTAAATAAGGGTTCATAGTCAGCGCTAAGACCGCACTAGCAAAAGTGCTATCCCCTTCGGGTGGCGCGGGTGGAATACTTTGCTGGCGAATATGCTCCGACCAGTTGGTATTGGGGTTATCATTTAAGGGTAAGATTAAGCGCCGACTTTCCCGTACCGCCGTGGTCATACGCCCCATGGCATAACTGGCTTGCTGGCTCAGATCATTACGAACTTGGCTATTATTTTGCACTTGCAAGCTGGTGCTCACGACTCCGGTTAAGCTCGCCATAATAATGGTCGCAAGGGTTAAGCTAACCAGCAGCTCAATAAGACTAAACCCTGGGGTCATCATCCTATTCATTATTGGCGCACGACGGTTTCTAGGGCTAATACAGACTGAGCGATGGAGACTCTCAGCCATAATAGACCAGGATCGGCACCGGTAAAGGGGTCGTTATCGCCATCGGCATTATCCCCATCATAAGTCGCTAAAAATACTTGTCGGGTAATGGATCGTCCATCTGGGGTAATAACACTATCGGAATAGCCCGTGGCTAGAGTTGGGTCCGCTATCGCTATGGCAGTCGCCTCTAATTGCGTAAAAGGCAAGGCTAGCGATTGCTCCATCTTGTCTTGTAAATAAAAGTGGTCGATAGTTTGAGTCTTATTGATCGCCGCCCCTTGTATACCTGGATATAAGGCTTCTAGGGCGGGGAATAAAATAAGGCTTATTAAGACACTCGCTACCAGCACTTCGACATAGCTTAAACCCAGCTGTTTTTTATCACCTAGATGATTATTTGGCCACGGCATTAAAGGCTCACTCGACCTGTTCGGCCCTCTAAAGTAACTACTCTGGTATGACCTTTGAGCTCAAGTATGACTTGAAAATGGTCAAGCATAATATTGCTAGGATCGGTACACCAAGGAATGCCTTGCCCATCAAAATAAACTTTATGGCCTTGATTACAGGTACCAAAGAAATCCGCTTGGCGGGTTATGCTATCCACGGCCGCCGTGGGGTGATTATCAAATTGAATGTCGTACAGTTTTTTACTAACCGGGTGGTAGACATCGTATTCTAATGTCGCCGGGGATGTAGAGGTATCTAAGCGAAATACTCGCATACGCTTAGCGACTGATTGTTGTCGAAAGCCATAAGGGGCATTGAGGCTCATGGCTTGGCTGCGAGCATAGCGCATCGCTTGTGCTATCTCTTTTGCCGCCTGATCGAGTTTATACTGATCGTTGACTGCCATATTGCTCATAGCCACAACCGCAGTGATGGCTAAGAGTAAAACGACTAGGGTTATTTCTAATAAGGTAAAACCGAGCGACCCTATTTTTGATGACATGTTTAAATACCGAGCCAACATGGTAAGGGCCGCTATGCTGCATTAACGATCGTCATAATCTTCATGATTAACGATAAATTTCCCGGTTGGGATATCGTACTTCCAACCACCATTGGTCACCCCTGCGGCGTCCATAGCAAGATCGCCAGCGGTGCTAATCACTAAGGTAGATACCGAAGTAATGGGGTTAACCGGTAAAGAGCGCTGCTTTAAATAAGGGCCATAAGGATATGCATTAGGGTCTGTGCCATCACTTTTTGTGGTACAAGCCTGCCCTGCAGCGTTGGTATAATAGGCTAGCTGATCAAGGATGGCCGCTTCGCTATTAGCAGCGCCACTACCCGCGGTACCTGCGCAAACACCACCACTGGATAAATTGCCCCCTGGGTAAGCACTATGCTGTTGATAATAGAGGTCGAGGGCACCCCGTAAGTTGGCGAGATTAGTATCCAATGCCGAATCTTTAGCGTCGTCGGTTGAGGCGGCAAATTGCGGTACGACAATGGCGGCAAGTATCGCTAAGATAATCACCACGATTAAAATTTCAACGAGTGTAAAACCTTTTTGTGATAAAGGAATTTTCGACATGCGCATAGTTAACTCTCCAAGGTTTACGAACTTACCCATACTGCAATTATTAAGTGTAGAAAATAAAACGTTAAATGAAAGCTGAATTTAAATTTAATGTACGGCTTTTGATAAACTAAAGATGGGCAAAATTAATGAGCTCACGAGTATGCCGACGATAGCCCCCATAACGACTAGCATTAGAGGCTCAGCGACTTTGGCAACCGTACTTAATCGCTGCTCTAAGCGTTTCTCATAAAAGTCGGCCACTTTCGCCATAACTAATGATAAGTTACCAGTTTCTTCACCCGTAGCGACCATTTGATAAACCATTGAAGGAATAAAATCTTCATCTTTAAAGGCACTGGCAATGCCACTGCCTTCTCTAACCTTATCTTCTACACGATGAATAAAATTTCGATAAAGCGAGTTATTTACAATATCTCGACACGCTCCAAGAGTTTCTAAAACCGGTACGCCATTACCTAGCGCTTGGCCCATTAAGCGCAATGAATTAACCAAATAAAGTTCAATAAATATGCCCCGCATGAAGGGTAACTTTAGTTTAATCAAGGCGATTAAATAACGACCTTTTTCACTGCTTAAATATTGCCGAAATACGAGCAGGAAAATAGCAAAAACCCCTAGAATATAAGGCCATTGCTGAATAAACAGATCACTAATACCCATTAATACCCGGGTCGTTATCGGCAGCTGATCATAAATAGCACTGAACATGTCGGCGAACTTAGGAAAGACAGCTACTAAGATAAAGACCACTACCGCAAAAGAAAATACAATTAAAAATACCGGATACGTTAATGCAGAAACGAGTGTCGATTGAAGGCGCTGACGCTTATCGTCCATGGCTAATAGTTCTTTTAATACCTTAGGTAAAAAGCCGCCTTTTTCACTCGCCGCAACCAAAGAAACATAACTGCTATCAAATACCTTAGGGTATAACTTTAAGGCGTAAGAAAACGATTTACCTTCGGTAATATTATCGATTAGGGTAACAATCAGATCTGCCATGGCTGGATTGCCAGTTTGCTTTTGTAACAGCTGTAGTGCTTCGCGTAAGTTAATCCCAGTTTCTAATAACAAAGCCAGCTGTTCGGTAAATAGCATACGATCAATACTGCTGATCTTGCGGGCATTGAGTTGCTTCCAAATTTGCCCTGCTTGCTCTGATAAAGATGACTTTTCTGTCGCCGTTTTCGCCTTACCATCGTGGTCATTTATTTCTATTGGCATAGATCACCCTGATCAAATATTTACTACACGGGCCACTTCTTCAATCGTAGTTACCCCTTCTTTTGCTTTTTCCAGACCATTTTGTAATAAGGTTGCAATTTCATGTTGCTGCAAATATTCGGTGAGCTGATCGCGGCTCGGGTTTGACATGATTAGCTGCTGTAGTTCTTGACCAATCGGCAATATCTCATGGATCCCTAACCGTCCCTTGTAACCCGAGTCATAACACTCAATACAGCCACTGCCTTTCGCTAAGCGAATGTGATCATCAGAGTTCCAGCCATAATGCTGACTAATTTCAGGGCTCGCCACATAGTGACTTTTACAATTAGGGCAGACGGTTCTTAATAATCGCTGGGCGACCACACCGACCAATGCCGACGAAAGCATATAGGGTTCAACCCCCATATCAATCATCCGCGTAATGGCACCGGCACTGTCGTTAGTATGCAGTGTGGATAAGACCAGATGCCCAGTTAAGGCAGCTTGCACCGCAATTTCAGCCGTTTCGCGTTCGCGTATTTCACCCACCATGACTATGTCTGGATCTTGGCGCAAAATATGTTTTAGCATTTTTGCAAAGCTGAGCCCGATGGCGGATTTCACTTCATTTTGATTGATGATATCAAGTTGATATTCCACCGGGTCTTCAATAGTGACTATGTTTTTTTCAATACTGTTTAAATAATTTAACGCGGCGTATAGGCTAGTAGTTTTGCCACTGCCCGTAGGGCCAGTCACTAAGATCAAACCATAACTACGTCCTAATAAAGCTTTAAAACCTTGTTGATTACCATCAGACATACCGAGCTTATTAATGTTTAAAATGGCTTGGTTTTTATCCAAAATTCGTAAAACAACCTTCTCACCATATAAGCCAGGCAAAGAGCTAAAGCGTAGGTCCACCGTGCGCCCTTGAGTTTGTACTTGAATGCGCCCATCTTGTGGCATGCGGCGTTCGGAGATATCTAAATTAGCCATCACTTTTAAACGTGATACCAAGGCCGCATGAAGTTCTAGCTTTGGGCTCATGGCTTCGTAGAGAATACTATCGATGCGATAGCGTACCCTAGATTTATTACGGCCGGGTTCTATATGTACATCACTCGCACCATCTCTTACAGCACGCTGAATAATGGCGTTGACCATATTAACGACTGGGCTACCTGCGGCCATTTCATCAATAGCTGAAAAGTCATCTAAGCCGTCATGTTCAACCACCGAGAAATCTTCATCCACATCGGAAATCAGTTCTTCGCTATATTCCGTATCTGAATAAAACTCATTTAAGCCACTGATTATGGCAGATTTTGTCGCCAGTATTGGGCTGACACGGCAGTTAAGTCGATCTTCAATTTCATTAAAACTTGGCGCCGCTTGAGGGTTAGCCGTAGCCAGTGTTAAAACACCACGCACTAAAAAAAGGGGAATAACATTCAGTCTGCGCGCGCTGTCTTTATCCAATTGGGTCGCAATGGCCGGGTCGTACAAGCCCGCACGTAACCGAATAAAAGGTAAGTGCAGCTGTTCAGCTAAGGTCGATAATAAATCGTGCTCTGTCACCCAGCCTCGATCTACTACGATCTCCCCCAAACGTTTAGAATCTTTCGCTTGTAATAAGATAGCCTCATCCAGTTGCTTAGGGGTCAATAATTGTTTTTCAACCAGACAATCCCCTAACCGGTTAGAAGACGTAATTAACGCCTGTGGTACAACAGACGCCCCCATAATAGTGACGTATTGGTCAAAGCCGGTGAGGTGAAAAACCTGCTGAATCAATTCGCTTACATGCGCGACTTTAAGCTGCCCCCCCACAGAAATTAGCTGGTCTTGGATATCGAGAAAGGTCTCTATGAGTTGGCTATTACACAAGCTCACCGAGGCCATATCAACCACCAACTGTAGTTGCCCCTGTTGAATGCAGGTTTTTACCGTTTGCTGAAGCTCTTCGATGCTTAACGAATCTAATATAGACCCTTTAACCGCTAAATAGGTTAAAGAACCAATAGGAGTACTGATAATGGTACTCATAATTTGAGACTCATACTTAATTCATCTAATGCCTGCTCTAATGGGATAGGTCGACCTACTCCATACCCTTGAGCATAATCGACCCCTAGCTCTTCCAGTTTTTCTAAAATGGCGTTATTTTCGACAAATTCAGCGATGGTTTTTAACCTCATCACCTTAGCAACATCACTGATCGCCTTGACCATGGCTTGAGAGATTGGGTCTTCGACCAGCTCACGAATAAAACGGCCATCGATTTTAAGGTAATCGAGACTGATATTTTGTAAGTATTCAAATGAGCTTAAACCCGTACCAAAATCGTCTAAGGAAAACTCACAATTTTTCTGTTTCAGTTTTTCGACAAACTCTTGTGCTATTTCTAGATTGCCAATAGCCGCAGTTTCAGTAATCTCAAAACCAATTAAATGATTTGGCACTGGCGAGGCATCTAAAGACTGCATAACAAAAGGTAAGAAGTCGTTATTATTAAAAGATTGCCCAGACAGGTTAACGGCAAACTTTATATTATGCTTGCTCAGTTGCTGCCATTTAGGTTGTAATTTAGTTAATGTTTGGCTGAGAACCCAACGGTCGATCATCGGCATCAAACCATAGTTCTCTGCCGCTGGTAAGAAAAACCCCGGGGCTACAATCTCACCTTGATGATTTTTCATGCGGATAAGAATTTCGAAATGGTGTAACGACTTTCTACCATCCGCACTCACAATTGGCTGTGCAAATAGACAAAAATTATTTTCTCGAAACGCATCTTGAATACGATTAACCCAGTGCATTTCATCTTGGCGATGTTGAATCTCTTGATTATCTTTGGCAAATACTTGGGTGCAGTTGCGCCCTAATTTTTTTGCTGAATCACAGGCCATTTCTGCCATCACCAATAAACCAGCCACATTCTCTGCAACCGATAACGATACTAGCCCAATACTGACGCTAATATCATGACGCTGCTGCTGCCAGCTAAAATCATAACCTGATATCAATAAACGTAATTTTTCCGCGACGATTAGCGCCTGCTTTAAGCTGCAGTTGTCTAATAGAACCGAAAAAACACCACCACTTATTCGTGCTAGAACATCGGTATTACGCAGGGTTTTTTGCAGAATCTTTGATGTCTCTTTGATCATGGCATCGCCCGCGCTGATACCTAAGGTGTCGTTAACAACCTGTAACTGGCAAATATCGATATGTAATAAACAGCGCTGATTGGCGGTCACCTTGCCTTGCTCTAGCGCATTGAGTAAGACATAGTCAAAGCTGAATCGATTTAAAACACCGGTTAGATTGTCGTATGAGGTTAAAATTATTTTTGCTGCGCGACGACTCATGACTTCAATCAAATTTCGGTCACTATTGGTAAAGTCTTCTCCCTCAAATTCTTTCATGACAATGAGAAGACCATTAACAATGCCTTTCTCATCAATAATTGGGCTGCACACTAACTTGTAGCAAATATCCAAACCTATTTGTTTAAAAAATGGGTGCTCAAGATCATTAACGACTAGGGTTGATCTTTCTTTCTGCAAGTTAGGGTAGACATTAGTCGCAAGTACATTAATAAAGTCATCGGGATCTAAGCCAGTGAATATCTTCTTTTCACTGTGTAATGAAATATCTTTATCCGGCAATAAAATAGCGGAAAATTCTACATTTAGATATTTAATACAATTTTGTACAAGCTGATGTAATGATTCTCGACCATCATTTAAGGACGAATTTTTATCACCACTATCATACATAAAATTCAATTCATCGTAACGCTCACCCAACTCCCCTGCCATAAAGTCGAGTTCAAGTATCAGTTCATATTCACTGATTAAATAATTTGATATAAACTTTATCGACTCGTGAGCATCTTGCAAAAATTCTGGCTGCGTAACTTTATCTTGGCAATCACTCGGCATTACTCCTTCGCTGTCTCTATCTCTAATCTCGTCATCCTGGCCACCCGTCAATTCACTATTAACCTGCACTAACATGCAACCGACTTTCTCTCCGGTCTCTGATATAAGGTTTTCAGCTAAGCCATACTGGCTTGGAGAAAAACATAGTGGTTCTGTCGGTTTAGCACTACCCGACCAATGTTCTAATAACTTAGATTCAGACGAGCGCCAAATAATTTCATGCTTACCATTAAGCAAGAAAAAATGACTGGCTGCAGGAATCAAGCGTTGCAATAAGATAAAGTGTCGATTCAGATTAAGGGATGATAAGACTGATTTAAGCAAATTCATTGCCTCGCGCTTTGAGTATCAAAATACTCGGCCAAATTATGTAATAGCACGCGAATACTCATTGGTTTTTCAATGAATATTAAATCCTTAAAACTATTACTCCAATCCCTATATTCAGCTTCTGTCCTTGATGTACATACCATAATTAAAAAGTTTCTAAGTGGAAACTCATCCTTTAATTGCATGCATAACTGATCTCCCGTCATGCGTGGCATTTGCACATCAACCACCATAGCATCTGGTTGTTGCTGGCGAATTTTTTCTAATGCTTGCTCGCCATTACGAGCACTATCTACAACATAACCTTCACGCTCTAGTGCATGCTGCATAACTCGTATCACATGTGCTTCATCATCGACTAATAAAATTCTTTTCATCATAGCCTCATTAAACAAGATCCACGTGTTTGAGTAATTCTGATTCTTTATTAAGTTCAATATAAAATATTGAACCTTCATTCGCTTTGCTTTCGACCCACATTCGCCCGTGGTGCAAATCAACAATATCTTTACTTAAGGCTAACCCTAGTCCATGCCCACTGCGTTGCTGTACGTTGTCTTCTTGAGAGCGATAGAATTTATCAAAAATTTTCTGCTGATCATCATAAGTTATGCCGATACCAGAATCTTTAACACTGATGCGTATATTCTCGTCCGTTTCTTCTAGGCTCAATACGACTTCGCCATTTGGACTATTATATTTTACGGCGTTTGTTAATAAGTTATTAATGGCTATACGGATGAGACTTTTATCCAGTGCCACAGGGCTTATTTCTTTAGGAACTTCATAAACAAAGTGTAAGCCACTATCCTTGCTTAGCTGCTGTATCGAGTTAAAACAATCTTGCAATAGGTCTGATAGCTTCACCCTTTGCCTTTCGATGCCTAAGCTTCCGGTTTCTATTTTTGTAATGCTTAATAAATTATCAATCAATCCCGCTAGTCGAGATACTTCACTATTGATCACGTTCGCGGACTCTATCTGCATACTTTCAGATAAATCGTCTTGTAAAAGTGTTTCGCTATAAAGCGCAATGGTATTAAGTGGCGTTTTTAATTCATGAGAGACATGACCGACAAATTCTGCACGACTATTTTTAGCCATTTGCTGTTCTGTATTATCACTAAAGACAATGACACTACCACTGCTTCTTTTAGGATTTTTGATATCAGGGAGTGGAAATATTCTTACCGATATAGGGCGTTTAAAATCCCCCTGCGAGGTAATTTCTAGTTTATCTAAACTGCGGCTCGCCATGCCCCCTTGTATACTTTTGCTAATATAATTCACCAACTCGGGATCTTCACACCAAGCCTGATGAGGCTCTCCAATTATGCGCGAAGGCTCTATTTCAAGTAGGTTCTGTAATTTATTATTAGCAAAACTGGCTGTGCCATTGCTATCTAATATGACTAAAGCATCAGGTAAAGCTTGTAGTGTGGATTCTAAGCGACCTCGGTTATATGCCAAAACCTTGGTCGCCGCTTCCATATACAGAACTTTGTTATCTTTTTCGGCAATTTTAGCCGATTGACGATAAATGAACTGATTGAAGTGATGGATAAATTCACTCAGTTCACCGCTTACTTCATTACTTAATAAGCGTATCGGTGAAGGATCATCTTCATTAAAACTCTGGCTTATTCTTTTTAATGGCCGTACTTCTCGACGCATTAAAAAATAAAATAATGCCGTCAATAAAAATACCGGTAACATAATAGATGCGATGAAGGATAGTTTACTTGGGGTTAAAAAATCATACTGTTGAAAATAGCCAAGGCGAATAAAAGCTTTGAGCTTACCGTCTTGCAAAATAGGGGCATAGAATTCACGCACCGCGTTACTGCTGCTATCGATATTCAGCTCGTGGGTACCACGCCAATTCGCGGGTTCTTCAGGCATAATCATAGCAGGAATAATGACACTCGAAGCGGCGGCAAAAGCGAGTACTTCTCCTTGAGGTTTGACGACCGCAGCATAAGCAATGTCGGAATGATGTCCTTGACTATCTAAGATCAATTGCAATACACCACGACTGCGCTTTTCCACCAGCCGCGAGTATTCCATATCGGCAATCAAGCTAATTAATTTCACACCTTGGGTTCGAGTTGCATCATCTAGCTGAGATTGCTGGTAGCGTAAAATCATCGCGACTACGATACTGATCGCAATAATAAACGAGAGAATCATTAGCAACCCTAATCTTTCTTGTCGCCAGACGGTTGAGAATATCGCTGGCTCTTGACGGGCAACTGCATTAGCAGCAACGGCTTCCATATACTCTTCCATTGATTAAGTAACGCATTAATTGAGTAACGAGTGCGCTATTGTCTGAGTATAGTCAAGAATAATTCTCTGCTGATAATTCCTAGGTTTTTTATGATTTTTCTTTAGGCATAAAAAAACCCACTAAGCGCAATGATTAGTGGGTTTTTATTAATATCTAATACCAGAGTACTAGACTCCAGCATGATCGTTTAATGCTTATGACTGTATTTTAGAACGGGATGTCATCATCAAAGCTATCAAAGTTATTAGCTGGCTGTTGCGCTGGCTGACCTTGAGGCGCGAAGCCACCTTGCTGAGCTGGTTGCTGAGCAGGTTGCTGTACCGGACGCTGTGCTGGCTGCTGATACCCACCTTGCTGCTGTGGCTGTTGCCCAGGCTGAGGGGCATAACCACCCTGCTGTGGTTGCTGCGCTGGACGCTGGTTTGGCTGTTGAGCGTAACCTCCTGGCTGCGGCTGCTGTGCTGGCTGTGGAGCGGCATAACCTTGCTGTCCCATAGCGGCAGAAGGAGCTTGAGCCATAGGGGCAGTATTAGCGAAACCTTGGCTTGCACCTGCATCTTGACGACCATCGAGCATCATCATGTCGTTTACCACGATTTCCGTTGAATAACGTTTAATGCCGTCTTTCTCGTATTCGTTGGTGCGTAGCTTGCCTTCAAAATACGCCTTAGAACCTTTCTTTAAGTACTGACCGATGATTTCAGCCAGCTTGCCAAAAGCCGTCATACGGTGCCATTCGGTCTTCTCAACTTTCTGTCCAGACTGCTTATCATTGTAGCTTTCGTCCGTTGCTACGCTGACTGTTACGACCGCACTACCACTTGGTAGATATTTCATTTCTGGATCACGCCCAAGCGTGCCGATAATTTGTACTTTGTTTACACTGCGGCCCATTTTATTCTCCCAATGAGTTGACGGTTGCTAGCGCCTGTTGATAATCAAATACGCTGGCATCTACTTTTAAATATATGGCTTGCTCTTCTGCTATTAAAATAGCATCGGCAACCCCTCTAAGATTAATCAAGGCATCGAGATAGAGTGCACTCTGATCTTCTCCAGAGCCTAGATTTAGAATATCGATTCGCACACTATTAAGGTGTGCAGGCTTTGGTGACACTATGACCAGTATTGCCCAAGCAAAAACGGCTGCGGCCAGTATAAGGAATAGTCCTTCAATACCGAAGTGGTTATTTAACCAGCCACCGATTAAACCACCCGCGAAGGCACCTAAAAACTGTAACGTTGAGTAGATACCCATAATACTGCCTTTTGCCCCTGCGGGTGCAATCTTGCTTAACCAAGATGGCAGAGTCGCTTCCATGATATTGAAAGCCCAAAAGAAAATACCTAACGCGATTGCCCAAGCCCAGATCATCTCAGCCTGAGACATTAGAATAAGTGCGAGTATCATAATGCCTAATGCGCTAATCACAATGCCTTTCATCTGGCGCTTCTTCTCTGCGATTATGACAAACGGAACCATTAAGACAAACGCGATTAATAAAACCGGTAGATACATCCAAGCATGCTGATCTAGAGACAAGCCCGCTTGAATTAATTGCTGTGGAATCGCCAAAAACATAGCGACCATTAAGGCGTGCAGAATAAAAATACCAATATTAAGAGGCCATAATTGGCTATTACCTAATTGCTTAAATACTTCACTTAATATGGCACTGCCATCTCTATGTCTTTTCCGTGCGGGGGTTGGCACTAAATACAATAATAATGCGATGCCGGCCAACGACAGTACCCCAGTAATCACAAAGATCAGCTGCAGCCCCCCAAAATGAACCAAGAGTGGCCCTAATACCAGTGCCACTGAAAAAGATAAACCGATGGATGCACCAATGGAAGCCATCGCTTTCATCCGGTGTTCTTCCCGAGTCAAATCGCTTACCAAGGCCATGACCGCACTAGCAATAGCCCCACAACCTTGTAAAAAGCGTCCAACAATGATGCCGTAGATGCTATCGGCATTGGCAGCGATAAAGCTGCCCAAGGCAAAAATTAATAAACCGATCACTATGATGGGTTTGCGGCCAAAATAATCCGATAGCGCGCCAGCAGGAATTTGTAATAAGGCTTGGCTTAAACCATAAGCACCAATGGCTAAACCGAGCAGTTCTGGAGTAGCGCCTTCAAATTCGGCCCCCGCAACCGCCATGACCGGTAATACCATAAACAGCCCCAACATACGCAAAGCATAAAGAGAGGCTAAAGAAGCAATAGCACGCTTTTCCGTGCCGGATATATTAGATGCTGTAGACATTAGGATTGATTGCAAAAAAATTGGAGGCTCATTCTAGCAGATTTAGCATCTCGCTAAGCATTAATTTTTCAGCTTTTAGAGCTATTATCCTAATGTCGTCAATCCATAAATTATTATAATCTATACATATTCTTTACAAATTTCTTACCCTTTTGTCTATAAAACGTGCAATTACTCACACTCTACATATAGTAATTTAAGTTAAATGACGTAAAATTAACTTATTCGGGCTGGACGCCCTCTTAGCTTACAAGGACTGTTTCAATGGAAAGCTCAGCTTCAACTTCTCGTCGCATTATACTTTTTGGCCAGCAAAATTTACAAAACTCAATTTTAATTGGCTTTATACATCAGCGTACCAATATTGATTGCCAACTGGTGAATACACCGGCTTGGCAAACTGAATGGAGCGAATTTGAGGGACAAACATTAGCCTTCATTGATGCCGATTCAGCCCGTAGCGAACGCCTACAAGATTTGTTAGAGCAGATATTTGATCACGCGGAAGATGTTCAAGTCGCTTTTTTTAATACGCACAATAATAGCCCTGTAGAACGCTTAATGGCTTGGCCCATGGTCAACGGTATCTTTTATAAAGAAAGTTCACAACAACAGCTTGTAAAAGGGATTAGCGGAATTTTTGATGGTGAATTTTGGTTATCGCGTCGCTTAATGTCTCAATATCTTGAGCGTACCCGCTGCAAACCTCGTAAGATCACTCATAGCGCTAACTTATTAACTCGTCGTGAGAAACAAATCCTTAACCTCACGTCAACTGGGGCTACCAATACCGAAATTGCCGAGCGCCTTAACGTGAGTATGCATACGGTAAAAACTCATATCTATAACCTATTCAAAAAAATTGATGTATCTAATCGTATTCAAGCGGTTAACTGGGCCAAAGATAATCTAGAGGGTTTGCAAGAAACTACCGTTTAATTCCTTTACCCCTTGCTCAGTTGCTTTACAATTCTGGCTTTACGATTGAAAAAGTCAGAATTGTTTAATGGATAAAATTATAGTTCAGGGTGCTCGCACCCATAATCTCAAGAATGTTGATATTGAGATTCCTCGTGACAAACTCATCGTTATCACCGGCTTGAGTGGATCAGGAAAGTCTTCATTGGCCTTTGATACGCTATATGCCGAAGGTCAGCGCCGCTATGTTGAATCTCTATCAACTTACGCACGCCAATTTCTATCCATGATGGAAAAGCCTGATGTCGATCACATTGAAGGTTTATCCCCTGCTATATCCATTGAACAAAAATCTACCTCTCATAACCCTCGCTCGACGGTCGGCACCGTTACTGAGATTTATGATTATTTACGATTGCTATTCGCTCGTGTTGGCACGCCAAAATGCCCAGAGCACGATGTTGCCTTAGAAGCACAAACCATTAGTCAAATGGTTGACCAGATTTTGACCTTACCCGAAGAAAGTAAGCAAATGATTCTGGCACCTGTGATTCGTGATCGTAAAGGCGAGCACGTACACGTACTTGATAACCTAAGGGCTCAAGGTTTTATTCGCGTTCGTATCAATGGTCTAGTATGTGACCTTGATGATACCCCAGAGCTCGATAAGAAAAAGAAGCACTCCATTGAAGTCGTTGTTGACCGTTTTAAAATCAGACCAGAAATAGCGCAACGCTTAGCAGAGTCGTTAGAAACCTGCTTAGAGCTTAGTGGCGGTCTCGTTCTGGTTATGCCGATGGACGACGATAACGCTAACGGCTTGTTATTTTCTTCTCAGTTCTCTTGCCCCCATTGTGGTTATAGCTTATCGGAATTAGAGCCAAGATTATTCTCTTTCAACAACCCCGCTGGCGCTTGCAGTACCTGTGATGGTTTAGGGGTTAAACAGTATTTCGATGAAGGTTTAGTCGTTGCCGAGCCTAGCCTATCCATTTCTGAAGGGGCAATTCGTGGCTGGGATAGACGCAGTATTTATTACTTCCAAATGCTGAATTCAGTGGCCGAACATTATGGCTTTGACATTGATAAGCCGTTCGATAAGCTGACAAAAAAACAGCAATACCTCATTCTACAAGGCAGTGGTGAAGAAGAGATAAGCTTTAACTATGTAAATAGTCGGGGCGATACGGTTTTAAAAAACCATGTCTTTGAAGGTGTCTTACCTAATCTAGACCGTCGTTTTCACGATACTGATTCACAAATGGTACGCGAAGAGCTGACGAAATACCTCAGCATTCAACCTTGCCCAACCTGTGAAGGTTCGCGTTTAAGAACCGAAGCTCGCCATGTATTTATCGGTGATAAAACCATTCACCAATGTACGGCACTCCCCATTGATGAAGCACAAGAATATTTTACTCAACTTGAATTTGTTGGCCAGAAATCTCAAATTGCTGAAAAGATTTTAAAAGAGATACGCGATCGCCTGCAATTCTTGGTCAATGTAGGGTTAGAGTATCTAAGCCTTAATCGCAGTTCCGATACCCTATCGGGTGGTGAAGCACAGCGTATTCGCTTAGCATCTCAAATTGGTGCGGGCTTGGTCGGGGTCATGTATATATTAGATGAACCCTCTATCGGCTTACACCAGCGTGATAATGATCGCTTATTGCAAACCCTCGTTCACTTACGAGATATTGGTAATACCGTCATTGTGGTGGAACATGATGAAGATGCCATTCGCAGTGCCGATTATCTTATCGATATAGGGCCTGGAGCCGGTGTTCATGGTGGCCAAATAGTTGCTCAAGGTACGCCAGAAGAAGTATTCAATAATAAGAACTCTATTACTGGCCAATTCATGACGGGTATTAAAAGAATAGATATCCCTAAAGAACGTAGCTTATATGATCCAGAACGCCTACTAACGCTGACAGGGGCAACAGGCAATAACCTTGATAATGTTGAACTCAACATTCCGCTTGGTTTATTAACCTGTGTTACTGGGGTTTCTGGCTCAGGTAAATCCACACTGATTAATCGTACCCTTTACCCTTTAGCAGCAACCGCACTTAACGGTGCGACGACCTTGAAGGCGGCTCCTTATAAGTCTATTACAGGCATGGATCAACTGGATAAAGTCGTCGATATCGATCAAAGCCCTATTGGCCGCACACCACGCTCAAACCCAGCTACTTACACAGGTATTTTCACCCCAATACGCGAGTTATTTGCCGGTACCCAAGAATCTCGTAGCCGAGGATATAAAGTGGGGCGTTTCTCGTTTAACGTCAAGGGGGGTCGCTGTGAAGCTTGCCAAGGCGATGGCGTAATCAAGGTGGAAATGCACTTTTTAGCCGATGTGTATGTGCCTTGTGACATTTGCAAAGGACAGCGCTATAACCGTGAAACATTGGATATTCGCTACAAGGGCAAAAACATTCATGAATGCTTATCGCTTACCGTAGAAGATGCCCGTGAGTTCTTTGATGCAATCCCCGCGATCTCACGCAAACTGCAAACCTTAATCGATGTAGGCTTGTCTTATATTACCTTGGGTCAAGCGGCTACTACGCTATCCGGTGGTGAGGCTCAGCGCGTTAAGCTAGCAAAAGAGCTCTCTAAACGTGATACCGGCAATACCTTGTATATCTTGGATGAACCGACCACAGGCCTGCACTTTGCTGATATTCAGCAATTATTAGCGGTATTGCATCGCTTACGTGATCACGGTAATACCGTTGTAGTAATCGAACACAATTTAGATGTTATTAAGACGGCTGATTGGATTGTTGATCTTGGCCCAGAAGGTGGTTCAAAAGGTGGGTATATTATTGCTGAAGGCACACCGGAGATGGTTGCTGAGCAGCAGCAATCACATACTGCAACCTTCCTAAAGCCGTTATTAGAGCGTGGTTATTAAGTTTTTATTAGGTTAAAGATCGCTACCCTTCGATACAATAAATTGTGTAATTGTTGTATGTGTCTTTTTCGGATATTCCAGAAAAGGCACATGCCCACAGTCGCTAAAATTAACGATACTTAAACTTGGCAACCTATTCGCTACTCGATCCAGAATAGAAGCATCAACAAAGATATCCTCGCGACCATTGATCGCTAATATCGGACAAGATAATGACGTTAGATCATCAGCTAATAAATGGAATTCTTGCTGTATATGAGTAAGCACCTTAAAAAGCTGAGTTTGATGCTTTTGTAGATCACGCATTCTAAACTCTAACAAGGCATTTGGCAGATAAGGTGGTTGATAAAATAGAGAAGAAAACAAGGCTTTAAATTCGTCCAAATTATTAAACGTAAGCAGCTGTTTAAACTCACTAAACTTATGCCAATACGACTGCCCCAATAATTGTTCCCAGCCTGTTAACGACGCTATAACCAATGAATTAATTTTCTGTGGATACATAGCGGCAAACCGACAAGCTAGATTCGCTCCCATTGAATGGGCAACCAAATACGCCGAGTCAATATTAAGGTATTGAAAAAAACGTTTAAGATAATTTGATAATGCGGTTAAAGAATAACGCTGATTATGTGTCTCAAGCCCTACCGCTAAACCAGGCACATCTATAGCAATGACTCGATATTGACGGCTAAGTAGTTGCATCAATCCTCGCCACTGGGTTTTATTACCTACCGTTCCATGTATAAAGAAAACACACGGGGCCTGAGGTGGGCCTGCTTCGATATAACTAAAACTGTCTTGGCCGATTAACTCTCTACGAGACTTGAAATCATTTAAGTAACTGGCTAACTGTTGCTTTATCACATAAGCATTATCACGCCTTAACATTTACAACCCTTAGCTAGAACAACGTTAGTTATTAATTCGTTAATTTATTGATGAAAAAGAAATGACTACAGGACTAAATTTTGGACAAAAAAAAGCCCAGCAGAGCTGGGCTTTTTTATAACGAAGATTTTACGCTTCGTCAGCTTCAGTTGCTTCAACAACGTCTTCTGCTTCAACAGCAGGACGGTCTACTAATTCAACGTAAGCCATAGGTGCATTATCACCCGAACGGAAACCACATTTCATAATGCGAATGTAGCCACCCGGACGTGCTTCATAACGAGGACCTAATTCATTAAACAATTTACCAACAGCTTCTTTACTGCGAGTACGTGCAAAAGCCAAACGGCGATTTGCAACGGAGTCAACTTTAGCCAATGTAATCAAAGGCTCTGCAACACCACGTAACTCTTTTGCTTTTGGCAAAGTCGTTTTAATGATTTCATGCTCGAACAAAGACACTGCCATGTTTTTAAACATTGCTTGGCGGTGTGAACTAGTGCGATTAAAGTGGCGACCACTTTTACGATGACGCATGATTATTTTCCTTTACTAACTGAACGCTCTGCGCGGTTAGTCCCGAGGGACTAAGCCAGCACTTTGTCGTCGTTTCGAAGACTTGCTGGCGGCCAATTTTCTAGGTGCATACCTAGAGAAAGACCACGTGATGCAAGAACGTCTTTAATTTCAGTCAGAGATTTCTTACCCAAATTAGGAGTCTTCAACAGCTCAACTTCTGTGCGCTGAATCAAATCACCAATGTAGTAAATATTCTCGGCCTTTAGGCAGTTCGCAGAACGAACAGTTAACTCTAAATCGTCAACTGGACGTAGAAGGATTGGATCAATTTCCTCTTCTTCTTTCTGCTGCTCAACTACTTCCTCATTTTCCAGGTCAACAAATATTGCTAATTGTTGCTGCAGAATTGTAGCAGAGCGACGAATCGCTTCTTCTGGATCGATAGTACCATTGGTTTCCAATTCGATAACCAACTTATCTAGATCAGTACGCTGTTCAACACGAGCGTTATCTACGCTGTATGAAATACGTTGTACTGGGCTATAAGTTGCATCGATTTGCAATTTGCCAATCGCCTTCGTTTCTTCGTCGTTCTGGTTGCGAGACTCAACAGTCTCATAACCACGACCTGAAGAGATTTTTAACGTCATCTTCAGTTCAGTGCCAGCCGCTAAATGAGCAATTACATGCTCAGGATTAGCGATTTCAACACCGTGATCCAGTTGGATATCGGCAGCGGTTACTGTACCAGCTCCAGACTTAACTAGAGTTAGTATGGCTTCATCACGCTCATGAAGCTTTACAGCAACACCTTTAAGGTTTAACAAGATTTCAATTACGTCTTCTTGTACGCCTTCGATCGTGCTGTACTCATGAAGTACACCGTCGATCTCTACCTCTACAATTGCCGCTCCTGGCATGGAGGACAGCAAGATTCGACGCAATGCGTTGCCAAGTGTATGACCGAAACCGCGCTCCAGTGGCTCAAGAGTCACTTTCGCATGAGTCTTGCTCATTTCTTCAACTTGAATATGACGCGGTGTCAAAAATTCGTTTACTGCACGCTGCATAGCTGCCCCTTACGATGCTCTATTATTTAGAGTAAAGTTCCACAATTAGGTTTTCGTTGATCTCTGCTGGTAGATCAGCACGCTCAGGAACAGATTTAAACGTTCCTTCCATCTTACTAGCATTCGCGTCGATCCAAGATGAATCACCACGTTGACCAGCAAGAGTTAATGCGTTCTTAATACGATCTTGGTTCTTTGCTTTTTCACGAACAGCGACAACGTCACCGCTTTTAACCATGAAAGAAGCAACATTAACGACAGTGCCGTTAACCGTAATCGCTTTATGTGATACCAGCTGACGAGATTCTGCACGAGTTGAACCAAAGCCCATACGATAAACAACGTTATCTAGACGAGATTCAAGCAACTGAAGCAGGTTTTCACCTGTTGCGCCTTTACGACGTGCAGCTTCTTTGTAATATCCGCGGAATTGCTTTTCAAGAACACCGTATAAACGACGAACTTTCTGCTTTTCACGCAACTGTAGACCGTAGTCGGATAAACGACCACGTCCTGCGCCGTGTACGCCAGGCTTAGTTTCTAACTTACACTTGGAGTCTAATGCGCGAACGCCGCTCTTCAAGAATAAGTCAGTGCCTTCGCGACGAGACAGTTTACATTTAGGACCAATATAACGTGCCACTATTCTGTCTCCTTATACACGACGTTTCTTAGGCGGACGACAACCATTATGAGGGATCGGCGTCACGTCTGTGATATTGTTAATCTTGTAACCACATGCATTTAATGCACGAACCGCTGATTCACGACCTGGACCAGGACCCTTAACTTCAACATCAAGGTTCTTTAATCCATATTCTTTAGCAGCTTCACCAGCACGCTCTGCAGCAACCTGCGCAGCGAATGGTGTGCTCTTACGTGAACCACGGAAACCAGACCCACCTGCGGTTGCCCATGAAAGAGCATTACCTTGGCGATCGGTCAAAGTTACGATGGTATTGTTAAAAGAGGCATGGATGTGAGCGATACCGTCAGCAACCTGCTTTTTAACTTTTTTCTTAGTACGAGAATTTCCTGGCTTAGCCATATTCTACAATCCTACTTTTAATATCAACACTGCAACCTAAACAATGACAATGCAGCTACACTAAAAGCCAATCCGTAATTACTTACGGATTGGTTTGCGAGGACCCTTACGGGTACGCGCATTTGTTTTAGTGCGTTGGCCACGAACTGGAAGACCACGACGGTGGCGAATGCCACGGAAGCAACCCATGTCCATCAATCGCTTGATGTTCATTTGTTTTTCACGACGAAGATCACCTTCAACCGTCAACTGACCAACTTCGTTACGAAGTTCATCAAGCTGGGCTTCAGATAGATCAGCAATTTTAATCGTTTCAGCAATTCCAGTAGCAGCACATAACTGCTTCGCGGTAGAACGACCTACGCCAAAAACGTAAGTCAAAGAGATAACCGCGTGCTTGTTATCAGGAATGTTGACACCGGCAATACGGGCCATGTCTAACTCCAATCAGTTTTTGCTTATAAAGGGCGCAAGATAATATATGCCACTTACATAAAATGCAAGTAACATATTGTCTAGCACCACCAATTATCAAGACTATTATTAGCCTTGACGCTGTTTATGCTTAGGATCTGCAGTACAGATCACTCGCACACTACCGTTACGACGAATCGTCTTACAGTTACGGCAGATTTTTTTTACAGAAGCACGTACTTTCATGACGATCTCCTATCAGATCAGTCTGTTAGCGCGTAGCGCCACCAGAACCGAAATTCTTTAAATTTGATTTCTTCATCACTGATTCATATTGATGAGACATCAAGTGCGATTGCACTTGGGACATAAAGTCCATCACCACCACTACAACAATCAATAGCGAAGTACCACCGAAATAGAAGGGTACATCAGCCAAGACGACTAGCATCTGTGGCATCAAGCACACCGCTGCGATATACAAGGAGCCGAACAAGGTCAACTTACCTAATACACCATCAATATAGTTAGCAGTTTGTATTCCAGGACGAATCCCAGGAATAAAAGCACCAGACTTCTTCAAGTTCTCAGCTACATCTTTCGGGTTAAACATTAACGCCGTATAGAAGTAACAGAAGAAGATGATACCCGCTGCAAACAGTACGATATATAGCGGTTGACTAGGCCCTAACGCTAAAGATACATCCTGCAACCACTCCATTCCTTCGCTCTGGCCAAACCACTGACCGATCGAAGCGGGGAATAATAACAGACTTGATGCAAAAATAGCAGGAATAACGCCAGCCATATTCAATTTTAATGGTAAATGGCTTGTCTGTGCAGCAAACACCTTGCGACCTTGCTGACGCTTAGCGTAATTAATGGTGATACGACGCTGTCCTCGTTCGACGAAAACAACAAACGCAACAACCATCACCGCTACAATCGCAATTCCCAATAGCACAAGGATGTTTAAATCCCCTTGACGTGCCGACTCGAAACTTTGACCAATCGCGCCAGGTAAGCCTGCAACGATACCCGCGAAGATCAGTATAGAGATGCCGTTACCAATGCCACGTTCGGTAATTTGTTCACCCAACCACATTAAGAAAACAGCACCACATACGAAAGACGGAATAGCGCCCAGATAGAAGTCCATGCCAGAGCTAAAGGTAATCCCCTGCCCCGCGAGACCGACTGACACACCAGTTGCCTGGATAGTAGCCAGCAATACCGTGCCGTAGCGCGTATATTGCGTGATCTTGCGGCGACCAGCTTCACCTTCTTTCTTCAGCTGTTCTAGCTGGGGGCTCACTGCCGTTAGCAATTGCATAATAATAGAAGCAGAAATGTACGGCATGATACCAAGCGCAAGAATACTCATGCGCTCTAATGCACCACCCGAAAACATATTGAACATACTCAAGATAGTACCTTGATTCTGTTCAAACATCTGCGCTAATTGATCAGGGTTAATTCCTGGTACAGGAATATGTGCCCCAATTCGATATACGATAATCGCTAAGAATACAAAGCGGATCCGAGCCCAGAGCTCGGTTAATCCACTTTGCATGCCTTGCGGTAGTGAGCCTTTAGCCATTTAGTCCTCGATCTTCCCACCGGCAGCTTCAATAGCAGCCTGAGCACCTTTAGTTACTTTCAAACCTTTGATAGTAACAGCTTGTTTGATTTCACCAGACAAGATTACGCGAGCACGCTTAATCTTATCACCGATGATATCTGCAGCCTTAAGAGCTGCTAAATCTACGATGTCGCCTTCTACTTTAGTCAATTCGTTTAAACGAACCTCAGCGGTATACTGAGCTTGACGTGAAGTAAAACCAAATTTTGGCAAACGACGTTGTAAAGGCATCTGACCGCCTTCAAAACCAGGTGCAACTTTACCACCTGAACGCGATTTTTGTCCTTTATGGCCACGGCCGCCAGTCTTACCAAGACCAGAACCGATACCACGACCTACACGCTTACGTGCAGTTTTAGCACCTTTACCAGGGCTGAGTTCATTAAGACGCATCTTATTATCCCTCTACCTTAAGCATGTATTGTACCTTGTTGATCATGCCACGTACTGACGGAGTATCTTCCAACTCTACAGTGTGACCGATCTTACGAAGGCCTAGACCTTTAATGGTCGCGCGATGCTTCGGCAATTTGCCGATTGAGCTACGCAATTGTGTTACCTTAACGGTTTTCTTAGCCATGATGTCTTACCCCAGAATATCTTCTACGGATTTACCACGCTTGGCTGCAATCTGTTCAGGCGACTTCATTTGCTTCAAGCCATTGAAAGTTGCGCGAACAACGTTAACTGGGTTTGTAGACCCGTAACATTTTGCCAATACGTTTTTAACACCACACATTTCTAAAACTGCACGCATTGCACCACCGGCAATAATACCAGTACCTTCTGATGCTGGCTGCATGTAAACCTTAGAACCGCCGTGGCGTGCTTTAATTGGATACTGCAAAGTTGAACCGTCCAAGTTAACTTGAATCATGTTACGTTTTGCTGAATCCATTGCTTTCTGGATAGCCGTTGGAACTTCGCGTGCTTTACCACGACCAAAACCAACCTTACCATTTCCGTCGCCAACTACAGTCAAAGCAGTGAAGCCGAAAATACGACCACCTTTTACTACTTTTGCAACTCGGTTCACTTGAACCAGTTTTTCCTGCAGATCGCTTTCGTTACGCTCTACGCGTTCATTATTTGCCATTGTCTCTACCCCTTAGAATTCCAAGCCGCCTTCACGGGCTGCATCAGCCAGGGCCTTAACTCGACCATGGTATTGGAAACCAGAGCGGTCGAAAGCAACCTTAGTGACACCAGCAGCTTTAGCGCGCTCAGCGATAAGCTGACCGACTTTAGTTGCTGCTTCAACGTTACCAGTAGCAGTTGCACGCAGATCCGCTTCAACAGTAGAGGCTGTAGCTAAAACTTCAGCACCACTGGAAGAAAGAATCTGAGCATAAATGTGTCTGGGTGTACGATTTACACACAGACGTACTGTACCCTTCTCGCGAATACGCATACGAGTTTTACGGGCACGGCGTAAACGAGCTGTTTTCTTCTCATTCATGAGCCTAGACCTTATTTCTTCTTAGCTTCTTTGCGACGCACATTTTCGTCAGCATAACGAACACCTTTACCTTTATAAGGCTCTGGTGGACGGTA
>CAXIBC010000013.1:0-41612 GCA_964022115.1 uncultured Oleispira sp. | reverse complement strand
CGACACGGTGTCGCATAAACCCCTATCTCTGGGAAAAGCGAACGAAGAGAATTTTTTATTGAAATCATACACCTATCCCTGTTAATAATTTCCACAACAGTATATAGCCCTGTCGCTTTTGTCAATTTGATAACACTTTCCATGCGATGTCGCTTAAACAGCCCTGAATTTAACTAGGTAATATTTCTTATATTATTCAATAGCTTAAGAAATCCTCCTAAATCCTGATAGGCGAACAGAATCTGCAAGCTAAGCTTGATGAATAGCCAAGGAGGCTGACATGCGTCTACAGCAACAGTTTATTGAAGCAATACGACTCGCAAATTATTCCCTAGCAACAGAACGTACCTATTGGGTTTGGGTTCGACAATACTTGCACTTTCACAACATGCGTCATCCCGCAGAAATGAGTGGCCATGAAATATCTCAGTTTCTAAGCCATTTAGTCCTTGATAAAAACGTTGCTATTAATACTCAAAAACAAGCACTAAGCGCTATTGTTTTCCTTTATAGACAAGTTCTAAAATTCGAAAATATCGATATATCAGCATGGCAGTCCGCCAAAAAGCCTAAGAAATTACCCGTGGTTTTTAGTAAGCAAGAGGCAAATCAAGTCATTGCCTTTTTAACTGACTCCACGCTTCTTTCAGCCCTTTTAATGTACGGAGCAGGCTTAAGACTACAAGAGACCTTACGGCTTAGAGTTAAAGATATCGACTTTGGTAGAAAAGAAATTACAGTGCGACAAGGTAAAGGCAATAAAGACCGAGTAACCATGTTACCCGAACGTGCGATCCCTTTGCTTCATGCCCATATAGACGAGAGTCGTCGCTTGCATGAAAAAGCCCTTGCCCAAGGAATATGCTTTGTTCACCTGCCCAATGCTTTAGCTAAAAAATATCCAAATGCAGCTAAGGAGCTCGCTTGGCAGTATCTTTTTGCCAGTGATACGCTCAGTAAAGATCCTAGGTCAGGCAAAGTAGGCCGCCATCATTTAAACCCACGCACAATTCAGCGTGGTGTAAAAGAAGCGCTACAAAAAGCAAAAATAAACAAACAGGCAAGCTGCCATACCTTTAGGCACAGTTTTGCTACGCACTTATTAGAAAGTGGTTACGACATACGTACTGTTCAAGAATTATTAGGGCATGCCGATGTGAATACGACGATGATTTATACCCATGTATTGAACAAGGGTGGGCGTGGGGTTATTAGCCCAGCTGATGGCTAATAACAATCGAAAAAAGAGTTTGGCCTTCCGGCCTAGGCTTATTCTTATTCAAGAAGGCCTAGGCTCCATGCCTAGTCGACTTTGGCTGTAAAGCTTCGCTTTACTAACCGCCAAAGTCCCCATGGGCTTGTTGGTCGGCATGGTAAGAAGATCTCACCATAGGGCCACTAGCAACGTGTTTGAAACCAAGCTCTGTAGCGATTCTACCTAGCTCATCAAACGCTTCTGGGGTTACAAAACGATCTACTGGTAAATGGTTTTTACTGGGCTGCAAGTATTGCCCTAGGGTAATCATATCGACATTGTGTTCACGAAGGTCTTTCATTACTTCAATGACTTCTTCGTCGGTTTCACCTAGGCCTAACATGATGCCGGATTTGGTTTTAACTTGTGGGCAGCGTTCTTTGTATTTTTGTAGCAGCTCTAACGACCATTTGTAATCTGAACCTGGGCGCGATTCTTTGTATAAGCGTGGTACCGTTTCTAAGTTGTGGTTAAATACGTCGGGTACGTCGGTTTCCATTATCGCTAGGGCAACGTCCATACGGCCACGAAAATCAGGCACTAATACTTCAATTTCAATCGTCGGGCTTAAGGTTCGGGTTTCGCGAATACAGTCTACGAAATGCTGTGCACCACCGTCGCGTAAATCATCACGGTCTACCGAGGTGATCACGACGTACTTAAGCTTCATATCCGCAATGGCGGTAGCTAGGTTTTTCGGCTCGTCTTTATCCAATTCATTGGGGCGGCCGTGGGCGACATCGCAGAATGGGCAACGACGGGTGCAGATATCACCCATAATCATAAAGGTTGCCGTACCACCACCAAAACACTCCCCTAGATTCGGGCAGTTGGCTTCTTCGCAAACCGTGTGCAAATTGTGCTTACGTAGCTTTTGCTTAATTTCGCTAATCCGTGGAGATGCAGGAATTCGTACTCGAATCCAGTCTGGCTTACGCGGCATGGTTTCGGTTGGAATCACTTTAATTGGGATGCGGGCGACTTTTTCAGCACCACGAAGTTTTTCACCTTGTACCGCGCGCTTTGGTTTTGGCTTTGCAGCTGGCTGTTCTGTTGTATCGTTAGCGTGGGCTTTCTCTAAATCTGTCATAAACACCTAATACGGCTATTTGTACTTATGTGAGTGACTCTGGTTTGAGCCTTTTATGCGGGAAGTTCAATGAGGCTAGTATACTGCAAGCATCGGCTTAAGTGATGTTTTAACTTGGCACTTACATCCTGAAAACACGCTTTTTGGGCCTCAGAGCCTACGAGTTCGGTTGCCATTTGTGTCATTGCCATGCCAGCGTAACCACAAGGGTTGATTCTCTGGAAGGGTTCCATGTCCATATCGATATTTAATGCTAGCCCATGAAAGGATCGGCCTTGCTTAATACGCAACCCTAACGAGGCAATTTTGGCATCACTTTTAATGCCATTATGGTCATAGCTTACATACACACCCGGTGCATCTTGTTTCGGCGCACTATCAATATTGTATTCTTTTAGCGTCGCCACAATAGCCTCTTCAATTGCACTCACTAGCTGCCTAGGGCCCCAGTTTTTGCGCTTGATATCTATCATCAAATACACCACCAACTGGCCAGGGCCATGGTAGGTTACTTGCCCACCACGATCACTTTGTATCACTGGGATGTCACCCGCGAATAGAACGTGCTCGGGTTTGCCCGCTTGGCCTTGGGTAAAGACTCTATGGTGTTGCAATAACCAGATTTCATCTAGGCTATCTTCATTTCTGTTTTGGGTGAAATGAAGCATTTTTTCGTGGGTTTGCTGATAGTCCAGCAGTCCTAAGCTCGGATCAGGGTTGTAAAAGTCACGAACAATAAGAGCTGCTGAGGCCATCAGATTACCATTTTCACACATTCAAGCGAGGTCAATTCTACATGCAGTTCTTCTAGCTGGTCTGGCCCAGTTGCGGTGATGTATAGGGTAATCGAGCGGAAAGTGCCTTTTGCACTGTCTTTCGCACTCACCTTATTCACATCTAAGCTAGGATCGTAGCGACGCAATACTTCAATCACAATGGCATCGTAGCCAGCGATACACTGGCCAACAACCTTAATAGGGTAATTGGCACATGGAAATTCAATTTTGGGCGCATCTTTCGGCGCCTTAGCACCCTTAGGTAGGGTACTTTTAATGGGCATTTTCATACTACTATCTCCAACCTAGCGCCTAACCTTCGCCACCAATTAACTTTATAAAGAATAGCTTAATACCATCCCATAAGCGGCTAAATAATCCGGCTTCGTTCACATTGCTTAAGGCAACTAATGGGCGTTCGGCTAATACCTTTTCGTTTAATCGTATGGTTAAGCTGCCTTGGCTATCACCGGCTTGCAGCGGTGCTTCAATAAATTCGTTGCTAAGGGTTTCTATCTCTAGCTGCTCTTTAGAACCACGGGCAATGGTAATGTATAGGTCATTGGCTAAACCGATATCAAACTCAGTTTCTTCACCGTACCAAACCGGTAAGGTTTTAATGCTTGCTCCAGCTTCGTATAAACGATGAGTTTCAAAATAACGGAAGCCATAAGTCAGTAACTTTTGTGTTTCGGTCGCGCGGGCATTCTCACTATTGGTGCCCATAACAACTGCGATTAAACGCATCCCGTTACGCTCTGCCGAAGCGGTTAAGCAAAATCCTGCTTCGTCGGTATGGCCGGTTTTTAAGCCATCTACACTAGGATCGCGCCATAACAGCTTATTGCGGTTGGGCTGGCGAATTTTATTAAACTCGAAATATTTTTCTTTATACAGTTGGTAATATTCTGGGTGATCATTGATGATGGCTTGCGCCAAGATCGCCATATCCCGTGCGCTAGAAAAGTGGCCTTTAGCCGGCCAGCCGGTGGCATTTTTAAATTGTGTATTTTCCATGCCCATGCGTTGAGCATGGCGATTCATTAAGTCTACAAACGCGTCTTCAGAGCCCGCAACGAATTCGGCGACGGCAATACTGGCATCGTTACCCGATTGAATGATTACGCCTTTAATCAGGTCGATAAGAGGAACATCACGACCTTCGCGGATGAACATTTTTGAGCCACCCATTTTCCACGCTTTAATACTGACGGGAACGGGGTCTTGTTCATTTAATTCGCCAAGGGCAAGTTCGTGAGTGGCCAGATAACTGGTCATCATCTTGGTCATACTAGCCGGCGGTAATTGCTTGTCGGCATTTTTTTCAACTAAGATTTCGCCACTAGCGGCGTCCATTAATATATAGGCGCTGGCATTCAGTACTGGCGGTTTAGGTATGATCACCGACTCGGCTTGAGTACTCGTAACGGCGCAACTAAAAGTGATAACGGCCACTAGGCTGGCCTTAAAGATTTGACGAATTTTCATAAGAATATAATTTAAATAATGTATCAGTGAATAAAGTAAAAATGGTTGGTTATTGTAACAGCTCAAAAGCCATTGTGCTAAATCTGATCAAACCAGCCTAATCAAATTTGGTGAGCGGCCAATACCATGGGGTTGGGTAATTGATGCTGCTGCAAGATGCTTATCACCTTATCGGTCGCTTGCCCTTCTGGAATCGGGCCAATACGAACCTTGTGTAGGTTGCGCTTTGCATTGCTTTTAATCACGACCGGCCATTGCTGCAGCGCTTGCAATTTTTTTTGCAGCTTTCTTGCCGCTTGTTCGTTACTTAAGGCACTCACTTGCAACCATTTTTCTGGGCCTTTAGCCGGTGACGACAGCACTTCGATACTCACAGCGGCAGTCCCCATTTTATGAATGCCCAATTTTACCGCCGCCGCATAAGATAAATCGATGATTCGCCCTGGATGAAATGGCCCACGATCGTTTACTCTCACGACCACAGATTCTTGGTTATCTTTACGTGTCACTTTTACGTAACTAGGAATAGGCAAGGTTTTATGCGCGGCCGTCATCTGGTATACGTCGTAAATCTCGCCATTAGAGGTCGCATGGCCATGAAACTTCATGCCGTACCAAGAGGCATATCCTTCTTGCTTAAAGCCAGTGCCATGATGCATCACTTGGTATTCCTTACCGAATACCTGATAACGCTTAGGGTTACCCATAGAGCTTCTTGGCTCAACTTTTATTTCTGCATCCTTTAGCGTCGTAGGGTCAAGAATCGGATTCGGGTGAAAATCCTGTGCATGCTGGTAGCGCCCAGTAGTACAAGCCGTTAGTTGCAGCGAGCTGATAATAAAAAGGCTGATCAAAGTGACCAGCCTGTAATGCTTAATAATATTCATTGTGTCTTATAACAGTATGATAAGTTATTTAATCGCTTGGCTTAGCTGATAAACCGCCATAGCGTACATCCGGCTATGGTTATAGCGTGTAATGACGTAGAAGTTATGATTACCTAACCAGAACTCAGCGCCATTTTCACCCATCAGTTTCACCAGTGTCGCGCTGGCATCATCGGCTACGTCTTGGGTAGGGGTTACCCCTAGTGCTTTTAATTCAGCCACATTCCATTTAGGTTTTAAACGGTCGTTCACGGCCTGCTGGTAGTCGTCGCCTGTAACCCGTACTCGTTGAGTCACCGCTTGACCTTCTTGCCAACCGTGACGCTTAAAGTAGTTGGCAACACTACCAATGGCATCGGCTTTGTTGGCCCATAAATCTTTTTTATTATCGCCATCATAGTCAATGGCATACGCGCGGTAGCTGCTAGGGATAAACTGCCCATACCCCATAGCACCCGCATAAGAGCCTTTAAGGTCACCAGGGTTTACGCCCTGCTCTTGGCTCAGTACGAAAAATTCTTTTAGCTCACGCCAAAATAACGAACGCTTAGGGTAATCAAACGCCAGTGTCGATAAAGAATCTAATACTCGATAGCTCCCTTGGCGCTGGCCATAAAACGTTTCCACCCCAATAATGGCGCCAATGATTTCTTTTGGCACACCAAACTCTTCTTCGGCTTTTGCTAGCAGCTCGGCATTATCTTGTAAAAATTGCTTACCTTGATCAATGCGCTTTTCGGTTAAGAAGATCTTACGATAATCGGCCCAGGTTTTGGTTCTTTCTGCTGGCCGCGCAATGGCTTCTAACACAGATTCTAAACGTACAGCTTGCGTCAACCAGGCTTTTGCTTGCTCGGGTTTGATACCGTGTTCGGCTTCAAGTTCGTTGGCAAATTCTGTAAAACGTTGGTGCTCGGCATAGTTCGCATGAGCACCATAACTGGCCATTAAAGAACAGCTGGCTAACAATAAGGCAAGGCCACTCTTTTTGGTTTTTTGCTTAATTCTATCTATCACGCTATTTCCCTAAATCTGGTAACAATTATGTGACTGACTCATATTTGAAATACTGACACTATTTATGTTTATGCGTATGCATCGACATCATCACACCAAAACCCGCCAGTAAACTCACTACCGACGTGCCACCCCAGCTTACCAGAGGTAAAGGTACTCCGACCACAGGTAATAAGCCACTGACCATGCCTATATTCACAAAAACATAAATGAAAAAGGTCACGATTAAACTACCCGACAATAAACGCCCAAATAACGATGGGCATATCGACGCCATAAACAGCCCACGCATGAGTATTAGAAAGTACAAGGTTAATAATAACAGTACCCCAATTAAGCCAAGTTCTTCGGCCAATACCGCAATAATAAAATCAGTATGGCTCTCTGGTAGAAACTCTAATTGCGATTGAGTTCCCTGCAACCAGCCTTTTCCTTCAATTCCTCCTGAACCAATAGCCGTTTTTGATTGAATAATATTCCAACCAGAGCCTAATGGATCACTTTCTGGATTCAAAAAAGTCAGCACTCGCTGCTTTTGATAAGCATGCATCACGAAGAACCACATCAGTGGGGCGCAAGCGGCCACTATGCTAATCATTGAAAAGATTAACCACCAAGGCATACCTGCGAAAAATAAAACCAACAGCCCCGAAGTACCAATTAAAATAGACGTGCCTAAATCAGGCTGCTTTAAAATCAATACCAGCGGAATCACAATTAATACCATCGCTTTAGCTAGGGTAAATAATTTAGGTGGGGTCGACTTGCTCGCCATATACCATGCAATTAATAGGGGTAACGCGAGCTTCATCAACTCCGAGGGCTGGAATCGCGGCAAGCCTGGCAGCGCCAACCAACGCTGCGCGCCTTTACCGGAAACCCCAAGCACAAGCACCGCAATCAGGGCTAATACCCCAGCCGCATAAGCCCAAGGAGCGAACATTTGGTAAATCCGAGGGGGTACTTGAGCAGCTGCCAACAATACCGCAAAACCAATTAAATAATGCACAGCTTGCTTTTGCACCATGACCCAGCCTTGGCCGCTGGCACTATATAATATTAATAAGCCACTGCCGCATAATAGTAATAGTAAAAGTAATAAGGTTAAATCAATGTGAAAGCGGGCGAATAATAATTTGCTGCGTTCAAAGCCATCGTGATGGGAACCCGGATTCATTTGATGTCTAAAATCGATTCCTGCCATTAGCCTTGTGCTCCTAACAGATATTCTTGCATCACGGCTTTTGCTATAGGACCTGCGGTGCTGCCCGCCGATTCGCCATTTTCGATAATCACCGCAATAGCAATCGCTGGATTTTCGACAGGGGCAAAAGCCACAAATAAAGCGTGGTCACGGTTTCGCTCTGCCAAGGCTTCAGAATCGTATTCTTCATGCTGGGCAATACTTACAACTTGCGCCGTGCCGGTTTTGGCCGCCATGGTAAAATTGAGATTTCTGCGTAACCCTCGCGCCGTCCCACGAGGGCCGGTAATCACAGCGGCCATGGCTTTAAACATTTTATCCCAATCTTTTGGGTCTTTTAATGCTATGTTGTCGAGGCCTTTCATATCTTCAACGTCGCTTTCGCCCCCTATACTTTGCATTAAGCGCGGGGTATGCCACTGACCTTTGGACGCTAACATGGCGGTTGCGGTCGCCAGCTGCATCGGGGTTGCTAGCATAAACCCTTGGCCAATACCTAGGTTTAAAGTATCCCCTGCGTACCATGAACGACGACGTTTACTTTTTTTCCATTCTCTATCCGGTAATAAACCCGGTAAGGCATTCGGTACGTCTAACGTCATATTGCGGCCAAAGCCAAATTTCGCCAAAAATGGCGATATTTTATCCACAGTGGTTTTAAATGCGGCATCATAAAAATAGGTATCACACGACTCCATCATGGCGTCATGTAGGTCTACTCGACCATGGCCGGTCCGTTTCCAATCGCGATAATAGCGCTCATCATTTTCTAACCGATACCAACCTTCATCTTTAATCTCGTGCTGCCAAGTAACGGCATTCGCTTCTAAAAACGACAGCCCTAAAAAGGGTTTTAAAGTCGAACCTGGTGGGTATTGCCCTCGTATCGCGCGGTTGAATAACGGCAGATCGGGGTTGTTACGTAAACCGGAATATTCATTATGAGAGATTCCAGTAACAAACGAGTTAGGGTCATAGCTTGGGTTGCTGTACTGAGCCAAAATGCCGCCGGTTGCCACATCAATAGCAACCACCGCACCACGATACCCTTTCATCGCTTTCGCTGAGGCTTTTTGTAAGCGCTGATCTAGGTGTAATACCAAGTTTTTACCAGGAATCGGATCTTGCTGTTCTATGACCCGAAGAATTCGACCACGAACATTCGTTTCTACTTTTTGATAACCGACTTGTCCATGTAATTCACTTTCATAGCGCCGCTCAATACCCAGCTTGCCTATATGCTTACTAGCACTGTATTGTTTTTTATCTAACCGCTGCGCTTCTTTTTCATTGATGCGGCCAACATACCCTAAGGCATGCACAGAGATTTCGCCTTCTGGGTAATGACGCACTAAGTGCGCTTCAACATCAATGCCTGGCAGGTAAAAGCGATTCACCATCACCTTGGCAATTTCTTCTTCACTGAGTTTGTATTTTATGATGACGGGTTCGTACGGACGCCGGTTGAATTTTAAGCGTTTGCGAAACTGCTCTTCATCGCGTTCGCTAATGGTGATTAGGGTTCTCAGATAAGCTAAGGTTTCATCGATATTTTTAACCCTTTCTTTGACTAGGGTTAAGCTATGACTCGGAATATTTTCGGCCAGCAATACGCCATTACGGTCGTAAATCAAGCCGCGGTTAGGGGCAATCGGCCTGAGCTGGATACGATTATTTTCCGATAGGTCTTGGTATTTTTGATGTTCGACGATTTGCAGAAAAGCAATGCGGATACCTAATATACACAATAAAGCAAAGATGAAGATCGTCATGAAGATGGCACGACTGCGGAACAGTCTTTGCTCTGCCATTCTATCCCTGAACGAATTACCCAACATTCAATGACTCTCGCTTAGCATTAGCTATCGTTATTTTTGTGGCTATTTATGATAAGGATGACCTTGCAGTATCGTCCATGCACGATATACCTGCTCTGCCATTACAATACGGACAAGGGGATGTGGCAAGGTTAAATTTGATAACGACCAACGCTGGTTTGCGCGCGCCATCACGTCATCACTCATACCATCAGGGCCACCGATCAATAAACAGATGTCTTTACCATCCATACGCCAGTTGGCAAGTTGCTCACTTAGCTGTTCGGTGCTCCAAGGTTTACCTTTCACATCCAAAGCCACTACCCACTCTTGGGGTTTAATGGCTTTTAACAGCATTTCGCCTTCTTGTTGCTTAACCTTGGCCACTGAGGTGCTTTTACCTCGGTGACCACTGGCTAGCTCCACCAGCTCTAGGCTGCAATCTGCAGGCAAGCGCTTGGCATATTCTTTATAGCCTTGCTCCACCCAAGATGGCATCTTTTGGCCAACGGCTAATAAACGCAGTTTCATAGCGTTACGTCTCTATGTTTTATTCTGCGTCTTGCTCTTCACTAGGCTCGCCCCATAGGCGCTCTAGATCGTAGAAGTGGCGGGCTTGTTCGGTCATTACGTGAAGGATTACGTCACCTAAATCTAGCAACATCCAATCAGAAGATGCACGGCCTTCAGCGCCTAGTGGCTTTAAGCCATTTTCTTTAGCAGCGGTAGACGCATTATCACAGACAGCTTGTGCATGCTTTTTCGATGTACCAGTCGCTAAGATCATGTAATCAGTTACCGAAGTACGGCCTTGTACATCAATCACAGTGATGTCTTTAGCTTTCATGTCTTCTAGGGCATTGATAACTAATTGTTTTATTTCTTCAGTTTGCATTGAGTCTTCGCTATGGCTTTCAGTCAAGTTGATAAAGTTGGTTTTCTGCTATGTAATTTAAGACCACATCTGGGGTTAATAATTGAGCCCCTTGGCCTTGCGCTAACAAGCTACGCAAATACGTCGCAGATACATCTAATAAGCGCCAGTTTAGGCGAATTAGCTTTCCATTTCTGCATTCTAACAAATTATCCTGCTCTGTGGCGTGTTGTTTCAGCCATTGAGCTTGTAATGTATCGACAGAGAACTGATTTTCATGACCTCGGTTGATAATTACTAGGTTGGCGAGGGCTAAAAGTTCGTCAACTCGATGCCAATGATGCAAGGAATGCCAAGCATCATCGCCCACCACCCAGCTTAAGCCGGTCTCATCTGGTAACTGCTGTCGCAGTAACTCTAACGTCGCCACCGTATAGCTAGGCTGATCTCGTTTGAGTTCAATATCATCCGCCACTATACCGCTGATACCTTGCTGTACTAGTTGCTCACACGCGAGCTGCACCATAGCCAAGCGCTGCTGGGCACGGGCTTTGGGCTGCTCTCGATGGGGCGGCACATTGTTGGGTATTAGACGCACTTCATCAAACCCTGCAAGACGCAATTCTACCGCCATCCGTAAATGGCCGATGTGAATGGGGTCAAAAGTGCCGCCTAATATCGCGATGTGTTTCATTTATAAATGATTACTCATTAATCGTATTTAGCAATAATAGAAGGATTAAGATCTATTACAGGGTATTGATGGAACAAATATCTAAAACATGGATGTTTTAGTTAAGGCTACAGGGACAAAACTGCAGGAGCAAGATTTGCACAGCTTGCTGCCCGCAGGGTGAGATACAGGTATGTATCGAGTAGGTATTTACGCCGTTTTGTGGAATAAATACCCTGTAATAGATCGCCTTATAATACTTGTCTAATCATCTGAGTTACTTACGGATTTCACCGTCACCCAAGACCACGTACTTCTGCGACGTCAGGCCATCAAGGCCAACGGGGCCACGGGCGTGTATCTTATCAGTAGAGATACCAATTTCAGCCCCTAAGCCATATTCAAAGCCATCAGCAAAGCGGGTCGAGGCATTGATCATCACCGAGCTTGAGTCTACTTCAACCAAGAAACGGCGCGACTTAGTATAGTTTTCGCTGACTATGGTATCGGTATGGTGTGAACCATGAGCATTGATATGCTCAATTGCTTCATCTAAATTAGCAACGATTTTAATCGCTAAGATAGGCGCAAGGTATTCAGTATCCCAATCTTCTGCAGTAGCGGCAATGGCCTCTGGCAAGATCGCCATGGTGTTTTCACAACCACGCAATTCGACACCGATAGCGGTATAGGCAGAAGCCAAGTCCGGCAATATTTTCTCTGCAATATTCTGATGAACCAATAAGGTCTCCATGGTATTGCAAGTACCGTAGCGGTGAGTTTTTGAGTTAATCGCAATATTGGTCGCTTTCGCTTGGTCGGCATCTTCGTCAATATAAACGTGGCAAATACCATCAAGGTGCTTGATCACAGTTACCTTGGCATCACGACTAATGCGCTCAATAAGGCCTTTACCACCTCGTGGTACGATGACATCGATATATTCAGGCATAGTAATCATTTCGCCCACTGCAGCGCGGTCAGTGGTTTCGATCACTTGTACGGCTTCTGCTGGTAAACCCGCTTCTTCTAATCCCTTAGCGATACAGGCTGCTAATGCTTGGTTAGATTCAATCGCTTCAGAGCCACCCCGTAAAATAGTCGCGTTACCGGATTTTAAACATAGGCTTGCCGCTTCAATCGTCACGTTTGGACGCGACTCATAAATGATACCAATCACCCCTAGCGGGACGCGCATTTTACCTACCTGAATGCCGCTTGGGCGATAGTTCAAGTCAGTAATGCCACCCACAGGATCGGCCAAGGCCGCAACCTGTTTAAGGCCTTCTAGCATAGTATCGATACGGCCATCGGTTAGCTCTAGGCGATCAAGCAAGGCGGCGTCTAAACCATTCTCTTCACCACGGGCCATGTCTTTGGCATTGGCTTGCTTTAAGTCTTCGCGGCTGGCTTCGATTTGCGCAGCGATGTTCAATAATGCTTGGTTTTTAACCCCGGTAGTCGCACGAGCCATCGCTCGAGACGCTTGGCGCGCTTGCTGACCTAGGGTTTGCATGTATTGTTGGATTTCCATCATCGTTCTCTTTGCATCTGGACTAATTTCATTGAGCTTTTTTCTGCGATCAGTATACAGTGTAGGAAAGCTTTGTTCATCCACTGTATTGCAACTACACTAAAGGCAATTAAATTCAATAAGTTGCCCCGTCGTATATGGAAAAGCCTGCCCTTCAGCAAGTGATCAATTTGCAAGTGAAAGTCGTTTATTGCTTATTAGCCGCTTTTGCCTTGAGCATCATTGCCCTTTTAGACTATTTGAAACAAGAACGAGAATTCGCTTTAGTCGCTGCTAGCTTCAGTGCACTATTAGTGATTTACGCCAGTTATTTACTCTTGCGTCGAAAAAAGCGCACAGCGCCTTATGCAGAATGGATACTGACTGTATTATTAGGCTGCTTTACTATCTTTGGCATGCAGCAAGAAAGTTATGTCGCTCACTGGGTCTATTTTTTCCCTATTTATGCCTTTTTCCTCTTCCCTTTTACCATCGCCAATTACATTACCCTAACCTATAGCGCAGTGATCTTTTTGGTCGTACTGAATAACTTTGATAGCTATGTCAGGCTGCAATTATTGTTTACCTATACGGCTTGTTACGCGTTTTCTCTGGTTTATGCCTTAGTCAATGAGCGCAGTAATATGATGCTATCCAACTTAATTAATACCGACCCTCTGACTCAGGTCTATAACGAACATCAATTTCATCACAACATGAATAAAGAAATCACCCGTGCCGATCGCCAACGCACTGGTTTAGCCTTAATTGCCATTCGCTTACCTTCTACCTGGCAGCAATTAAAAACCGAAGAATATGAGAATCGTATTGCCAATGCCGGCCACCGCTTACAAAAAACAATTCGTGAGTTTGATACTTGTTACCGTTTAAATAACGATAACTTTGTAGTTATGCTCCCCAATAGTTCTCACGAAGATGGTGAAGCTTTATGTGATCAGCTCATCACTAAGATCAGTAATCACCGCCACTCAGAGAAAGATGTCTTTTTAATCAAGATGTCTACCTATCGCCCAGAGGATGATAGTTACAGTTTATTAAAACGTGCGACCTCTCAATTTGGGGAGTCTAACTAATGCCACAGCAACAATTAACCCTGCGCATTCAAATTATTTTATATACCTTAGCGGCATTTGCGATTTGTATCTTGATGATCGATCAGTATCGCCAAGGGTTATATGCCTTGGTGCTTTCCAATGCCATTGGCGTGCCTGCCTTTTTATTCAGTGCTATCTATTTATACATTAATCGAGATCATAACCCTTCGCTATGGGTGCATCATATCTTGATCACCCTGCTCGCCGCCTTAGCCCTTTATCAGCTATTAGATTACCCCGAGTTAATGACTCATTATTTGTATGCACTACCTTTATTCAGTTTCTTTTGCCTACCGATTATCAACGCGACCATTCTTAATATTGCCATCGCGTTAATCTCTTCGTTAATGATGTGGAGTGAATTTGGTTGGCAAGAAGGATTACGCTCGGGCACTAACTATTGTTTATTTTTAGGGTCGGCTTGGTGTTATGCCTATTTAACTCAAATCAAACAGAACTCTTTACGCCGCCTCGCTCTGACCGACCAAGTGAGTGGTGCTTATAATAAACGTCATTTTTACCATACCCTTAATCGCGAAATTAGCCGCAGTGAGAGCTCTAACGACCCAATCAGCTTGATTGCGTTAACGGTCGATGAATATCACCAAATGATGGATATTCATGGGCGGCGATCCATTGATGGTTTCTTAGCATTATTCACCGAGCGCTCGCGTAATATTATTCGAGCGGGTGATGAGGTTTTTCGCTTAGAAGAGGATTTGTTTATTCTATTATTACCGCACTGCCCAAATGATGGCGCAATTGTATTAATGGAGCGAATTAAGCGCCATTTGCAGCAGCAGCCTTGGGATCCAATTCCAGAGCTCAATTTATCCACCAGCGCCGCCACCTGGTCTACTGGTGAAACAGCACAAGAACTGCAAAAGCGCTTATTACAAAGTTTGACGAAGCAGCAGAGAACGACGCTGCAATTAGCGGCATTTTCTGAGCAAGAATGAATCTGCTTACTGAGACAGTCTAAGTGTCTGCTACGACTAAGTGTCTGCTACGACTAGGCGCACTAAGCTTTGGCGTGAGCTAGTCGGCATGTCGAGCTGATTATAATAATCTTCCGGGGCCGTCACATTGACTGTCGCAAAACCATCGGCCAAAAAACCCTGCTGCATGGCTTCGTTGGAATTATAATGCAGTGGGTATTCTCCTTGCGTGAAGAAGCCAACGACCTTCTGCGCAACTTGCACATATTTATAAGACGGGTGTTGCTCTAGGTTAGGGTAGACCTCGGTAATATAACGCCCCTGAGGAAATACTTTCAGCGCTTGCGCCATGCGCGCCCACACTTTGCGAATGGTCGCTAGGTCAAAATAATTGACTAGGCCTTCGGTAATGATCAAGGTCTTTTTTGATTTATCCAAACCCGCTAATAAGCTTTCGATAGACTGTGGGCCTGATTCATCAAGAATATTACACACCTTAGTTTCATGCCCCTCTGGGCGCCCTAGCGCATCAAGCAACTCGGCTTTACGGACCGACATGCCTTGTAAATCCCCCTCTACATAATGAATATGCGGGTGTGCTTGCTTGATCAAATAACCCCGAGAAGACAAACCCGCTGCCAGTTCGACTATCTGTTCAAAACCCTCAGCAATAGCCTGCTCTACCAGATGATCTAAAACAAAATGACGCTGCAATAAGAAGGTATCAATGCTGGCACCGACCATTCGCTGCATAAAGATATTCATCGGTTTCAGCGCCCAATAAGCCGCTCGCCCCATAGGGGTTACAAACTGCGGGTGAGATAAACCGTTTTTATACCAAATATAGCCGGTGTAATGGGCACTGATGCTAATGCGGGAAGTGTCCATTGTTGAAGCGGTTTCACTAAGGTGTTCCATTGTATTTAGGCCCGTTGCACTGTGTGCTTGTTATTATTTTTATTTAAAAGCTGTCGCAATGAATCTGAGTATATCCTGCTTATAGGCAATAAAAAAGCGCGTCACCTTGCGGTGCGCGCCCACTAGGGTGCAGTGTTTGTCCGTTAAATTAACTATAGACGAATTCCTACATTTAAAAGAACATTCGTTATATTTATTTAATCACCAACTATTTATTGCTGCTGCGCGAGTTGAGGGGGAATCAACTGGATACTTTCATTACCCGCTTTATCTTTTAAGTGTAATGATAAGCGCCCTTGAATAGTCCCTTGTAGCTTAATTTTGAAATGGCTGGCATATAAAAAATGACCTTGCCAAGTTTGCTTAGCCTCATCCACTAGCCAGATAGACTCAATTCCCATGCCATCATCAAACGCCATACCCGTGAGTTCGTTTTTTGCGCTCCAGCTGGCTTTTTCTAAAACCGGTTTAATATGATCAGGGAAACTGAAGAAGTCATTAGGGTCTGTGCTTTCAACGACTTCATGGCGATTATTGTAACCATCGCCATCGCGGTCGCTATCACTATTATCGCCAATACCATCCTTATCTAGGTCAGCCCATTCGCGCTTATCATCAGGGAATATATCGGCGGTATTATCAACTCCATCACCATCTCTATCATCATCCAATACATCTGGAATGCCATCAGCATCCAAATCTGCTGGCGTAGAGTCGCCATCGTTAGGATCAAAACTTAGGCTGAGTTCATAATCGTTACTGATGGCATCACCATCACGATCTAAATCCGTATTATCCCCAATACCATCACCATCCAAATCTGCCCACTCACTGGCATCACGAGGAAATTTATCTGCGTTATTAGCGACATCATCGCCGTCGATGTCGTTATCTAAGGCATCGGGAATGGTATCACCATCCAAATCCGCTGGAGTGGAAGCCGGATCTAGAGGATTAAATTTCAATTGAATTTCATAGATATTACTAATGCGGTCGCCATCAATATCTAGATCGGAGTTATCCCCACGACCATCACTATCCATATCGGCCCACTCTAAACGATCATCGGGAAAGGCATCGTCTTTATTGAGTACGCCATCACCATCTCGGTTATCATCTAAGCTATCTGGAATGCCATCACCATCCATATCCGCTGGGGTATCTTTGGCATCGAGGTCATTACTTCCAAGTTGTTTTTCATAGGCATTACTGATGTTATCGCCATCACGATCAAGGTCAGCATTATCCCCTTGGCCATCAGCATCGGTATCTAACCACTCGAGCTTATTCAAGGGAAATACATCTAAGCCATTAACAATAAAGTCGCCATCGATGTCTTCGTCTAAGGCATCTGGAATGCCATCATTATCTAGGTCGCTGGGGACGCTTTGGGCGGAGTTGGGGTCAAAGCTTAAACGCAACTCGTAACCATTATTAATGCCATCGCCATCACGATCACCATCGGCATTATCGCCTATGCCATCGTTATCGAGGTCGGCCCAGTCTTTTTTATTACGTGGAAAAACATCGTTAATATTTAAGTAGCCATCACCATCGATATCGTCATCACTGACATCGGCAATACCATCTTCATCGAGATCTGCAGGGATGCTTTTTCGATCTCTATCATTACTGCCAGCGGTAATCTCATCAGCATTTGGGTAACCGTCATTATCACGATCGCTATCGGCATTATCACCAATACCATCACCGTCTAGATCACTCCATTCATTCGGGTCATCAGGGTATCTATCTCTATTATTGGCATAACCATCACCATCACGGTCGGTATCAAAAGCGTCTGGCATTGAATCGCCATCACTGTCTGTTGGGTGACTACTCGCATCCAAAGGATCGGTACCTAGGTGTAATTCAAAGACGTTAGGAACGCCATCGCCATCGGCATCTTGATCTTGTCGATCTGGCAAGCCATCGTTATCGTAATCGGCCCAATCACGAGCATCATCTGGATAAAGGTCATCACTATTAGCAACGCCATCACCATCGCGATCGTCATCACGTTTATCCGGTATACCATCGCCATCTAGGTCTGTTGGAAAATGACTCCCATCGCGGGCATCAAAGCCGAGCTGTTCTTCCCATTCGTTACTGATGCCATCGCCATCCCAGTCTTCATCAATATTATCCCCTTCACCATCATCATCAAGATCACTCCACTCTGAGGCTAGTAGTGGAAAGGCATCCTCATTATTTTCATAACCGTCATTATCCATGTCGGCATCAAGCACATCGGGTATACCATCGTGATCGTGATCGGCGGGCGTATGATTTGCATTATCGATCGCAAAACCGAGCTGCTGTTCGTATTGGTTGCTGATTCTATCGCCATCGATATCGTCATCGCGCCGATCGGGTACACCATCCCTATCGGTATCGCGCACCCCTGTAGGATCGCGGGGAAAGTCATCGTCTTTATCTAATACGCCATCACCATCTTGGTCTGAGTCTATGGCGTCCGGAATACCGTCATTATCAATATCATACTGATCCGCCACATCAGGGTCAGTACCACTGGCCGTTTCTAAAAAATTCGATAAACCATCGCCATCACGGTCGGTATCGATACTATCGGCGATGCCGTCATTATCAATATCGTCGATAGCCGCCGATACCCAAGTACTTCCTAGCGCTAATACAAAGGCGCTGCCCAATAAAATTAAATGCGGTGATTTCATAGTTATTATCTTTATTTTTATAAATCTGGTCTTTATTAGTTAAGACTTCTCATTGTTATGTTTTGAGCGTGCGGCTGATGACGATAGCCTTTACATCTGTTTATTATCACACTTGATGATGCGGCCTTTTTTATCGACTAGGATGCCGGTAGCGGCTGGATTTTTATCGGCGCGCATGAGCAGACTTCCACCCGAGCAAAACGCCGTTTTACCAGACGGTTTAGACGAGGTTTTAACATCGTAACCCGGTTTTAAGGTTAATAGTTTAAAGTCTTCGATCATCGCCGAATCCGCTTCTTTGGAGTGGCGTAGGTAACCATAATACTCCAATGCAACTACGCTAATGATAATACCGGCAACAAGACCCATCACTATGTGTGTCACTTTATCGCCATCTTTTGATACGCGCTTTTCTACCTGACTCATACTGCTTCCAACGACTGGTTTTTATAAAATTAATAACAGATTATTACTCGCCCCATCGCGGTAATAAATCGTGCTCTATGGCTAATTGATTAAGAATCCGTGCAATAACAAAGTCGATCAAATCTTCAATGTTTTGCGGTTGGCGATAAAAGCCTGGGCTAGCAGGTAAAATAACCGCTCCCATCTGGCTTAAGCTCAACATGTTCTGTAAGTGCAAGGTTGAAAACGGGGTTTCTCTTGGCACTAAAATAAGTTGTCGGCGCTCTTTTAAGCAAACGTCAGCGGCGCGCTCGATCAGATTATTACTCGCACCCGTTGCTACCGCCGATAAGGTGCCCGTACTGCAAGGGCAAATTACCATAGCGCCATTACGACCGGAACCAGAAGCCCAGGGTGACATCCAATCTTCGCGCCCATAGACCTTCAACTGCTCTTCGCTGGCATTAAAATGCTGACGTAAATATTCCCCTTGAGCGCGTACTTGAGGCGGAATTTTATACTCGGTTTCAGTGGCCATCACTAGCTGTGCGGCTTTCGAGATAATAACTGAGACGCGACATCCTGAGGCTAATAAAACCTCAATTAAACGCATCGCATAAGGGGAACCCGAGGCGCCCGTGATCGCTACACACACATTAGCGGCTGCGCAATTATTGCTATTCATGATAATTCTGCTGCTTTAGCTTCTAACTTATTTAATAACGAACGATGTAAGCCAGAAAAGCTACCATTTGACATAATAACAAGATCATCACCCGCTTGAATGTCGGCTAGCAACTGAGCTTCTAGCTCTGCAACGGTTTGGCAAACGGTTTGCGCTGCCCGATTCGACAGCGCATCATTCAAGGACCAAGATAACCCTTCGGGCTCTAACCAATAACTGGCATCAGCATCTTCTACACTCGCGGCGAGCTTGGCTTTATGCTCCCCTAGCTTCATGGTATTCGACCTTGGCTCTAATACCGCAATTAAGCGCCCACTGCGTTTTTCCACCGCCTGCTTAGCTTTAGCACCCGATAATGTTAATTTAATCGCGGTCGGATGATGGGCAAAATCGTCATAGATTCGTACCTCATTCACCTCACCCACTAGCTCCATGCGGCGTTTTACCGATTGAAATTGTGACAAGGCGGTGGCAGCGGTTTTCGCATCTATACCAACATGGCGTGCTGCTATCATAGCTGCCAAAGCGTTATACATGTTGTGCTCGCCACTCAACGACCAAGTTACCGTAGCCGCCAATTGACCTTGATGAAAGACATTAAACTGACTGCAATCCTCTACTATCGCAGCAACCGTCCAGCCATCATTATCTGTTACTGGGTTAATAACTGCTTGCTCACTCCAACAGCCTTGAGCGATCACTCGTTGTAAAGCAGCATTATCCGCTGGGTATATCACCTGCCCTGTTGCTGGCACGGTGCGTACTAGGTGGTGAAACTGGCGTTCGATCGCGGCTAAATCATCAAATATATCCGCATGATCAAATTCGAGATTGTTCATTATTAACGTTCTAGGGTGGTAATGAACAAACTTAGAGCGCTTATCAAAAAAGGCGGTATCGTACTCATCAGCTTCTATAATGAAAAAATTCGAGTCGGTGAGTCGTGCAGAGGTGGAGAAGTTTTCCGGCACCCCTCCTATTAAGTAACTAGGATTCATACCGCCATATTCAAGCAACCAAGCCAGCATACTAGAGGTGGTGGTTTTGCCATGGGTACCCGCCACGGCCAGCACCCATTTATCTGCGAGTAAGTACTTACCCATCCAGTCGGGCCCAGACATATACGGCAGGCCACGATCGAGCACGTATTCTACCGCTGGGTTACCCCGGCTCATGGCATTACCAATAATCACACAATCCGGGGCAGGGTCGAGCTGCGCCGAGTCAAAACCCGCGATGACTTCAATACCCGCCTGTTCGAGCTGGTCGCTCATGGGTGGGTATATACCTTGGTCGGAACCGGTCACCTTGTGCCCTTGGGCCTTAGCCAATTGAGCTAAGCTACCCATAAAGGTGCCACAGATGCCTAAAATATGAAGATGCATGCAACCACTACCAGAAAAATCGTATGCCGCTAGTGTACTTGCTCTTGCCTTGCCTAGCTACTCCCTGCCAGCCACTCCCTACCAGCTAGGTCTACTGGTTGGCTATTTGTTGGCTATTTGTTATCACAGGGTATTGTTCAAAGCTTAGGCATTCAAACCGAAGGGAAATTCAGGTAAGATACAGCACTTTTTTTATATTCACTTATCACTCTTGAGACTCAGATATGCAATCTTTGCCTTCTTTCCTGCAAGCGCACAATACTCCTAGCGATATTGCTGCCATTCTTAATGGTCTTATGACTTCTTGTGTAGAAATCTCTCACAAGCTACAACAAGGTGCATTAGCGGGTATCTTAGGCAGCGCAGAACAAGAAAATGTTCAGGGTGAAACGCAGAAAAAACTCGATGTTATTTCTAACGACATCATCAAAGATCAGCTCGCGAGCATGAGCATGGTTAAAGGCATGGCGAGCGAAGAAGAAGACTTCCCTGTTGCCTGCAATGAAGACGGTGAATACCTAGTGCTGTTTGATCCTCTAGACGGTTCTTCGAATATTGATGTCAACGTCACCGTAGGTACTATCTTCTCTATTTTGAAGACCTCTAAAGACGCGGATGCCGCTAAAGCCGATGCTTATTTACAAGCCGGTACTGAGCAAGTTTCTGCCGGTTATGTGCTTTATGGCCCATCGACTATCTTGATGCTAACCACTGGGGAAGGCGTTCACTCTTTCACTATGGACCCTGCAAGTGGTGAGTTTGTATTAATGCGTGAGAATGTTCAGATTCCAGCACAAACTCAAGAATTTGCTATTAACATGTCAAATCAGCGTTTCTGGTTACCCGAAATGCAAAACTATGTAGCAGATTTGCTACAAGGTGAAGAAGGCCCACTAGGTAAGCGTTACAACATGCGCTGGGTAGCCGCTATGGTGGCTGAAGTTCACCGCATTTTGACCCGTGGTGGTATTTTTATGTACCCATACGATAACCGTGATCCTTCTAAGCCAGGTAAGCTGCGCTTGATGTACGAAGGCAACCCAATGAGCATGTTGATCGAGCAAGCCGGTGGTAAAGCGAGCACAGCCTACGCGCCTATTATGGAAGTTGCGCCTACCGATATTCACCAACGTGTTTCTGTGGTGATGGGTTCTGCTGACGAAGTGGATACGGCGATGAGCTACCACAAGCAGTAAGCCACTTAGAAAGTGGATAAAACAAAATAGCAAGATGGCAGTAGAATATGAAACGGAGCTTATTAGCTCCGTTTTTTTATCTTAAATAAAATTGTCTTAATATAGAAAGTCCCGAAGGTTTTAGCTGAATTAAACGCTGCAAGGACAAGGCAACAATGGGCGCCAAGGCGCAGCCTACTGCTGCTTTAGAAGACAATGGTTTTATTGCCGTGTAGTAGCACTCTATCCTCTACATGGCTTCTTACCCCACGGGCTAATACTCGCTTTTCTACGTCTTTGCCTAAGCGTACGGTATCTTCAACCGTATCACGATGGCTAATGCGCATCACATCTTGGTCTATGATAGGCCCAGCATCCAGCTCTTCCGTCACGTAGTGGCAGGTCGCCCCAATTAACTTAACCCCACGTTCGGCCGCTTGGTGGTAAGGCCTTGCCCCAGCAAATGACGGCAAGAAGCTATGGTGAATATTGATCACCTGCCCAGCGTATTGCTGGCAAATTTCCGCTGGCAGAATCTGCATATAACGCGCTAAGACAATACTATCGGCTTTATGCTCAGCGATGATGCTATTTACTCGGTCAAAATGCTCTTGCTTGTTGGCTGCATGCTGTTGCTCATCATCGCTGCGCACCATAGGTACGTGGAAGAAAGGAATACCATGCCACTCAACCATTGAGCGTAAATCATCATGGTTGGAGATCACACACGGGATATCACAAAATAATTCTTTACTATGCACACGGTGTAGCAAGTCACTTAAGCAATGGCTTTCTTTACTGGCCATTAGGATGATCTTTTTCGCTTGTGCACTGTCATTAATTTGCCAATCCATCTCGAAGGCTTCGGCGATGGGCGCAAACTTCTCTTTGAACTCTTCTAAGCCAAAAGGTAACGAACTGGCTTTAATGCAGTGACGCATAAAGAACCAACCACTTACTGGGTCGGCATAATGGTTGGCTTCAACGATCCAACCACCTTGAGAGGAGACAAATTCTCCGACTTTAGCAACGATACCAATACGATCTGGGCAGGAGATGGTTAATCTGTACACTTGTTCCATTTTTACTCTAAAACTCTAACTATTTCGACTTGCACTAGACTATAGATAGTGCTCTTATGTTGAAAGTAATGTTTTGACTAAATGGACAAAAAACAGGGGTTTATATTGGCTTTAATCGTTGTTGAAATGGGTAGACGTGTGATTACGCCGCAAAAAACCGAGCGTCGCGGTACGGTTAAAACTCAAGCAACAAAAAGTAGCCCAGCTCTTGACCAATATCATAAGCGCTCTAGTCATGCTGAGCTGCCTCAACAGTCAAAGCATTCCGAGCAAGCTGACCCCTATAGCATTCAAAAGCAACGTGAAGCCCAAGCAGAACCTAAGCGAGTTTCTTTATTATCAGAAATCATGTCTAAGCCAGTGATTAGCTTACCGGCGACGGCGACGGTAGCCGACGCTTGGCAGTTATTTCAATACCATGGTTTTCATCACATCCCTATTATCGGTGATGATGATACCGTTTTGGCCATGCTTTCTGATCGTGATATTTTGCAGGGCCCAGGAGTGCAAAAAAACATTAATGCAGAAAACATTATGCAATTTGCATCGCAGCAAGTGTTTTGTTTTTCTGCGGATACCGACATTCGTCAAGCGACTAGGATTTTATATGAATACGATCTTGGGGCGTTACCCGTTATCTCCAATCAACATGAATTATTAGGCATTGTTAGTCGTACCGACATTATGAAAGTCGTCAGCCATTATGGCCCATTAGAACTTTGGGCATAAGCAAGCGCTTTAGATTTAATTGAATCAGCACACAAGAAGGAATTTACATGCATACTATTAATGCTCATATCAATCCTAAAAAGAATTTACGAGTTTTATCGAAACGTGAAGTTTCACAAATATGTGATATTAGCAGCCACACCTATGAGCTCTTTAGACGTTGCGCATTTGCAGTATTAAATTGCGGTAGCAACTCAGATGATTATTTATCATCCATTGATCAGTTCAAAGATTTTAAAATTATAGTCAATCAAGAAGACAGAGGTATTACCCTAGACGTGATCGGGGCACCTTCTCACGCTTTTGTTGATGGTGAAATTATTAAAGGGATTCGGGAGCACTTATTTTCGGTATTAAGAGATATTTTATATACCGAAGATTCGGTGATTCAGAGCCAGCGTTTTAATTTAAGCAATAGCGATGACATCACGAATGCGGCGTTCCACATTTTAAGAAACGCCAATATTTTACAGCCTAATTATTTACCACGCTTAGTCATCTGCTGGGGAGGTCATTCCATTCCTCGTGGCGAATATGATTACACCAAAGAGATAGGGTACCAGTTAGGTCTACGAGGGTTGGATGTAGGGACCGGCTGTGGTCCTGGAGCAATGAAGGGGCCGATGAAAGGGGCCGCTATTGGTCATGCTAAGCAGCATATTAAAACAGGCCGCTATATCGGTATTACCGAGCCTGGCATCATAGCCGCTGAAGCACCTAACCCGATTGTAAATGAGCTGGTCATTTTACCCGATATTGAAAAACGCCTAGAAAGCTTTATTCGTTTAGCCCATGGCATTATCGTATTTCCCGGTGGCCCAGGGACCCTAGAAGAAATCCTCTATCTTTTAGGCATCCTATTGCATCCTGATAATGCTGACATACCTTTTCCGGTGGTATTAACTGGGCCTGCAAACAGTGCGGAATACTTTGAGCAAGTTTATGACTTCATTGGTTTAACCCTAGGCAAAAAAGCGCAACAGAAATTTGATATCGTCATCGATGATCCAACGAAGGTTGCACAAAAAATGAAATCAGGCTTAGCCGATGTTTTAGAGTATCGAAAATCCACCAGCGATGCGTTTTTCTTTAACTGGGGCATTAATATTGAGAAGAGCTTTCAGCAACCTTTTGAGCCTACCCATGCAAATATGGCGGCATTAGAAATTTCTAAATCCATGCCTATTCATGAATTGGCGGCAAATTTACGCCGTGCCTTTTCAGGGATTGTTGCGGGTAATGTTAAAGAAGAAGGCGTTATGGCGGTTAAGAAACACGGGGTATTTCAGATAAACGGTGACTCCGAAATCATGCATGCTATGGACGATTTACTGCGCAAGATGGCGGATCAAGGCAGAATGAAGATCAGTGGTGAGTACACCCCTTGTTATGAAATTGTAAGAATTTAACGTATTAAAAGCATACTGCCATAGGCGACTGGTTTCAGCGCCTAATGGCGGTACGGCAAATCATTTATTAATAATCTGACTAAAATAATAGCCGAATGATCATTCTTGATCCCAATTTAGTCGAATATCCCACGGGTAACGATGCTCTACTTTCAGCGGTTCAACTGTCGTATCAACATGGCGTAATACATTCTTAGCTGGTGATAAAACCGCCTCGCGGCCGAAGATATAACTTTGTTCAGAAACTAAAAGTTTATACGCTTTATTCAATGCTAATGCTCTTTCTCTAGAGGGCGTTATTAAGGGATAAATTGAATCGAGTTCGATAATTGCTTGTTTATTCACTCGACCATCAGGGTGAAACCATTTCTTCAGCATCTCATCATTCTGACGAAACTCATCCCCTCCTCCGGTACGTTCAAAGTAGGTCAAAAATTCACCCTCTTCAGAGTTCAAACTAGGGACGTCTTTTATCTTAGTTAGGTCGATATATCCCCAACCCTTTTTTCCTTCTAGCTTGCGTGAAAATGAAAAGATCTGATCGATAGTACTGCCGAGTGTCTTATGACAGCCATTACAAAAGGCTAATTCTTGCTTATTTTGTTGGCGAAGTTGCCCTTGCTCATCTTCTATATAGCCATTAATTATCCAACCAAAACCATTATCGATCCCTCGATCACCGAGATGTATTGTTTGTGGTAGTTTGCCTAGGTGCTTTTCTTTCGCTTCAATAAAGTACGAGCTTTTTAATGCTTCGGGCGATTTGAATTTAGCTTTTTTCATATAGCGAACTTCTTTCATTCTAGGTGCATTAAAGACTTTCAAATCCTCATCAATACCGATATAGCGAACTGTGTGTAAAAATTCTGTCCCTTGTGGATATAGCATATAAGAAATTCGAATAGCGCTGGCATCTCCTAGATAATACTCGGCGCCCCCTTGTCCTTTAATATTCTTTTCTAATAGTGCTAAATTCTTCTGATAAATATCTTCTGAGTATAGGCCATTCTTCTGGCGAAACGGCTCTGGCAAACGAATCATGGCATCCCCAGTTGAACCGTTGGTTGGCCAAAAACTACTCGGCAATGGTTTATAGTTATAAGCTACCCAATGTGAGCCATCGACTGCCATACCGTTTCTACGAAATGCTTTTGCTGGGTAGGCTAGTTGATCAATAGCTGGAATTTCGCCCAGCCAGTTCTTATCATTATTTAATCGATTAATGAAAGGCTGGTAATTATCTTCTGCGATCCACCCTAGAATTTCACTATCACTAATTTCTGCGATGGCGTCACTTCGATCTTTAAACAAATTTTTCCAACTGTTTATCATACCTTCATCTGAGAATTCGTAATTGCCTTGTAAGCTTGCATCCTTAGCAAAGTTAGGCCGTAAAGAATCTTGATAGCTCTGATGACACACGTAGCAGGGGTTTTTATCACCCTCAGTTTTGGTATAGCATTGCGCAGGAATTACCGACTCTGAATTATAAACTTGATTATGCTGCAGGTAGGCTTTTGCAGGGTATTCAGTTTCAGAAAGATTTGATTCAGTGCAGCCCTGTAATAATATAAAAAATAGAGTGAGGGATCTTTTCAACGTGAGTTTATCTACATACATGGTCGTTCTAGCCAGTCAGAAAAAATTAATACTCCCTGTATAGCGCATAATTATTACGGTTATGTATCAAAAACTAATTTAAGTTTATTTAACAAAAAAAGGAAAAGCATTAGCTTTTCCCTTTGATATTTTTAATTTTTGCTACTGCCTGTTATTAACGAGGATCGTACAACCACAGAGTATTATTCTCTTGGAAACCGTCTTCACCAATCAACAATCGACCGTCTTTCATCACGACGACATTATCTGGCTGCGATAGGTTTTCGACGTCACAGCGTTCTGCCCCATCGAGTGAGCTTCTATACGTAGCGCCCATCACCACAGGTTCTATACGAGTCAAATTGTAATCTTTTTCTATCTTCGCACGATAAATGCCACCACAGTCTTTAACTCGACTTGATAGTTGCATATCACCTTCATCATCGATCATTGTTTTATCTAGATCAGCAATACCGAGATACAGGTAGGCTGCTTTGATGACCTCATCCGCTACAAGATCATTCCCCGTGATGGCTTCTTCTACTCGCGCATTATGAATAGACAAACCTTCTAACTTACGCCACTCAGCTGTGGCCCCCAGCTGTCGTGCGGCCTGACGTGACTCCAAAAAAGCGGCGCGATCATCCATAGGCTTGTCGGCGGTCACCTTACCAGCACCCTCTTCTAGGGTTGGGTATTTAGCGCCTGCAGGACGGCCGGCACGCACCCAGTCAGCCCAAGCGACTACATCCTCCAGGGTCATGTAGCTGGATTCTCCTGCCACAAACTGATCTGTACCTATACCATTAAACTCATCAATCCAGCTTCCAATTTGAGCATTATTGCCGCTTGCTAGCTCAACCCAGGTGACATCAAAACCTGTCACAGCAGGGTCATTAAGGCCAGTATCTTGAGTCAATTTAGCTGCGTATAAAGTCCCCTTAGCGAGATCTTCCGCACTATCCGCGACAAACTTAAACAATACACCGCCAGTATCGTCTTGTGATGCATATACGGTTTTACGGTCTGGCATGACAACGGCATTTTCATGCTCATAGCGACCAATAGTGAAATGCTTAACTGGCACTGGAGCCGCTGAGATCGGTTCAGTAATCTCTACAATATAACCATAATCATAAGGATTGCTGGCTTCTTCAGACAAGGCCCACATTCCTGCCAATAAACTATTATCGGCAATTTCAGCAGGGTCATTCCAGCTAGGATCGGTTGTCGAATCAAGCGCCGTATTCACTACCCACTCTTCTGAAGTAAGTGGTGTATTCCACGGTGATACCGAGCCGAAGCAATTAGCCCCTGTGCCATTCACCGCCGCAAAATCTACCATCATTGCATCTAATACGCTCCATTGACCTTGCGCATCTTTCGCGATGCTCATGCGGCTCATGCCACCAGGGTATAACTCCCAATTAGTGAATAAATAGCCACGGCCTTCAGCGGTTGTAATAAAACCATTAAAATCTGGCATATTGTTTTCAAAAATTTTTGTATCACCAGCCAAGTTATAAATGGTGCCTAACCCTTTAGTCAGCTTGCCATCTAAATCTGAAGCGGTCTGGCCTAAAACTTTATATTGGCCATAGGCGGTTTGAATTGTCTGCCTTTCATACTCACTTACCGGCACGGGTAGGCTCACTAAGTGATTGGGTAGCTGATTAAAGTTAATACCTTCTATGACACCTACCGTGCCAGTATTATAGGCCACCCCATTACTATCAGTTTCCATATTACTACTAGCGGGATGTTGTGCATTAAAAAACAAATCACCTGATTCCGTTAAGAAGATCCCTGTCACTTCAGCACCTGTGGGTACCGTAGCAAGGCGAGTTAGTATGCCACCAGCATGGCCTTTTCCAGCTTGTTCTCCTAGCTGAACAAGGTCTCCGGGGGAGCTAGGGACGCCGCCTACGCCATTATTAGCATCGTCAGAATCACTTCCACAAGCTACTAATAAGGAGGTTGATATAGCAAGCACAATAGCATTTGCTAAGGTATATGTTTGAAGGAGTTTCATAGCCTAAGTCTCTCGTTCATTACTAAAATTAATTAAGAGAGCAGGCTAATTCATAAAAATGACAGTAAGGTTTCAATAAGCTAAGGAAAGGAATATAAATTAATATCGGCGAATAAAAACGACTACTCGTCGATTGGCCTGACGCTGTTGCTCGATGGGCTTTTGCTGTAGGTTTTCTTTTGGCCGGCTGTCAGCATACCCCGCAGCCTTCAGTCTTTCTTTTTCAATGCCTTGGGCTAATAAATATTTCACCACATTGGTTGCACGTACCGATGATAATTCCCAATTAGAAGGAAATTTTTCGGTATGAATCGGTACGTCATCGGTATGCCCTTCGACTTCTACCATATGGCTTTTATGACTGGTTTCCCGTATGACTCGGGTAACTTCTTGCAGTGTGGGCAAAGCCTCTGGTTTTATATCTGCAGAGCCTGACTGATAAAGTGCCACGTTAGCAAATTCAACCTTTACACCTTTGGCATCCAAGGTGACCGAAACTTGGTCTTGTAAACCTTGCTGCTCGATTAACTGCTCTAAGCCTTGTTTAATATCGGTGAAAGGAGTCGGTGGAGCTTCTCCTGTCATCATTTCAGACAAACCTTCTTTTAACGCCTCTACCTTACCCTGATTAAGATCTGATACTGAAAGTATCATGACAAAAAACGCCAGCAATAAAGTAATCGCATCGGAATAGGTCACTAACCAAGAGCTGGAAGAGTCATCAAAATTTGGCCGTCTACGCCTTAGGCTGCGCTGTTTATTAGAGACTGATTCCATGATTAAAGTTCTTCTGCAATTGGCTGAAAGCGGGCGCTAGGCTTAAGATAAGCGTTAAGTCTATCTTGCATAAAAAGGGCGTCACGTTTTTCAGCTAATAATACAAAGCCTTCGACTATCATCTGATCGCGAAAATAAAGAGACTCTTGTTTTTCGGTAACTTGATTGGCAGCGGGTTTGAAAACTAAGTTAGCCAGTACCACCCCATATAAGGTGGTAATTAATGCTAACGCCAAACCTTTTCCTAACGCGGCCATATCACCATTCATATTATCCAGCATGATGATTAGACCGATAATCGTACCCACCATACCAAAGCCAGGAGCATAGATGGCCATGGTATTAAGTACTTTTGCTTCAATCGTCATGCGCTGCCAAAAAGCATCCATATCATCGGTTAACATAGTACGTACATCGTGGTTCTTATAGCCGCTGCTTAATAACTCCATACCGTGTGCAATAAAGGGATCCTGACGTTCTTTATCCGTTAGCGAGGATTCAAGACCAGCAATGCCTTGCTGACGGTAAATTTGACCCCATTCAATAAAACGCTCTACATGAGCTTTTAAATACTTTGAACTGGTGGGTGAGTGAAACAATGTTTCAAATAATGCTTTTACTGCGGTTAATACGTCTAGTGTGGTATAGCTAATTAATGACGCTGCAAATGTACTGCCTGCGACTAAAGCAAAACTCGACAAGCTGATAAACATTAAGTAATTATCAGTGCTCGATATAATGGCATAAATAAATAAGCTAATCGCAACAGTGATGCCGATTAGAGTACTAAACGAAAATCGATTCATACAATATCCTTAATTTGGATTCGCAACTGCGATCAATTCATCCATAGAGAAGCGGCCTGCTTTTAAAACTTCTCGCATTTGACCGACAACTTGATTTCTAGCCTGTTCAATCTGTTCTTGTGCCGCTTGACCTTCTTGAACTTTTAATTCTGCAATGACCGAAGAACGCAATTTAGTCGGCAAGCCACTTAATACATGACGTTTGAAATCCATCGGGGTATTACACAGTGATAATGCCATGACAGTACGGTCAATCTCTCTCAGTTCATTGGCAATAACTCTCTCTGGGGTTCGTATAAGATCGGCATAGGTATAATACACTTGGCGTAAGCGATAGTAGGTTTCTGGCTTATCGGCTTTTAATGTTTTTAATAACCGTGTTTCTTCACCACTACTCATGGTATCCAGCATATTAATTAATACCGCTAAACCATTAGCAGATACATTCTCGAAGCTCGGTACATTTAATGATTTTTGCGCTAAGCGATCCGCCACATCTTTAAAGGTAGAAACCGGTAGCGATTCAAACTCTCCCAACTCATAAGCCACCGCCGATTGCTCACGCCCTTCTAACCTCTGAACTAAGCTTGCCGCTCTTTGCGATGGCATTTGAGAAAGCACCAAGGCTTTTATGCGAGTCTCTTCTTCTTTAATTAAGTATAAGACTTGTGAATCATTGAGCTTTTCTAAAAATGCAAAAGGCGCACTTCCCGACTCATCACTCCCTAATGCCTTAAGCAATTCATGACGTAAATTATTTAAACCACTCATCTTTTGCTCGTTATCGAGAGGCTGGCGGTCGGAATTTTCAACTAGATTATCAAAGTCTTGAGTACTGATTTTTGGACATAAACTTCTGAATAAACTCTTCCCCATAACTTCATATAAGGCGCTGACATTCTGGCTATTACCACTGTTTAATTGCTCATTAATGCGCTGTTGAAATAGCTGTGGCTGACCTAAACCAATCGTTACTAGCTCTTGGCGCATTTCATTTAACTGACGACGACGTTCATTTTTATCATCCTCTCCCGTATCCATAGGCGCTATATCTACAGCAGAGGGGGCTGTAAAATGATCAAAACTATCACTAGAATGTTGATTATCTCGTAAGCTTTCAGATAAGCGTTTATTAAATAAATACAGCGCCAATAATAGCAATAGCATCATCAAGGCAAAGCTTGCAAGCATGATCCAACCTTGATATTGCTGCCACCAACTCAATACTTGATCTGTTTTTTCTACATCCTTAAATTCGGTTCGGACTATGTTTAATGAGTCACCACGTAATTCATCTAGGCGGGCTTTGCGCGTTATTAGGTTACGTATAAACTCAACCTGTTCATCCTTTAATCTTTTATCTAATACAAGAGTGATGGTTAATTTATTAATCGAGTTACGATAACCTAATGTTTTCTCTTTGATTTTTTCAATTTCTTTTTCAGCTTCTTTACGCAGCTTTTCTGCATAACCTAGTGCTTGCTGGCGCTCATCTTCTAACTGCTGAACCCGATTTTTTAAAGCATTAACTTCTGCACTATTATCTTCAAAGATAGGTGCATCACTGGTTGGTAAGCCTGGTAATAATTCCTCTACTACTTGAGTACGATTATTACCAAGGGAGGCCGGCAATGGCTGCGAGGTAAATACAGGTCGTTCAGGAATATTCTGATTACGGCTATTTGATTCTTCTTTGACTACTGTTCTAGTCTTTTTGAGTTCTGCCTCAACGTGAATAATAAAGCGGTTATTACCTAGGTATGCTTGCAGGTCGCGATTTAACCTCGCTTCCATTTCGTCTTTAAAACGAACCTCTTCTATTTCGTCTTTTTTAGCAGGTACTTCAAATGTTTTTCCAGTTTCAGCATAAGCATGGGTTACTGCTAACACGTTAAAGGAAAAACAGATCGCTAGCACCATTAGCCACGACATTACGCGATTCACAATATAATTCATCTTCCGTGCTCCTACTTCAATCGCGCCAAGCTAGCTTTCACTTGTTCCATGGTTGGATCGATTTCTAACGCTTGCTGCCAGCTCACTTTGGCATCATCCATTAAGCCCATTTTGTAATAAATACTGCCTTTTAATGCATGTGCTTGTGCAGAGTCAGGAACCAGTTCTAACGCTTTATTGGTTTCATCAAGGGACTTCCAAAATTGCTTTTTATAAAATAAAGACTGCGCGCTGAATATATGTTTGGTAGATGCCTGAAAATCTTGTATTTTCTTTTGCTCCATCAACTCACTACGCTGATCTAATTCTTCATGATGTAGAGCGGCTTTTTCATCATCTAAACTGGCCAATACTTGTTTATTCTTTTCTGCTATTTCAGCAGCACTGGAATGTAGAGTTTGTTGTGCCGCGCCAGGAGCTGGCGGCAGTTTCATACTAAAACTAACATCACTATCGCCTGCATCTAGGGTCATTAATACATCGAAGCCAGGACCATAACGATGAATGTGCATCAAACCATGATTCTTTTTAGCCAGATCAGCGACTTGCTTACGTTTTTCAATGGTTTCTAACGAAATCTCTGCACTGGCCTCAACGCTTTCCTCGCCAAGGCCGAGCATCTCAGGTTGCTTGTTACCATACTGGGTTAAAGTACGATTGGTTCTTTCCATAGCACAAGCACTAAGAAGAAGTACTAAAATAGCAATTGTTAACTGTTTCATCATAATTCCTTAGAAGCGAACACCCAGCGTTAAATCATAACTTGCACCACCAAAAGTGCCTGTTTCTTCATAGGCTGCATCTTTTTTCCACTTAACATCCGCTTCTTGCATGTACACCACACCAAAGTCCATAAAGCCGTCTTTAAAGAAGGGAAATTCAAAGCCAAAGCGGAAGATCAAACTATTAGCATTATTAAAAAATGCTTGGCCAATACCCAGATAGACCTTGCTATCAAGAACAGAATCTAATGCCGGGATATCAGCAATGATTCGTCCCTCTAAGTTATAACCACTGAGGTCAAATTCTTCCTCCGATGAATAATTGGTGAAATACTCTAAGCCCAAGGTATATTCAATATCTTCATTCAGCTCTGTACTCTCACGCCTACGGATACCAAATACGGTAGCACCGTTAAGATCAACATCCGCGCCACCCGTCGTGCTTTTACGCGAACCACTTACGCCCCAAGCACCTACGATAAATTCATACTCAACTTTATCGAAGTCATCGGCTTCCGCTTCTTTGGTCGTCTTTTTTGAGTATTCTTTCAGCCATAAGAGTTCGTTATTTTTACCATCCACTAAACGTAAGTTAATGGTGAATTTGTTTTCATGAACCGACGCACTCCAAAACATAAAAGCATCCGCACGCACCCGCTTTGATAATGCCCTAAGCTCTTGGTTATTTTCAGCGGCTTGAGATATTTTTAGTTCATCGTCTGACATCACAACTTTTGTTGTTCGACATTCAAGGCATTGAATAACCTCAAAACGACCATTAGCGATTAACCGTCGCATGAGTTTATTTTCAATCATTTGATGAACCTGCTTTGGGATCAACCTATGTAAGCGATCGCCATTGTGATACAGAGCGATACGCACAATATCTTCATCGAGATCCATAAGTTCTTCTAATACCAAGGTTTTGTCATCATCAAGTAATTGACCAAAACCGGTATAAAGCGTCGGTGGGGGTTCTGTTATTTGAGTTAACGTTTCTGCCGCCAGAGAATAATTCAGCGACAATAATAAGCTAATACACAGTATTTTTAGATTTCGAACAACCATCAATATTCCTTAACCTTGATGTCTTTTTCCAGTTTCCTGATGTCAGCATAGTTCAGATATCATGGTTTGCTTAAAATTTCCGATACTTTTTGAAGCTTTTTTTATAACGCAGGACTTATGAAAAAAATGATTAAGCTAAGGATTTTTATGCTAACTAAACTGATATTCATTCAGCCATAGCAAGCAGAAGGGAGTAATAAAAAAGTAATCTTACCCTTGTTTCTGTATTTCAAATTGAAGAGGATACGAGCGCTAGTATGTCTTTCTGCTAAAGCTTTCGAATTAGGCTTTCTGATTAGGTTAGCTGGTCACTCAGTTTCGATAACTTAATATCCAGCTCACTGATACCTTGCGCGGTATGGGTCCACCAATGCAAGGTGACTTTACCCCACTCGGTGATGATCATAGGATGATGATTATGCAGCTCGGCTAGCTCGGCAATTTCATTGCTAAAATGCATCGCTAAAACAAAATTTTTAAATTTATATTCTTTTACTAACCGTTCAATCCCCTCGACTTCCATTAACTGCCAACCAGGGGCTAAATTTTCTATTGATACGGTATCCAGTTTACTATTGCTATCACAGGCCATGATTATCTCCTCTTCTGATTTCAGTATAGCGCCTGCACATCAAGAAGATAATTGAAGGCAAAAAAAAACCAGTCAAACATCTCTGCTCGACTGGCTTTTTGCTAAGGAGGCAAATTAGCTTACGTCTTTCGCCGCAATTCTAGCCTTCCACTCTTGTGGGCCGGTAATGTGTACCGAAGAACCACGAGAATCAACTGCGACCGTCACTGGCATATCCACCACGTCGAATTCGTAGATGGCTTCCATACCTAGGTCAGCAAAACCAACCACTTCAGCGCCTTTAATCGCTTGTGATACTAAATAAGCAGCACCACCGACAGCCATAAGATAAACCGCTTCGTTATCACGAATCGCGTCAATCGCCATTGGCCCACGTTCGGCTTTACCTATCATGCCTAATAGGCCAGTTTCTTCTAATACGGTACGGGTAAATTTATCCATACGAGTCGCGGTTGTTGGGCCCGCAGGACCAACCACTTCTTCACGCACTGGATCAACAGGGCCTACGTAATAGATGAAACGGCCTTTAAGATCTACAGGAAGCTCTTCGCCTTTGTTGATCATATCAACCATGCGCTTGTGCGCCGCATCACGGCCAGTAAGCATCTTGCCCGATAACAGAACAGTTTCACCTGGCTGCCACTCTTTAACCATCTCAGGCGTGATGTCGTTCATATTGACACGACGAACGCCTTCTCCCACTTCCCAAGTGATTTCAGGCCAGTCTTCTAGCTTAGGCGCAGGCAAGGCTGCTGGGCCGCTACCATCTAACGTGAAGTGGGCATGACGAGTTGCTGCGCAGTTTGGAATAATCGCCACTGGCTTGTTGGCCGCGTGCGTTGGGAAATCCGCAACCTTGATATCAACAACCGTCGTTAAACCACCAAGACCTTGTGCACCAATACCTAGCTTGTTCACTTTCTCGAACAATTCTAGGCGCAATTCTTCAGCGCGAGTCTGCGCGCCACGAGCTTGTAGCTCTTGAATGTTTACTGGCTCTAATAAGGCTTCTTTGGCGATCATCATCGCTTTTTCAGCCGTGCCGCCGATGCCTATACCTAACATACCTGGTGGACACCAGCCCGCACCCATTTTTGGAATTTGCTCGAGTACCCAATCAACCACAGAATCCGATGGGTTTAACATGGCAAACTTAGACTTAGCTTCAGAGCCGCCGCCTTTCGCTGCCACGTGAACGTCTACGGTATTCCCCGGAACCAATTTAACGTGGATAACCGCTGGGGTATTGTCTTTAGTATTCTTACGCGCCCCATCTGGGTCAGCCAAAACAGACGCACGCAATACGTTATCAGGGTGCAAATAAGCACGACGAACGCCTTCGTTGGCAATGTCTTCGATGCTCATAGTGGCATCTTCAAAGCGCACATCCATACCAATTTCTAAGAATACAGTAACAATACCGGTATCTTGGCAAATTGGGCGGTGGCCTTGGGCACACATACGGGAGTTAATTAGAATCTGAGCCATGGCATCTTTAGCCGCTTTTGATTCTTCTTTTAGATACGCTTCATGAACCGCGTCGATGAAGTCTTTTGGGTGGTAATACGAAATATATTGCAGTGCGTCCGCGATGCTCTCAATCAGATCATCTTGGCGAACAACTGTGACGGCATTTGCCATGGGTCACGTCCTCATCAAGTTATTAGCGCTATAGAACCAGCTCTCTAAAAAACAATACCCACTGGGAGGTGGGTATTAGGTTATAGCGTATTGTAACTCAATTAAAACAGAGCGTCAGGCAATTGCTGACTTTGACCCCATGCTTCAATGTGCTTTAGCCTGAGTTAAAAAGGGCTCCAGCTTTTATCCTCTTCATTCGCGCTCTTTTGAGCCGCTTCAGCTTCTTTAGCTTCAGCTAGCTGTAGCGCTTTTTGATCGACCTGAGGGGCTGCAGCGACTAAACCACGACCTTCATTTAACATATTGGTTTGCTGGATCTCTGCCATGGCAACATCAGGGGTCACTACCTGTAGTGGGTTGTCATGAAACGTCATGTCGGCAAATTTAGCCGCATCTTGATCAACTTCAGAATATCTCAGGTAATAAACCTGCCCTGCTTTGGCATTAATCTCTAGCTCGGTAACCATCTTGAGTGTGAAGTCGATTACGCCATCGATCTTAATGCCTTCTAATCCCGTCAGCGGGCGTCGAACTAAGACTTTATGATCGCCAGGCTCAAGTTCATACCAGGTATAACCATTACCACGCATATTGAACAGACGTTTGTCATTAATATAAAAGCTAGGCGCTTCCAACTCATCATTAGCCCAGGTTGAAGCTGGACGGTAAACATAGACTAAAGCGGTATGTTCATAATCCCAGCGATAACCTACTGGTTGAAAATCTTGCCCATTAGGAGCCACCACAAAACTGCCAAAGTTGTGGCCTATTGATTGATAAATTGTGCAGCTTGGTAGCATGAATACCGTTAGCAGCAATAATCCGATTCTTATCATTATTATATCCTGTCCTCAGAGGGGATCATTTGCATCATTTTGTTGTCGCTTGTATGATGCCATGCATAATAAAAAATAACAAAAGAGGGAGTTTGAAATGAAAACCCCAATCATACTCATCACAACGGCTGTTCTTTCTAGTGGGCTTTTACATAGCTATGTACAAGCCAACGATAACGACTATTACTCGAATGATTTGGATGCTGCGGTGAACAACGCCGAAGCTAGCCCAAGTAACGACGAATATGTTGGTAATCGCTGGTTTAACCGTACGACGTCAAAAAGCTTTAACTTCCCTAAAATGATGAATAAAGAATTATCGACAGAAGTCGTCGATGGTGCTCTAGACGCAACGGCAGCGGGGCCTGGAGAGGCAGCGCCAGCTCGTACATCACCCCTCGAATTAAAAGAAAGTGATGTCGCTATTAGCAAAAAAGGTGTGGCAGAGAGTGAACAGCTCGCTACCGCGGATACAAAAAAAGTTGAGCTATCAGCCCAACCTAAAGCCACTGTTAGCGACTTGCAGCCCAGCGTATATAAAGTGGAAAAAATTGAATATCGTGGCAATGACTTCTCTGGCAGCGCTCGAAATATTCGCTCTGAGGCCCATTCTAAAGCCTATCTTAGACCTTAATTAGGCATCAGGTGCATTATGACTCTCAACCTGAACAAGGCGTTAGCCTTAACCCTTAGCTTAGCGACTAGTTTAACACTGTCATCATTGACTTGGGGGGTTAATCCCCATGATCAATATTATGCCGATGACCTCTTCACTGCGATCGAAGAAGCCAAAAAGCGTCCTCACCACTACGACTATAGTCAAGCCAAGCGCTATAACCGTTCGACAACGCAAAGCCTTGATATTCCTAGGCTTTTAAATCAGGAAATGGGCACTGCAAGTATTGATAGCCGCAATGCGACTAGCATCACGGCAGCCGATACTCCAGTAGGCAAGCCACAGCAACAGTATGAAATAGCGGATGATAAGGTGGTGATTAACCACAGTCTGCCCCTTAATACGGCAGCTCCGACAAATGCAAATTCAAACGTTCAAGCAAACAATGTCACGACGAATGTGATTGCCCACTGAACAATTTACAAAGCTTTTACAAGGTAGGATGTATATCGATTATTGAGCTAATTTAGCTTGGATAAAATGACGTATTTTCTGCCCCATTTGTAGCAAGACTCGATCTTTTTTCCACAGTCTCTGACTAGCCTGAGACAAGGATTTACACTGCTCATCCAGCAATTCATGGCTTTGATCCAATAAACTGAAGATGTCACTGGAATAATAGTCAGGCTGCTGCTCAAACTTTTCAATTATCTGACATATTTGTTCGGTTAAATTGTCTAATTCAGCCAGTTTTTTTCCCTGTTCGATGCATTCTCTAAGCATCCAAGCCAACATCGCAAGACTAATATGCACATCTTCCCAATATCTAAAGGGTCGATTGGCCTCTCGATGACCATCCAACTTCATCACTTGGGTCTCAGCAATCACGACCTTTTCAAAGCGAATACCACTATGAGGAATATCTTCAACAAAAGGAGCATTAAGCCCTTCTGTGATGCTAATACCCTCTTGGTTAGTACTGAGGAATACACACTTTAATTGCCCAACGTCATCCTTAGCAATGACATAAAGACGATCTAACTCATCGGGTAAAAGCATGACATAGCCTTTTTGCCCCGTTAATAAGCTATGCGGCTTTGCTTCGACTAATTGAGTCTTCATATCCCAAGGCTTTTTCACCCCTTTTTCCGAGACACAAAAGGCGGCTAGCTGATCTTTCGGGCAATCAGCATCTAAGCATCGAATCGTATTTTGATAAGCGGCTAAAAAAGCCATCCCAGGGGTTTGAGCTTGTGCCGCTAAAAATACAGCATTATATAGGGTGCTGTATGCGTGCAAACCAGAGCACAATTGCTGACGGAAGCGAGGCAGATCGGAATAAGAAAGTTGAGGCTGTGATAAAGACTGCTGCAGTACCTGCAGCAGTCTTTGCTCGTATCTATCCATAGCGGCGTTTATAGCGTACCCGTCATAGCATTTTGCATACGATCGAGTCGAATTTGAATATCTTCAATTTCTAACTTCATTTCATTAAACTGCGATTCAACTTCTGCCATTGAGCTGTTCAACTTTTTACGAGTCGCATCGATAGAGCGAATTGATTGCTCATTATCGTTAATGCGTTTTTCAGTTGCCGCTGGCAAGGCATTCACAGAAGATTTTACCTGCGCTAACTTATCGTCCATTGCTGATTGATGAAGGGCAATGTTCGCTTTTAACTCAGCAATGCTATTTTTATTGCTGCCGATATTGCTATTAGCTGTGCCAACCTTTTTATCCACAGCGCTAACTTGACGCTCGATATTGGCTGCTTTTTTATCCACTTTAGCAATCGAAGCTTTAACACCAGAAATATCTTTCTTGTTTCTCTCAATGTTAGGTTTGTTCGCTTTGTTACTTAAATCCCAAAGCTTACGAATTTCTTTGCTATTGTCTTTTAAGAGTATTTTTAGCGCGTCTACCGATAAATTGGCGTTTTCATCAGTGGCAGATAATTTGTCATTTAACGCGGCCAAGTTCGTCGCGTGGCCATTTAAAATCCCTTCAGCTTTACTCAGTTGTGCATTGGCTTCTTGCAACTGCATAAATAGGTAGCCGGCAAATCCTGCCATGAGCAAACTCAATACTAGAGCAATGATAGCGAGTGTTTGTTTTGGCGCAGTGGCTGCAACTTGCTGAGCAGCGGCTGGGGAGGGTTTCGCCGCACGCTGAGCGGCCAAGCGACGCTGCTGTAATTGTTTTTGGCGCATAGCCATGTCTTCTTCTGATGCCTGCATCTTTGGCATGGACTCTTTTTCGTTTGACATAGTTGCCCCCGAGTATTTGATTCATTGTTATATTATTTATACCTAGGGCCATCTCTAAGCCTGTCTACCTAGGTATTTTTGTGGCTAAGTATAGCTGATAAGGTGATCAAACTAAAACCACACTTTTTGCATGCGTAGCAGATAGCGCAAGGTGTGCTATTATTCACCTCAGATTGTGGATCAGGCTTCTACTCCCTTATAGAAGCCTGCATAAATATCCCTATCATTAAGCTAATATTGGAGAGAAAACATGGCGTTTGAATTACCAGCACTGCCTTATGCACAAGATGCATTAGAGCCACACATTTCTGCAGAAACTTTGTCATTTCACTATGGCAAGCACCACAATACTTATGTTGTTAAGTTGAATGGTCTAATTGGTGGTACTGCTGATGAAAACAAATCTCTAGAAGAAATCGTTAAGACTTCTACTGGTCCTGTTTTCAATAACGCAGCGCAAATCTGGAACCACACGTTCTACTGGAACAGCATGAGCCCTAACGGCGGCGGCGAACCAACAGGCGCTATCGCTGAAGCGATCAATGCTTCTTTCGGTTCTTTCGAAGCTATGAAAGAAAAATTGAACGACAAAGCAGTTAACAACTTCGGTTCTAGCTGGACTTGGTTAGTGCAACTAGCTGACGGTTCTTTAGACATCGTTAATACATCTAACGCTGGCACGCCAATCACAGAAGAAGGCGTAACTCCGCTGATCACTGTTGATTTGTGGGAACACGCTTATTACATTGATTACCGCAATGTACGTCCTGATTACCTTAAAGGTTTCTGGGCACTAGTTAACTGGGAATTCGCTAACGCTAACCTAGCGTAAGTGATCAGTTACTATCGTCACTGGTGTAAATCAGTGATATAAAAAAGGAGCTTCGGCTCCTTTTTTTTGTTTTTCATTTTGCCATTCATTTTTCAGGCAGCCTATTATGTCCTTACCCATTTTATTAGCCTCAAGCTCTCGCTACCGAAAACAGTTATTAGAAAAACTCGAGCTGCCCTTTCAGTGCGCCAGCCCAGACATTGATGAATCGATATTAGACTCAGAAAGCCCTGAAAATTATGTACTCCGCTTAGCCATAAGCAAGGCTAAGGCTCTGGCTAAAGAATATCCAAACCACCTAATCATTGGCAGCGACCAATGTGCCGTCATCGAAATTGATCAGCAGAAAAAGATTTTAGGTAAACCCCATACCGTAGAGAATGCCGTCAATCAACTCAGCCAATCGAGTGGTCGTGTAGTGACTTTTTTAACTGGCCTTTGTGTATATAACAGTGCCATACAAAAAGAAGTCAGCCTAGTTGAGCCCTTTATGGTACATTTTCGTGATCTTAATCGCGCACAAATAGAACGCTATGTAGCGCAAGAAATGCCATTAGATTGTGCCGGTAGCTTTAAATCAGAAGGCTTAGGCATTCGTTTATTCAAAGCACTAGAAGGTAGAGATCCTAATAGCCTAATCGGCTTGCCCCTTATTGCTCTGGTTGATTTATTAGAACAGCAAGGCATACAGGTGGTTTAATAATGACATTGAGGGTAATAAAAAAGGCCAGTGAATT
>CAXIBC010000012.1:0-44106 GCA_964022115.1 uncultured Oleispira sp. | reverse complement strand
ACTCTAAAGCGCCTAAATTCACTGCCACTTCCATATCTTCAACAATCAATGCGCGCAGCAATTGAGTCGGTAAGATATCCAACGGCATCACACGCTCGTACGTTCCGATTGGAACCATAGCGCGCTCACTACCATTAGTAGAGGTGGTGAAGTTAAACGTTTTATTTAAGAAACGAGAAATGTAAATCGGCATAACCGAGAAACGTTCAAAACCAGGGCGTAAGTAATGTAGAAGTGGACGATCACGGCCTTCTTCTAATACCGAAACCTGATTATGAAAACGGCCTAAAAAGCCAAGGCCTTCTGCTGCGGTACGACCACCAAAAACAGAACCGGAAACCAAACGATTTTCGCCATCTTTCAATTCCCCTGCGGTCAGCTGCGTTAAGTTAGCACCCATTAAAGTGCGCACTAAGCGTGGCTTAGTCACTTGAGGACCCGCCAAAGAAATCACACGCTCGCAGTTCAATGAACCGGTAGTGAATAACTGACCAATGGCGATCACATCTTGATAACCAATGCTCCACACAGTTTTAACAACACTTGCCGCATCCAATTTATGGATGTGAGTTCCAGCCAAACCTGCTGGGTGTGGACCCGAGAATTCTTCTGTTGTTTCTATACCCGCGGTTGGGATATTCGCGCCCGGGGCTTTACAAACAAAAAGCTTACCCTCGGTTAAACGCTTCAATACCTGCAAACCGGCTTTAAACGCATCCGCTTGCTCAGCAATGATTAATGCAGGGTCTGCGGCTAATGGATGAGTATCCATCGCGGTCACGAAAATAGACGCAGGCACAGTATCTAATGCAGGGGCTTTTGAATATGGACGTGTACGTAACGCAGTCCATAAACCAGAAGCGACTAAATTAGCTTGCACATCTTCACGGCTAATGTCATTCAGCTTATCTGCTGGGTAACTTTGAAAAGTAATTTCTTCACTACCTTCCACTGCTACTACCACAGAAAGAAAGACGCGTCGGTCACCACGGTTGATCGCTTTTACTACACCACTCGCAGGAGCAGTATATTGAACGCCAGCCGTTTTCTTGTCAGTGAATAGAACCTGACCTTTCTTGACTCGATCGCCTTCTTTCACAGTCATTGTTGGCTTCATGCCAACATAATCAGGACCAATAATAGCAACTTCCGTTACCGCATTACCCTGACTAATTTGCTGCTCGGGAGTACCAGTGATTGGTAAGTCGAGACCTTGTTTAATTTTGATCATACGTCTTGCCTAACCACAGTTATATGCCGTCGAATATTCCTAATAAAATCCTATTCTCAGTTGTTTATTAAGTACCAAAACAACTAGAAATAATTTTTTATTTAGAAACAGACACTTGGCCTATTATATTTAGTTAAAAAATCGCGCTAAGTATAAAGATGACAATTCTATTTATCCACTGAAAAGCGGATAAAAACCTTGATTAATCGCAATCCCTTGCTTAGAAACGCCAGAATGTACAAAGCTTAGACAAAAAAAAGCCGTTGCGGGAAAGCAACGGCTTCTTTCTAGCACCTAATAATCAGCCTTTTGGCTAAATCATTATTTTGCTGCAGGGTATGCTGGGTAAAATACACCACACATCTGCTGAGCAATGCGCACAACCTGACGGCTATAACCAAACTCGTTATCATACCAAACATATAGGTTAACGCGATTGCCAGACGTAATGGTTGCTTGTGCATCCACGATACCCGCATGAGAGTTACCGACGAAATCCGTTGATACCACCTCTGGCGAGTTAACCCAGTCGATTTGCTTTTGCACTTCAGAGTGCAAAGACACTTCGCGCAAGAAGTCATTAACCCCTTCTGTTGTCACATCCTTCTTCAGGTTCAACGACAAGATCGCCATAGAAACGTTTGGTGTAGGAACACGAATCGCGTTACCCGTTAACAAGCCCGCCATTTCTGGAAGTGCTTTAGCAACAGCAGAAGCCGCGCCAGTTTCAGTGATAACCATGTTCAATGCCGCAGCACGGCCACGACGATCGCCCGCGTGGTAGTTATCAATCAAGTTTTGGTCATTGGTATACGAGTGAATCGTCTCAACGTGACCATTGATAATACCGTATTCATCGTTAATCACTTTCAATACAGGCGTAATGGCGTTGGTTGTACAAGACGCTGCCGACAATACGGTATCGGTTGTTTCGATATCGTCATTATTAATACCGTAAACAACGTTCTTAATATCGCCTTTACCTGGCGCTGTTAACAATACGCGAGCTGTGCCTTTCGCTTGCAAGTGACGCTCAAGACCGGCTTGATCACGCCAAATACCAGTATTATCGATAACCAATGCGTTATTAATACCGTGCTCGGTGTAATCTACATTTTCTGGTGCATCCGAGTAAATCACTTGAATGTAGTTACCGTTAGCGATGATTGCGTTCTTCTCTTCGTCAATAGACAAGGTGCCACGGAACGAACCGTGAATAGAGTCACGACGCAATAGGCTTGCACGCTTTTCAAGATCTTTACCCTTACCTTTACGCACAACAATGGCACGCAAACGTAGACCTTTATCACCACCAGATTTTTCAATCATGATGCGTGCTAATAAACGACCGATACGACCAAAGCCGTATAGCACTACATCACGGCCTTCATTGGCTGGGGCATGATTTTTACCCACTAACTCAGCTAACTCTTCCGCTAAGAAAGTATCTAGGTCACGGCCATTGGCTTCGTTACGGAAATTGACCGCAAGTTTACCCACATCAATAGACGCACTATCAATGTCCATCTTGGTCAAAGCACCTAGGATTGGAAAGGTATCCAGCACAGATAACTCTTGCTTCTCCATGTGGCGAACAAAGCGATGAGCTTTCAGCAAATCAATTACAGAACGGTTAATGATGCGACGACCGTATACAGAAATAACAATGTTCTTTTCACGGTACAAAGCACCGATAATTGGAATCATTGCTTCAGCAGCGGATTCGCGATCTGTCCAGTCCTGCATGCAGGCATCAGTCATATCTTGGCTCATGGGTCTACCTTCCGTTTTAACAATACAATTTAGCACAGGCGCAAACCAGCCGATGCTCGTAAAAATTAGGGGCGCAAATTATGCCTGCTTTGGCTTGTTTTGACAATCCAAAGTCTTAAATGGTGTATTACCTATACATGATCTAAATGATAAAAGCCTAGCACCCCCCAATAAAACAGGCACTTGCGAGCTGTGATTTTGCGCCCTGCCCTTTGTAACAAGGCCCACATCCGCTACACTAAGCGCCATTTGCTTAGCTAGTTAAATTAGCCAGTTAAACCAGCCAGATAAAAAGAGCCATTCAATGCCCAAGCAGTCAGCCCCTAATCCACTTAACCCCTTAGTGCCTAATAAAGCAGGAGATCGCCGATTCTGGGGGCAGCTCAACAATAGTAACCAAGCGCTTGCCATCGCCAGTGCTGCACAGCAACACTCTGGCTTAACTCTAGTCATTACCAAAGATACTCTTAACGCCCAGCGCCTTGAAGAAGAGATAAGCTTCTTTGCGGAATCGCTCCCCGTCTTGCACCTGCCTGACTGGGAGATATTGCCTTACGATACCTTCTCGCCCCATCAAGACATTATTTCCCAGCGGCTTTATACTTTTTCGCAACTTCCCCTCATTCAACACGGCTTGTTAATCGTCCCAATCAGTACGCTTCTGCATAAAACAGCGCCAAAAGAGTTTCTACAGGCGAATAGCCTAGTGATCGACATTGGCCAGCAGCTGGACGTTGAAACCCTGCGTTCACAACTGGAGAGCGCTGGTTATAGCTGTGTCGACAATGTCTATGAACATGGTGAGTTTGCCTTACGCGGCGCTATCTTTGACATCTACCCTATGGGGGAGAAGCAGCCATTTCGCATCGAGTTATTTGATAACGAGGTAGAAACTCTTCGCACCTTTGATCCTGATACTCAGCGCACCGCTGACAAAATTGATCAAATCCGAGTTTTACCCGCCAAAGAATACCCTCTACATAAAGAAGGCCAACGCCATTTTCGCCAGAGCTGGTATGAGTTTTTTGATAGTGACCCCAAATCATCGTCTCTCTATACCGATATTAGCCAAGGGATTGCCCCCGCCGGGATTGAATATTATTTACCCCTGTTTTTTGGCGAACTGAGCAACCTATTCGACTTTTTACCTAGCTCGAGCTTAATCATTCACGATGGCTCTATCGAAGAAGCCGCCAAACAGTTTCGTGACGACGTACAGCTGCGCTATGAAGATAGACGTCACGACATTCGCCGACCTTTAGTCGCCCCTAAGCATTTATTTTTAAACCCTGACGAGCTGTTCTCGGCCCTTAACCAATTCCCAAGAGTGCAATGGTATAACGAGCAAGCGCCCGAACGCTCAGGTAGCGAGCAATATTCCACCTTCGATATCGGCGATATCAGCATTAACGCCCAAGCAGAAGAGCCCTTAACCTTATTAAAAGCCTTTTTAGATAAGAACAGCCTAGATAAAAACAGTGCTAGGATATTATTTTGCACCGAGTCCGCAGGGCGCAGAGAAGCCGTGCGCGAGCTATTACAGCGCATCCAAATACGGCCGACAGAACTTGATAACTGGTCAGACTTTACCCTCTCAGATAGCAAGATTGCTATTACCATAGCGCCACTGGATAAAGGCTTAGTCGTCAGTGATGATTCTGGTCGTCCTGAATTGATTGTTATCAGCGAGAATCAATTATTTGGCCAGCGTATTATGCAGCGTCGCCGCCGCAGCAAGAGTAAGGGGCACGCAGAAAATATCATTCGCGACCTTACCGAGCTGAAAGAAGGCAGCCCAGTCGTCCACCTCGACCATGGTATTGGCCGCTATTTAGGTTTACAAACCCTAGCAATAGACAACCAAGTTAATGAATTTTTGATGCTGGAATACGCCGGTGAATCAAAGCTTTATGTGCCCGTATCTTCATTACACTTAATTTCTCGCTATGGCGGCGATAGTGAAGGCGGCCCTGCACTTAATAAACTAGGGACCGAGAAGTGGGCGACCGCCAAACGCAAAGCGCAAGAAAAAATTCGCGATACTGCCGCTGAGCTGTTAGATGTTTACGCTCGCCGTGAAGCCCGAGTTGGCTTTAAATTCGATAAACCCGACCAAGATTACCAGCGCTTTGCCGCGGCCTTCCCATTTGAAGAGACCCCAGATCAGCAGACCGCGATTGCAGCCGTGATCGCCGATATGACCAGCCGCAAACCCATGGATCGCTTGGTCTGTGGTGATGTTGGTTTTGGTAAAACCGAAGTCGCCATGCGCGCCGCCTTTATTGCCGTACAAAGCGGCAAGCAGGTCGCCATACTCGTACCGACCACCTTACTCGCCCAGCAGCACTACGAAAACTTTAAAGATCGCTTTGCCGACTGGCCGGTTCAAGTTGAAGTTTTATCACGTTTCAAATCCGCCAAAGAAACTCAAGCGGCCTTGGATAAAATGCGCGAAGGCAAAGCCGACATCATCATTGGTACCCATAAGCTGTTACAAAAAGACATTGTTTTTCACGAACTGGGGTTATTGATGATCGATGAAGAACACCGCTTTGGTGTTCAGCAAAAAGAGCGCATTAAAGCGCTGCGTTCGGAAGTTGATATTCTCACACTGACCGCAACCCCGATCCCCCGCACGTTAAATATGGCCATGGCCAGCGTTCGCGACTTGTCCATTATCGCAACCCCTCCGGCCAAGCGCTTATCGGTAAAAACCTTTGTCCGTCAATACGACAAGCCCACAGTAAAAGAGGCCTTATTGCGTGAAATTTTGCGCGGTGGCCAAGCGTATTATTTACATAACGAAGTTAAAAACATTGAAAAAGTTGGCCGCGACATCAGTGAGTTAATTCCTGAAGCGAGAGTAGGTATCGCTCACGGTCAAATGAGTGAGCGTGAATTAGAGTCGGTAATGAAAGACTTTTACCACAAGCGCTTCAATGTTTTAGTCTGTACTACCATTGTCGAAAACGGCATCGATATACCGACCGCCAATACCATGATCATAGATAGAGCCGATAAATTCGGCCTAGCGCAATTACACCAATTACGCGGCCGGGTCGGACGTTCGCACCACCAAGCTTATGCTTACCTACTCACCCCAGATGGTAAGAAACTGAGTAAGGATGCCGAGAAGCGTTTAGACGCCATTCAAAGTTCACAAGATCTCGGCGCTGGCTTTATGCTAGCCTCACACGACTTAGAAATCCGAGGGGCCGGTGAATTATTAGGCGAAGAGCAAAGTGGCCACATTCAAGGCATAGGGTTTAGCCTGTACATGGAAATGTTAGAGCAAGCGGTTAAGTCGATCCAATCTGGCAAAAATCCTAATGCAGAAATTCCATTACAGCACGGCGCTGAAGTCAACCTGCACGCCCCTTCACTTATCCCAGACGATTATTTACCCGACGTTAATACACGACTCACACTGTATAAACGCATATCCAACGCGCAGAGCGATAACGAACTAAGAGAACTGCAAGTCGAGATGATCGACCGCTTTGGTTTATTACCCGAACAGGTCAAAAATTTATTTAAAGTCACTAGCGTAAAATTATTATTAACCCCACTAGGCATTCAAAAATTGGATGCTGGCCCAGAGTCTGGTCGCATAGAATTTGGCAGAGAAACCAATATAGACCCTTTCCGCCTGATTCAAATCGTTCAAACCCGACCTGAAACTTATAAACTTGAAGGTGGACAAACCCTTAAGTTTATTGAGAACATGCCCGAAATCGATCAAAGACTAGCAGTCATTGAACGCGTACTGTTGGATCTACAAAAGGACCCTAATACCTAATGCCCCGCTATACCTATTTACTTATCCTGCATACGCTCATCACTGCCTGCACCATCAATAGCGCAATGGCAGAATCGCCACGCTGGTACGAAGTTGAGCTGGCACTGATAAGCTACCAAGACAAGCAAAAGATCAGTCATGAACACTGGCCAGAAATTTTAATTGCTGATGATCTTAGCAGCAATCCAACCACGACAGCCCTGGATACCAATAAGGCCACCAATAGCGACCCCTGGTCGTGGCTAGAGTGGTGGAACCAGAGCACCCAACCCAGAGGTCTGTTCGATATTCAAAAAGAGGCCCAAGTTCAGCCCCCCCTTCTAGAGAAACCTTTCCTTGATCAAGGATTAGCCTTTGCCAGCAAGCAGGATAAATTTGCAAAAGCAAAAGACTTACAGCTGATTTGGAGCAAAAAATGGCGCCAACCTATTCCAGATAAGTCAAAAGCAGAGCTCGATGAAAACCAGATAATCATAGACATTAAAACCGCCCTTAATTTTAAGCAGGCGGTAAAAAATTCATCATCCCTGATCGAAATTGAGGTGAGTGGCAAACTCTATCTTTATCGCAGCCGCTATTTACACCTAGTAACTGACTTAAATGTTCAACACTGGCAGAGCTTAGAAGCGAATAGCGAGTTCGATAACTCCATCAAAATACTGCCCTACCATAGCAAGAATGAAGACAATATTATTCCTTCTGCCAGCAGCACACCCTTGACCAAGATCATTGAGATCCCGCTGCGCGCCGCCTCAATAAAACAAAGCCGAAGAATGCGCAGTAACGAGCTGCACTACATTGACCACCCTATGCTAGGGATTTTAGTCAGAACCACACCCATCGAATAATGTCAGCGCAGCGCCCGGACTCCGATCAACCAAGATGAAAAGCAACTATTTCATCTTGGTTACGTAGAGCACTCCCACGGTTGGGGAATAATTGAATATCGTTTGGGGTCAATAAAATGACCTTTTCATCAAACAAGCCAATCAAGCCCGAACGCGTCATTTCCATAAAGCGCCCTTCTTTTTGCACCAGACAATGCGATTCATCAAGCGCCGTGGAATGCAAAAGCCCATTCGCCAAAGGGTCTTCTATCGCCGCTAAATCTTTATAAAGACTCAAGCTATTGTGCGCTAATAATAATATTTGAGTATTGATTAAAGTAAGCGCTTCTACTTGCTCGCCATTTTTTAAGGTTAATAATTGTGACGACTGAACAACATCAGAATTGGTTTCTATCAACATATCGATTTCATCCACTTAAAAGCATGGGTTAACTTTAGACATACGCTAAACACAAAAAAACCAGCAAGGCCGATTAATAGCCGCTGGTTTTAAATATACCAAAAAACGCAAATAACAGCCTATTTAACAGGTATTATTTAGCCGCTTTTTTCGCCGCTTTATCGGCCGCTTCTTGATTTGCTAGATACTCATCATAAGTGCCTTGGAAATCAATCACTTGTTGATCTTTAATCTCAACAATACGGGTTGCTAGAGAAGAAACGAACTCTCTATCGTGGCTAACGAAAATTAAGGTACCATCAAAATCTTTTAACGCATTATTTAACGCTTCAATCGCTTCCATATCCAAGTGGTTGGTCGGCTCATCCATCACTAGTACGTTAAGATCCATCATCATTAACTTACCAAACAATAAACGGTTCTTCTCTCCACCCGAACATACTTTAGCTTTCTTGACGATATCGTCAGCGCCAAATAACAAACGACCTAATAAACCACGTACCATCAGGTCATCGTGCTTAGCCGTGCGCCACTGAGACATCCATTCGAACAAATCAAGGTCGCAATCAAAGTCTTCTGTACTGTCTTGTGGGCAATAACCGATTGTGGCATTTTCAGACCACTTAACCGTACCACCATTGGCTTTTAAATCATCGACTAAACAGCGTAAGAAGGTCGTTTTACCCGCGCCATTTTCACCGATAACCGCAAGCTTAGCGCCACCTTCTAAAATAAGGTTACCACCTTTAAATAAGGTTTCACCATCAAAGCCGTGGCTTAGCTCCTCTAGAACCAAGGCCTGGCGGTGTAATTTTTTATCTTGCTTGAAACTAATTGAAGGTGTAACACGGCTTGAAGATTTCACTTCGTCCAAAGAGATTTTATCCATCTTCTTAGCACGAGAGCTAGCCAACTTAGCTTTCGAGGCGTTGGCCGAGAAACGGTTAACGAACGCTTGTAGCTCTTCAATTTCAGCCGCTTTCTTTTCGTTACCCGCCAGCAATTGCTCACGAATAAGACCAGAGGCTTCTAGGTAGTATTCGTAGTTGCCTGGGTAAATACGCAACTCGCCATAATCGATATCGGCCATGTGCGTACACACAGAGTTCAAAAAGTGTCGATCGTGAGAAATAATAACCATGGTGCATTTACGCTGGTTTAATACATCCGATAACCAGTTAATGGTGTAAATATCCAAGTTGTTGGTTGGTTCATCCAATAACAAGATATCAGGATTAGAGAATAACGCCTGCGCCAACAATACTCGTACTTTATAACCTGGAGGCACTTGAGACATCAAACCAAAGTGATATTCTTCTGCGATACCTGCTTCTAATAAGATATCACCAGCGCGAGATTCAGCGCTATAACCATCCATTTCGGCGAACTCAACCTCAAGGTTAGCGACCGTCATGCCATCATCTTCCGACATATTAGGCAAGGCATACATGCGATCACGCTCTTGCTTAACTTCCCATAGCGCCTTGTCACCCATGATTACCGCATCAACCACACTGTATTCTTCAAAGGCGAACTGATCCTGACTTAAGGTACCGAGCTTATCTCCTGGTGTAATGGAAACGTTGCCAGAGGTAGGCGTAAGCTCACCACTTAGGATCTTCATGAAGGTCGATTTACCGCAACCATTGGCGCCAATTAAACCATAGCGATGACCATTACCGAATTTAGCGGAGATGTTTTCGAACAAAGGCTCAGCGCCAAATTGCATTGTAATATTTGCGGTAGATATCAAGAGAGATTTTCCTAGGGAGTCTGCAGACAAGAAGTGCGCGAATGAAAGAAAACGAACGCACAAAAGATTTGCGCGCATGATAAAGAGTTAATGGTGAATTGTCGAGGCTAACTGTCTAAAAAACACACAACATAGACAGATAAAGCGCCACTTCCCTTCCCTGGTTAATGGGTTAACGCATTTATAGCCTAATGATTTATTTATTGCCCTTTTTGAACGATAATAAATTGATATTAAGATGAGTGTCTAACAAATACCCCCTAAACGATAGGTCGACCATGGCATTACCCCCCTGCCCTAAATGCAATTCTGAATTTGTATACCCAGATCAAAGCCTTCTCATCTGCCCAGAATGTGCACATGAGTGGAATCCATCGGAGTCAGTCGAAGATTCAGAGCTATTGATCGTTAAAGACTCTAACGGCACTCAATTAAACCCAGGTGATAAAATCACCATGATTAAAGACCTTAAGATTAAAGCCAGCTCTCAGGTTATTAAAGTCGGCACCAAGGCTATGATCAGACGGATCGTTGAAGGCAAAGACCATCAACTCGATTGCAAAGTCGATGGCGCAGGTGAAATGATGATTACTGCAAAGTTTGTAAAAAAGGCTCAAATTTAAACTGGTTATCTAAGCGGCTAATGCCTAAACCATTCATTTTTTGCACTTTGATTTGTACCGGTATACGCTCTTTCATTGCTTCGATGTGACTGATCACTCCGATCATTTTGCCCGAAGCATTTAAGCTATCTAAGGCATTCAGTGCCGTATCTAAGGTTTCACTATCGAGGGTACCAAAGCCTTCATCGAGGAATAAAGACTCGATGCTGGTTTTATGACTCACTAAATCGGATAGCGCCAAAGCGAGTGCTAAACTCACCAAGAAACCTTCCCCACCCGATAAGGTTTTGGTATCGCGCACATTATCCCCCTGCCAAGTATCTAATACCTGTAATTCAAGGGCTTCAGATTGCTTGCGCTGCAATAAATAACGCCCATGCAGGCGGTCAAGTTGGCGATTGGCCAGATAAACCAGGTGATCTAGGGTTAAGCCTTGAGCAAAACGTCTGAATTTATCGCCTTTTTGCGAGCCTATTAAACTGTGCAAATAAGTGATGTCGTCATAATTTCTTCGCGCTAAATCAATTTGAGTAAAGAGCTCGACCTGCTGCTCACGCTTTTGCTGATCACTGACAAGCAAGTGCCTCACTTCACCTTGGGTTTGAACATGATTTTTTAAGCATTGTTGGAGGTCTTGAATGTTCGCTGCAATGTTTTCCAGCTCAGCCTGATCATAGCTCCTATCAGGTTGATTCTCTTTCAGCGCTTTATACTCGGCCTTTGATTGCTCTAGTAGCGTTGTCAGTCGCACTGAGCGCTCTTTTAAACCTTGTTCTAACGCAAGCAAGGCTTCTCGCTGTTCTGGTTTAAGCAGAGCCGAAAGAAACTCCTCTTCATTCTCAAAGCCACTAGCCTTTAATAAGCTTTGCCAATGCAGATACTTTTCTGCATACAGTTGCTCAAAACTTGCGAGTTGTTTTTGCGTGAGCTCTATTTGTGCGAGCGTACTTTGTAGTTTTTGCTCAGCCTGTTGATATTGGCTCAGACTGTCTTTCATCAGCTTTTCTTTTTGCTCAAGCATTTCTTTAGCATGGGAACGAGCGTGATTGGCATCAGGGTCAGGCAGTAATTCAAGACGTTTCTCACGTAAATTTGTAAGATACCCTTCACTCTCACTATGAGCTTGTATTAGTTGAGTGAGCTTAGTATTTTCTTGCTCATAATACTGCCGAGCCTGGGCTATTTTCTGACCCAGTAATTCTAATGACTGCAATAAGCCTTGCTCATATTCTTTTTGTTTCTTCCACTCTTCAAAAGCCTGAGTTTGATAGTGTAGCCAATCCGCTAGCTTGTGTGTTTCCGGTAATAATAAACCACACTGAGAAAGCTGGTCATTTAAAGCCTGTAATAACTCAGACAGCTCTGCTTTTATAGCCGTTTGCTGCTGACTCTCACGCTCAATTTGCTGACTTAGCTTGTCTTGCTGTCGCTGCAATAAAACTAGGCTCTTCTCTTCTGCCTCAAGCAACTGCTGCTGATTTTTAACATTTTCTAGCGCTTGCTGATGGTCATAAGAATCTTGTTTTAGTTTTTCAGCCTGCTCTTTTAGCTGCAGCAATGTATCCGTAAGGTTAATTTTCCGTTGTTCCGTTGCCGACACATTCAGTGCCTGATATTGCTCAACCTTAGGATGTTCTAACGAACCACACAAAGGACATTCTTGGTTTTTCTGTAGCTGGTTACGCTGCTGGGTTAAATCAATAATTTTGCGCTCTTGATTTAAGATAACTTCCACATCGTTTAGCTGCTGGGAATAATCGGCATATTGTTTACGAAATTCGATTAAGGTTTGCTCAATATCCAATTGCGGCAATAGCTGCTCTACAATTCGTGCCTGAATCGCTTCAGCATGGGTTTGCAGTTGTTTTTTTTGAATCGTTTTTTGCTGAATTTTGTTTTGTAAATCACTGGTTTGCTGCTCACCACTGGCCCTATCTTTTTGCAGTTGCAAAATAGACTGTTGCATCTGTTCAGCATTTTTTTGCAGTGGCTCTATGCGAGCAATCTGACTTTGCCAAACGGGCAATTGATACGAAATCTGCTCCGCTTGTGGATGATTGGTTAAATACGACTGGCAGTTTGATAAATTATGCTGCTCTGAATTAAGACTATTTTGCAGTTGAGAAATATCTTGCTGATCCATTAACTGTTTTTGCTTAAGCAATTCAATATCTTGCTGCTGCTTAGTTAAACTGCCGGCGATTTGAGCTATTTCTATATCTAACGGCAATATCCTTGTATTTAAGACTTCTTCAAATTCTTGGAAATCTTTTTTAGCTGAGTAGTAATCTGCTTCTTTTGTAGCCGTGATTTTCGACCAATCTAGCACGTCTGCCTTGATTGTCTCTTTAGTTTCACTCAACCGTTTCAGTTGTACTTGGCACTGCTCTAGCGAGTCTCTCGCCTGCTGCAATAACTGATGACTAGGCTGTAATTTTTCTGCAGGCTCTGATTGTTTTAAGCGTAATAAACTATCTGCTTTAGTTTCTCGCTCCTGTGTAACTTGCTGCAGCTGTTGCTCTAATTGTATTTGATGTTGAATGTTTTTGTCACAGGCTACTAACCATTGCTCCAGTTCTTGCAACTGCTTTAATTCAACTTCGGTTTCTTGCACCACCATTAATAAATGTTTTTGTTGCTGATTTAGCTCGGCGATTTGTTCTTCTGTTAATAATTCTACCCCTTCAGATCGTGCAACCAGCTGAGCCAATACATTTTTACTGTCGCTGAATTTTTGGTGTACACGTTCAGAGATCAGGCCATAAATCTCAGTGCCCGTTAACTCTTCTAATAATTCTGCCCGCTCGTTCGCGGCTGCATTTAAAAAGGCGGCAAACTGCCCTTGGGATAACATCATAGATTTTGTAAAACGAGCAAAATCCAAACCGGTAATGGTTTCAATCAAGGCGCTCATTTTTTTCACTTGCGAAGCGAGTATTGTGCCATCACTCACTTGCACCAGCTCTACAACTGCGTCTTGTAAATTGCCATCGATTTTATTGCGTGACCGGCGCTGACTCCAAAAAGCGCGATAACCAACGCCTTTCACTTCAAACTCAACTTCCGCTAAGCAATCCGCAGAACCTCGTGTCATTAGCTCATTATTACTTTTATTAATACTGCCTAAACGAGGGGTTTGCTGATACAAGGCAACACACATGGCGTCGAGTAATGTTGTCTTTCCTGCCCCAGTTGCCCCCGTAATGGCAAATACGCCGTTATCAACAAAAGGCGGCTGCGTGAAATCAATTTTCCACTCCCCTTGCAGTGAATTAATATTTTTAAAACGAATACTATTAATCTTCATCATTGAGCTCCGCTTCTAATTCATGCACTATGCCAATAAATGCGGATTTTAAACGCGCTAATCGTTGCTTCTCATCATCAGTTTCGAAGACTTCACTCGCGAGTCTACGCTCGAACACTTCTTCAGGGATTAATTCAGCCAGCAGCTCTTTATCTTCACGTTCAATACCTCGCTGCTGTTGTTTACGCGCCCGCCTTAATTGCAATACCTCGACGTTTATATCCTTAGTTAGCGCTTGTATACGCTGTTGTAAGTCATTGAGATAATCTTGAGTATCCACTTCGATCGACAGCCAAATAGGAAGTTGACTCTCTTCGCTAATAACATTTTCCTTTGTAGCAATAGCCGTCGCGAGTTCGGTGAGTTGTTTTTCAATGCTGCCTAGGTCGCCTTTAATCACCTGCATTGGCTGAAATAAAGGAACGGATAGCGGCTCAACCTTATTTAACTTTCCATCGATGAAGTCCACTAATAAAACTTGCTTATCAGTTTTTACTGGATCGGCGCCGAGTTCATCAAAACTTAACGGAATGGGCGATCCGCAGTAGCGAATATACTCAGTTTTTGCGACCTTCTGTGGGCGATGAATATGACCTAATGCAATGTAATCGGCCGCAGGGAAATCTTTTGCCGGAAAGGCTTCTAAACTACCAATGTAAATATCACGCACGGATTCCGAGCTTGTTACTCCCATGGCCGTTAAATGCCCAGTCGCGATAATCGGCACTGGCTTGCTCAATCCATCACGCTGCTTTTCTGCCAGTTCAAAAACAGCTTTATAATGCTGACCAATGGCCTGACCCAATGCCTGCTGTTTCTGCTGACCAGACTCCCCTGAGCGGCTTTGCATTATATCTCTAGGTCGCAAGTAGGGAATTGCACACACGATCGCAGCCACTTCACCCTGCGGGTTCTTCAAGGTCAATACTTGAGAGGTTAAATCTTCAGAAGCGGCAGCAATCACTTGAGTATTCAAATGCGCTAAGATATTTCTAGATTCGTTAAGCGTTGAAACTGAGTCGTGATTTCCGGCTAAAATAATCAACTGCCGTCCTAGCGTATTCATACCAATAACAAATTGATTATACAGTTCACGGGCATAACTAGGAGGTGAACCTGTATCAAATACATCACCGGCAATAATCACCGCGTCCACATCGTGTATTTTCACCTGCTGTAAAAGCCATTCTATAAACAACTTATGCTCTTGCTGGCGGCTTTTATTGATAAAAAACTGGCCTAAATGCCAGTCTGAGGTGTGAATAATACGCATACGATTCGCTCAAATAATCTAGGCGCTCAGTGTAACCTAAGCTGAAAAACAAGCAAAAAAAAGGCAGCCAAATGGCTGCCTCGTTTTTCTATCTTACCTGCGATTGAAATCAATCAATAGCCTTCAGCATTATTAGCCTGCTGGTTGAACATCACCATGCAATTTCTTATGGCGAGCGATGATTTGCTCAGGCTTAAGAATAAAGGTGGCTAGCGCAGGTAACAAGATCAAGGCCCCTAGCATATTCCAAAGGAACATAAAGGTCAGCAAGATGCCCATATCCGCTTGGAATTTAATCGGCGATAAAATCCAAGTGCCTACACCAATGGCCAAGGTAATACCCGTAAAGCTTACCGCTTTACCGGTCGATTTCAACGTTTCAAAGAAGGCTTCTTGCAAAGTCTTACCCGCAATCAGCATCACTTCTAAGCGGTTATAAATATAAATACCATAATCGACACCAATACCAACCCCCAATGCAATCACAGGCAAGGTAGCAACTTTAACCCCTATCCCTAAATACGCCATTAATGCCTGACACAAGATAGACGTTAATGCCAAAGGAAGAAGAATACAGGCAACGGCACGGAACGAACGGAACGTCGCAAAGCACAATACGAAGACCACGACATAAACAAAGATCAGCATGGTATTTTGCGCCGCATCAATCACTTCATTAGTCGCCGCTTCAATACCCGCATTACCAGAAGCTAGCTGAAAGCGAACTGGAACATCCGTTAATTCACCAGCACTAATTGCAGCTTCAATACCCTGAGTATTCATTGCAAAATATTTAGCGTCGACATCATCGTCGTATTTTTCTTTAAAGGCTTCTACTGCCGCGACCGCGCGCTCAAGGGTTTCTGCCTTGTGATCATTCAAATAGACAATCACAGGTGCCATAGAGCAATCTTGATTCAATAAGCTCGCAGGAGCTCGCTGGATCGAGGTATTCAAAATGGTTTGGTTACGAGACAATGCTGACCATTTCAAGTTACCTTCATTCATTCCTTTGGTAACCAACTTAGAAACCGTTACCATTGAAACCGTTGACTGTACACCCGGTACGTTTTCCATATACCACATGAAACGATCAATAGAATCCATCACCTTAAAGCTATTACATTGCTCTTTCGCGGTTTCTACCATCACTAAGAACACATCAGAACTAGTAGAGTAATTCGATACCATGTAGGCGTTATCAAGGTTATATCTTGAATCTGGGCGCAATTCTGGAGCGCCGGCATCGAGATCACCAATCTTTAATGACTGGCTCTGATAGATACCAAAAGCAGCCATGACCAAGGCAATCATAATAGGGTAAGGGGCAACTTTCCTACTGGCAATCTTAGAAAGTCCTTTCCATAACTTAGGCTCAGCCTTCTCATTATTTTCCGCATGGCGTATACCAGATTGGCTAATGCCAACATAAGACATAACCAATGGCACCAATACCAAGTTAGTCACAATGATCATGGCGACACCCACACTAGCGGCAATCGCGAGTTCTTGAATCACACCAATTTCAATAAATAACAAGGTCAAGAAGCCTAGGCCATCACTTAATAATGCCAACATGCCGGGGACATATAAGCCACGGAATGCCAAACGTGAAGCCATTAATTTACTAGCACCCTTACCAGATTCAATCGCAATGCCGCTAATTATCTGTACACCGTGACTGATACCAATGGCAAAGACCAAAAAAGGTACCAAAACAGAATAAAGGTCTATCGTGAAGCCCATTAAGGCCAACGCACCTAATTGCCAAACTACGGCAATTAAAGATGCCATAATCGGAATTAACGTACCGCGAATACAGCGGGAGTAAAGGAATAATAAGATGGCAGTGAAAACAATAGCCGCAATAAAGAACAAACCTATTGAGGCCACGCCATCAAGTAAATCAGCCAATTTCTTCGGCGTACCCGTTGCGTAAATTGTGATTTTATCGCTGGTGAAAGCATCACGAATTTTTTCTTCTACCGCATGTGAGAATTCTTGATAATCAAGTTTTTCACCCGTATCGGGATCAACTTCAATGAGAGGAATATCAATAATGGTTGAACTGAAGTTATTAGCAACCAAACGGCCGACCTGGCCTGATTTCAATACATTCTGACGTAACTGCTCCAAGCTTTCTGCTGAACCATCATACGTTGCAGGAATTACTGGACCACCCTGAAAACCCTCTTCCGTCACTTCTGTCCAACGAACATTGGGCGTCCATAAAGACTTCATGGCCGAGCGATCAACCCCTTTAATGAAGAAAACTTCGTCATTAATACGCTGTAAAGTCGCCATGTATTCTTTACTAAAGATATCACCATCATTGCTTTCGATTGAAAGTTTAATGTTTGATAAACCACTGCCTAGTTCATCTTTGTGAACGAGGTAATTTTTAATAAACTCGTGCTTCAGTGGAATGTATTTTTCAATACTAGAATCGAGTTTTATTTGCGTTAAACCGTAAGCAAAAATGACGGTTAAAATAGCTAAAATAGCCAATACTAGAGGGCGTGCTGCAAACAAAATACGCTCTAAGAAGGGTTCTGATCCGGGCGTAATAATAAAGTGTTCCGGTTCAGATTTTATGTTTTTAAGTTGGGTAGTTCTAGACATAATTAAAAGTCTCCCTCAGCCATAGTGATCGTTTCTTTAATCGCAATGCCTTTAGCATCGATGCGCTCAACGCCGGCTTCACCGACTATCACTATGCTGCCATCAGGTGCTTGAGCAACTGAAGCTGAGGTCGTACGACCTGGTAAAATGATGGATTTAGGCTCTTCAGAACGACGATTTAATAAGATCACCGCCCCCCCGTTGCCCACGATAATGGATGTTTTATCAGATTTCGCGATACCTGCCATAAGAGTTTGCTCTGAATTGGTATAAACCTTTTCCCATTGGATGCCTCCATCCACTGAGTGATATAGGTTTCCACGTAAGCCAAAGACTAATACATTATCGGTTTTTGCCATGATACCAAAAAAGGAGCCTTCATAAGGAGAAGGTAAAGCACGCCAGCTTTCACCCATATCATCAGAACGTAAAATCAGACCTTGCTCCCCGACTAACATCAATGAGCGCGGGCCAACCATGGTTAAACCATTAATATGCAAACGATCGCTATTTTCTAAGTGTGAAGACCAATCGACCCATGTATTACCACCATCTTTAGTATGGAAAGCCATACCATAGGCCCCGACAGCAAAGCCTATTTTAGCGTCGTAAAACCAAACATCTAAGAAAGGCTTGGTTGAGCCGCTCTTGGCGTCGTATTGAGCATCTTCTAAGGCGTAGGTAGCATTTTCCACGCTCATTTCAGCATTTTCAATCGCTGTGAAATCACCACTATCATTCGCTTTTTCTAAGGCGCTAATTGCTTGCTCTTTATTTTGCAGAGCTCCATTAACAATGGCACGATTGGCTAAATAACCATCAAATTGCTTAACCCAAGTTTCACCCGCATCACTGCTATGAAGAATTAAGCCGTCATGACCTACTGCCCAGCCCATAGTTGCACTTGGGAAATGGACCGCGGTTAAGGTAACGGATGACGGCGTGCGACCCTGTCGCCAACTTTTACCACTATCATCTGAATATACTATGTGTCCATGGGCCCCAACAGCCACTAAACGGCTGCCTAAACGGGTAATATCCAATAATAAACTTTGGTGAGCTCTATCGGTGGCCAGTGCAGGGGTTTCTAAAGGATCCTGCCACTGAGCTTGTAATAATGAGCAAAACATCAAGCTAATCGCAAATATTGCGGATTTGATTGCTGCTGACTGTGGGACCGCCGTAACGATTCGATTGCGAACCGAGTGGAATCTCATAAAACACTCCATTTTTATATTTTTTTTCAAGGGCCGCAGTTTAGCCGACCCGTTATGAATTATCTAACGTCCATGTGTTACATAATGTTACTGGTTAAACCAATTAACGCTTACCACGGCGGCGTAAAGCCGACGGCGTAAAGTATTGATCGTTAGGCATTTCTAAACTGAAATCAACCGTACCACGCTCTTCGTTATCCAATCCTTGTACATGATAGCGACGCGCTTTGATATCATGAAATACATCCAGAGTAGTCCAAGTTACTGGCACCTCATAATAATTCTTTAGGTACGCCATGCTCACACGCCAAAGCTCACCTGAACTGTCGTACTGATCTGCGACTGCGATACCCCAGCTATCTTCATCAATATAAAAACGACGTTTTTTATATACGTGACGCGCCCCTATTTTTAAGTTTGCCTCAACTACCCAAACACGGTGTTTTTCATAGCGGGTAAAATCAGGATTTAAGTGGCCAGGCTTTAGTATCTCTTTATAGGTTAGATTATTACTGGATAGATCGTAGTTATTATAAGGTATAAATATTTCTTTTTTCCCTATTAACCGCCAGTTATAACGGTCAGGGGCTCCATTATACATGTCGGTATCATCAGCATATCGTAGGCCATCGGCCGCTGCGATCGGCGTATCATAAGCAAGGTTAGGCGCTCGACGTACACGACGCTGTCCTGCGTTATAACCCCACGCTTGGCGCGCTTCTTTTACCTGATCAATGGTTTCATGAACTAATACTGCCCCACCAGCCAAACGCGCAGGGGCTTTGGTGAAAGATAGGTAATAGAACAAGATATTATTCAGCTCATCAATCGTTGAATCTGGATTATAGAAGTTAAATAATACATCTTGCTGCACAGTTACAAGAGAAAAGTCACCATCTTTGTGAACCGCTACTTCTGAAGAACGACGACTAAAGAAGGTCCCACGCCAGCGAGTTATATGGTTCCAAATAGCCTCTAAGCCATTTTTCGCAATAGGAAAAGGAACACCGCCGTAGGCATAACGCAAGCCAACACCATCTTCATTCAACTCTGAGCGAATGGCATTTTTATAAGTATTCTCGTAGATCCACTCAGGTGCCGCGGCGGTTCGACGAGTTTTATAGATAGGCATTTTAAAGGTTTCAGGATAGGTATTAAACAAGGCTACCTGGCCATCGGTAAGATACTCTTTATATTTATCTTTATTAGTAGAGGTAATAACAAATAGAGGTTTATCTTGCGGATAGGGATTCGGATGATGCTGACCCGCCTTTTGATAACTCAATATAGGGTTAGCCAAACCACCACGCCAAGGTGGAATATCTTTGCCATTACCGGCACGCTCTGCACCTAAGGGCGTTAGTTCACCTTTCAATCTTTCCGCTTGTTGCACAGTTACTGCTGCGTTGGCCAGCTGGCAACATGTCGCCAAAGCCAATACCCCAGCCGCGACCCATTTATTCTTTTTCATTCTGCGACCTCTATTTAAATCTACTGATGTAGACTATCTATGCTCTTAGCATAAAGAAACTTAAGCTTAGGCTCAATGCGCCTAAGCTAGTAAATTCACCCTAGCATCGAAAAATTCATCTTTTTTTGCACAAAAATCGACCTACCCTATCGCTAAGCTCTTACTTACCACTTCAAAAACGTCTTTTGATAAGTCTTCTTGTGCCATGATTCGCTGCAATTGCTGCTTCATCTGCTCTCCTTGACTTGGCACATAACGACGCCATTTACTTAAAGGGCCAACCAAACGAGACGCTATTTGAGGATTCAGATTATTCAATAAAATAATTTTATCCGCCAGCAGTTGATAGCCTGAGCCATCTTTAGCGTGGAAGTTAACTAATGATTGACCCGCAAAAGTACCTATCACCGACCTTACTTTATTCGGATTTTTGATATCGAATGCTTCGTGCACCAACAACTTCTCAATCGTATTAATACTGCCATACTCTGACGAACCCGCTTGCACAGCCAACCACTGATTAACCACCAAAGGCTCGGACTGCCACTGCTGATAAAAACTCTGTAGTGCTAATTCTGCGGCCTCTTTATAGGCAGAATTAACCAAGCTCGATAAAGCCGCCATACTATCGGTCATATTATCGTTATTTTCAAATTGCTGAACGGCTAATTGACAGTATTCAGCATCCGAAGATTTTAATAAATAGGCCAGTGCTGTATTTTTCAGCCCACGCTGAGCCATTTGTTCGGGTTCCGGCACATACTCTCGCTCAACATTTAAGCGCTGATATAAGTTTGTCAACTCTTTAGCCAAAGCATTCGCCAATTCAAGTTGGACCGCGGTACGAGCGGCATTAATGCCATGAATATCAATTTCAGCTTGAGTTTCTGCGATATAAGAGACACTCGGCAAGATCAACATTTTGGCCAGCATGGCATAATCAAGATCGTCACGCTGCAATACCCCCTGATATGCCGAGATCAAGCGCGCATCAATCGTCACTGCTTGTCCCTCTTTTTGCTGCTCCATTACCTGATATATCACATCAAGCGCTAAGCTTTGCCCGGCATCCCAGCGATTAAATCCATCGCTATCATATTGCAATAAGAAGGATAATTGATCTCGGCTATAGCGATAGTTTAATTTCACCGGCGCTGAAAAATCTCGCAGTAATGACGGTACCGGTTCTTCTTCGATATTACCGAAGACCAAACTTTGTTCTTTTTCAGTTAATTGAAAAACACCCTGATTAAAACACCCAGGCTTGTTAAGCCCTGGGGCTAATTCGGCATTTAATTCTTTACCCGAAGCATCTAACAAGCCAAGCTCAATAGGAATTAAGAAGGCTTCTTCTGGTGATTGTTTAAACGATAATGTAAAGGTTTTGGCTTTGGCATCATAATGACTTTCGACATCGACGACTGGCGTTCCTGCCGATTTATACCAGCGTTTAAATTGCGTTAGTGAAATGCCATTAGCATCTTCCATCGCCGCGACAAACTCATTAATGGTAACGGCCTGACCATCGTGTCGCTCAAAATACAAGTCAGATCCCTTACGAAAGCCTTCTTCTCCTAATAACTTATGAATCATGCCAACAATTTCGGCACCTTTTTCATAAATAGTAACCGTATAAAAATTAGAGATTTCAATGAAAGAGTCAGGCTGTACCGGGTGCGCCATAGGGCCAGCATCTTCGGCAAACTGAACACTGCGCAACAAGGTCGCATCTTCAATGCGCTTAACGGTTTTAGAGTTCATATCTGATGAGAATTGTGAATCTCTAAAAACTGTAAAGCCTTCTTTTAAACTCAACTGAAACCAATCACGACAGGTAACTCGATTGCCCGACCAATTATGAAAATATTCGTGGGCAACAATGGCCTCTATTCGCTGGTAGGCGGCATCGGTTGCTGTTTGAGGGTTCGCCAAAACACAAGAGGAGTTAAAAACATTTAACCCCTTATTTTCCATCGCGCCCATATTAAAGTCATCAACCGCAACGATCATAAAGATATCAAGGTCGTATTCGCGGCCATATTTATCTTCATCCCACTTCATCGAACGCTTCAGGGCATCCATGGCATAATCGGTTTTATCAATATTTTGCGGTTCGACAAATATTTGTAAATCAACCTTACGGCCAGACATAGTGGTGAAAGTATCTTCTTTCACCATCAAGTCCCCGGCTACAAGGGCAAATAAGTAACACGGTTTTTTAAAGGGGTCATGCCATTGAACACTGTGGCGCCCACCATCAAGATCCTCCCGCACAATAGCATTACCATTAGAAAGCAAAATAGGATATTGGCTTTTATCGGCAATCACCCGAGTAGTAAAAATGCTCATCACATCGGGGCGATCGAGGTAATAGGTAATGCGCCTAAAACCTTCTGCCTCACACTGAGTACAAAACATTCCACTGGATTTATACAAGCCTTCTAAAGCAGTATTATTTTGTGGCTCGATACGGGTTGAAATGGTCAATTCAAAGGTTTCTGGCAGTTCAAAAATGGTTAAGCTATCAGCCTCCAGTTGATACGCTGCTTGATCCAAGATAATACCATCAAGAGCGACTGATAATAATTCCAACTGCTGTCCGACAAGCACTAGCGGGCCTTGATAATTTGGATGCTCACTGCGATTTCTACGCATTACCAAACGACTATCTACCTGAGCATAATCCTCAAATAAATCAAAACACAAGTGCGTTTGATCAATCAAAAAGTGCGGTGGTTGATAATCTTTTAAATAGATATTTTTGGGTTGGGCGTCACGCATCATCAAATCCCTATATTGATATTCTAAAGTTCGCTTAACAGTTCGTATTTATAATCAGCTTGTATTAAGAATACTTAATAGCTGAATTCTATATGGTAAGCGCTGAATTTTCTTAAATTAATCACACCACAATCGAGCAGTAAATACTGACCTTTTATGCCCATAAGCTTACCTTCGATTTCAGCGGTTTTATCAAAATTCAAGCTAGAAACCTTACTTGGGTATTGCAATACAGGATAACTGAGCTCAACCACCTCGGCGTCAGGCAAGGGCATAATAGCGCCAGGCCCATGTTCAAGTTCAATCGCCTGCAAGCCTTGCTCATACTCTTGATAAAGTGCATCACGAATAGTGATAAGGTCTATGGCATCCGCTTCCCCTTTCAGCATAGCGCGCCAATTGGTTTTATCCGCCAAGGTTTGCTTAAACAAGGTTTCCACTAAACCCGACAATAATCGGTTGCGCACTCTAAAAATGGGTAACCCTTGGCTAGCCCCTTGATCACACCATCGAGTTGGTAATTGATTCGCTCGGGTAATACCGACTTTTAAAGCCGATGAATTTGCTAGGTAGACAAAATGATCCTGCATACAAAAGTCATCACCCCAGCTTGCATCGCGGCACGTCCCTAGATGATAGTGACATTTCTCTGGACTCATAATGCATAAATCGCACTGGGGGAGTTTTTTAAAGCAAGGGTAACAATAACCTTGGCTAAAACTCTTATTGGTTTTACGCTGACAGTGAGAACAATGAATCTCACCCACATAATTCATCTTAATCGTTTGCCCAAGCAAAGGATTAAGATCCAGTTTCTGATCATCTAAACACAGCTGATATTGAATTTTGCTACCCGTTTGCTCATCAAGCTGGGTCGCCATCTTGCTTAGATGGCCAGAAATAGTCGGCATAAAATCTTCTTAATTGTTTGCTAATATTCGCCTTACTGAATGGTAAGGGTTTGAGTCTCGTCATCTTTGCTTGATTTACACGCCGCTTCCATATAACCGATACGTTGATCCGCAGGCATATCCGTTATATTTTCATAACGAATCAAAGCTTCCATACATAGGGCTTTTTGATCACCATCCAGTTTACGGCCATCAGGCCAGCGGCTTAACTCCAACGCATTTTTCATATTGCGATATACGTCTGGAGTCATCGCTTTAATCAGTTCATCAACTGTCATTATTCAATACCTTTGTTTCAAAGACCCACTAGGGTCATAATTGAGCGTGCGACTTTCGCGGCCATAAAAAGGCCAGTACTACACCGATTATGGCTCCTGCCAAATGGGATTCATGGCCAATTTTAAGGTCCATACCAAACCCATCTACCAGCATGGTCATCAGCATAAAAAATATCATTAACGGGAATAACCAAGCGGGTAACTGATAGTGAGCCGCTTTAAATGTCTGCCGCCCCCAGATCCAACCCATCAAACCATAAGTCACTCCAGATAGCCCTGCAAAATAAGGCCCTACAGCCAAGTATTGAGCAAAACCAGCGCCTATAGCGAGCCCTAAAGTCAGTACGAATAAGAGTAAGTGTCCATCACGAGTTTCAACTTCCCGCGCCAATACCCACCACCAAAAACCGTTCATCAGCAAGTGCATAAAAGATAAATGAATCAAGGCTGGGCTCCACCAAAGATACAGCTCATTCTGCCAAAAGCTGCTTGCATCTAACTTTTCTCCGGACCACAACTGAGGATTCAATAACCAGCTAGCTATTTCAATCATACCGATTTGCTGCAGTATAAAAATAACCACTAAGGCCAGTAGCATAATAACCGTTAACGGAAATGCGCTAGCCGCAATAAAGTATTGCTGGAAATGGACTTGCCAAGGGGTATTTTCTTGCGCATCGGGTTTGTCGGATAGTTCACCGGCTTGCCACTGCTGAACCCAGATCTTCACTTGCTCCGCATCTTCCAGACGAGCAACCCAAAGATCTTGGCTATCTTTGTTCATCACAACGCGATGAGGAATCTTTTCTTGCCAGAGGCGATCAGTAATAGGACTTAAGTTGATCTCAGGACTGGCTTGAAATACTAAAATTGAACCCATGCTACTGTTCTCTTTTTTCAACTCTAACCCAGGTAAACTTGCCATTATTTAAGTGTTTTTCGTTATCCATTCGGTAAGCGACTAAACGCCCGTATTTCACCGCACTATAATCCAAGCAAGCAATATTATTACGAATCGTGGCCGGCACTCCCCTCATCCAATAATGGCCAAAAAATAACGGCTTTTCATTCTCCGAATAATACAGCAGCTTTTCTTTCTCTTGCGCAGTTAAGTGCGCATGGGTTAGATCGGCAGGTAGTGGGTCGGGCTGAAAAACCACATCGTTATAGACTTTAGGGTTACGCGACCAAAATTTAGTTCGAAAGAATTGACGTACCATGCCGTCTTTTGCCGTCATAGAACGATTATCAGGCAGCTTGAGTGAGGTGCCCCGTAAAATACGATCTAAGAACTGATAGAGAAATGAATCGGGATTGACCGATTCAGATAATAATCCGCTGTGTAATTGGTTACCGCCGTAACGCCCTATAAACTCATTAATCAGCGCATGATCCCAACAAGCGTGTACTACTCGAAAATGATCAAAGTCTAAAAATAGTGGCAGCTCGGTAAACCACTCTAGGTATTCTTTAAACTCTTGCGGATGGTTGGCAAACTGTTCAACAGTTTGCTCGACAATAAAGTTATTACGCTCGGTATGCGGTCGCAAGTAAGGACGATCGACCCCCGCTGGCGAGGGTGTCATATAGGTCACCGCATTATATTCGTGATTACCCATGATCATATGGGCATGACCGGCCTCGACCATGCTGCGCACGACCTCGCAAGCTAGGCGAATGTGTGGCCCGCGATCAATAATATCCCCAAGAAAAACCACTTTACGGCTTTTATGTTGGTAGATGCCATTGATCTTGCGATAACCCATTTGCTGCAATAATAAAATAAGGGTTTCGCCACAACCATGGATATCACCGATTAAATCGTAACCTTGATGCATTAGTGACCTGTTCTTTCCCAGCCGAGCTTAGATCGACATATTTCATAGAAGTTATGATCCTTTGGATGAATCAACTTTAACTTATGCGGTTTCTTACGAATAGTCACGGCATCACCTGGGGCACAAGGAATATGCGTTTGGCCATCACAACTTACCGTTGGGTAAGTTTCATTACTCTCACCGATAACCAGTTTAATCTCACTATTACCATCGACCACAATCGGTCGACTCGATAGGGTATGAGGGAACATAGGCACCAGCACAATGGCATCTAATTTTGGATGCATAATCGGGCCACCACCGGATAGGGCATAAGCCGTTGACCCAGTTGGCGTCGACACTATCATGCCATCGGCACGCTGGTGGTGTACAAACTGGCCTTCCACGTATAAATCAAACGCAATCATGCGAGCTGATTTACCTGGATGAAGTACTACGTCATTGAGCGCTTCACTCGTCGCTAGTGGCACGCCGTTACGCTTAATTTCAGCATCTAATAAAAAGCGTTTTTCTTCGATGTATTCACCGTCCAAAACTTGCTGAATAGCGTCTTCCATACCTTCGTCTGGGCTAATATCGGTTAAGAACCCTAAGCGACCTCGGTTAATACCTAATACTGGGGTATTGTGCTTGGCTAGTGCCCGAGCGGCCCCCAGCAAACTACCATCACCACCAACCACTATCACTAGGTCACAAATTTCACCCAAGAGTTTTTGGGTACTAATCTGCATACCGTGACCCGGCATCACTTCGGCAATGCGATCCTGTAGGATTACGTGATACCCTTCTTCCACCAGATAGCGCTTTAAGCGACGTACGGTTTCAACAACTTTTTTACTGCCTAATCGGCCTATAATGCCGATATTACGAAACTCTTCCATTTCGATGGATCCAATTCATTCTTTGTTACAGCTTATACCATAATTGCCCAGCAAAGGCTTGCCCGATATGCACAATGAAGTTAGTAGACAACAAGTTTTTAGCCTTAAACATCAAGTTGTTAGAGATTTGGCTTGGAGTCTATGGGGACCCGCCTTGCTTATTCAGCCAAGCCCACATAATGAATCCGCAGGAATCTTCCCACTAGATTGGCCTTGGTTACAAAAATTAGACCAAGATCCTACCCCTTTATACGACTACCTAAATACCAAGAATACTCGCTTGCTGGGCATACGCTTTGAAGCCCTATGGCACTTCTATTTCAGTCAGCACCCTAGCATTCTTCACAGCTGCTTCAATCTGCAAGTGAGTGAAGAAAAAATAACCTTAGGGGAATTTGATGTCTTAATTCAAGACCATAACCAGCGCTTTTATCACATAGAGCTGGCGTGTAAATTTTATCTGCAATGGTCAGATAGCGTGCATGAAAACCTATGGATTGGCCCTAACTGCAGTGATCGCTTGGATATAAAATATTTCAAAACCTGCAACCACCAGCTGCCGCTATTGCATACCCGTCAAGGCCAACAAGTATTTCAACAGGCATTCGATAACGTCGATAACCACAATAGCGCCAATAACATCCAGCAGCTCGCTATTTGGCGCGGCCTAGCGTTTCAAACTCAGCATTGGTATCACTATCTTTCTAGCCGTTTCAATGCATTATTTCACTGCCAACCTGCGTCAGAGCAAGATCAAAGCCGATGGTTTATCGCAGATAAGTCCTATTGGCTTTCCCCGGTCGTATTACCAGTAGCATTCAAAGAAGCGCAAGGTGAACCACAAGCATTAACGACTAAGGCGATTAAACAGCGCTTAGATGCTCATTTTAACAAGAGTGAATTGACACAATTAATTATTAAATTAACTTTTGATGAAACACATCAGCAGTGGCAAGAAAGTGCGCGCTACTTCATCACGGCGCCGAACTGGCCTTACGGCAAGCTTGCCGACAGTGCTTTAACCCCTCTACGCCCTTGCAGGCCGCCACTATGAATAATCAGGTAACGCTTATTTTCAGCCAATGCCTGTGTCCGCCAGGCATGCTCAAAAGCCATGATTAACTTACCGGTATAAACTGGGTCTAAAGGTAATCCCAAGCCATCATAGCGCTGAATCAATTGGATCAACTCTGCTGGGCAATGACCAAAACCCCCCATATGGCTTTCTGTATTAATCTTGCACCGTGCCTTAATGCGCGCCTCACTTAACAAGGTATCCGCCAGCGCTTGGCCACCTTTAATTGCCATGACTCCCGTTATGGCAACCTTGTCATCCAATGCATTTTCAATACCACTAAAAGTACAGCCAGAACCAATACTCAACCACACCTCATCAAAACCCTCGCACTTTAACGCAATTTCCTCGCAACCTTTTTGCCCTAGGGCATTATTACCTCCTTCAGGTATCCAATAACTGCCATTTCGATCCGCCTGCTGCTGACACCATATAGGATCATAACGACGCTGATAGGTCTTTTTATCAACAAATTCGATAACCATACCCATGCGCTGACAATCCAATAGCGTCGGTGTCAGCGCTAGGGTCGAGTACCCTCTTACCAAAGCCCGAACCTTAATCCCAAAATATTGACCCGCACTTGCTAGCGCGTGCAGGTGGTTTGAATGGATGCCGCCACAGCTGAGTACTTCATCAAAGCCCTGCTTTCGAGCGGCCTCAAGGTTATATTTTAATTTAAACCATTTATTACCAGAAATGACGGGGTGCAAGGTATCCAGGCGTAAGAGGCCAACCTCACGGGGACCCAGATTAGTCTTTACAAGTCCAGAATTGGGAAACTTTTCTATCTGCAAAGCGGCTAAATTTTCTATTTCTATTTTATTTACGTCTAATTCTTTCAATACTGATTTACCAACACCATTTTTATGACAATTAAAACTTTTGCTTAATATCTTGATTGGGGTCTGCAGAAAAACCGTGCTCATCTTTATTTGAATCAATTTCTTTCGATAGCTGCTTGGCCAAATTACCCTCTTCTACTGGGGCGCCATTGAACAAGTTTGCAGTTTTATTAGCCAGCTCTTTTATACGCTGATTCTTTTCAGGATATTGCATATTAAAATCAATTAATTTCTTTCTCGCATTCTTGTAATAACCGTTGGCTGAAGTGACATCCCCACGCTGGGCAGCAAGATCCCCTTGAGCCGTATACGCATCGACTTCCAAGTCTAAAATAGAAATACGCAAATATCGCCTAAATTCTAATACGGTTGCTTCTGTGGCAGATTTATTCTTTACCATAGGACTGAATGACTTTAGGATTCTGGCAAATTGTTTTTTCGCATAACGTATTTCTCGATCACTCTTTAATACCACTCTTTTTTTCTCACCCGCTATAATCTTTTGGCTTAACTCATCCAGATCAACCCCCGTTACCCCCATTTTCTCTTGAGGTGGCAGAATTTCTAGATAACCTTGATTAAGCTGCTTAATCCGTTCAAGTATTAAATTATGTATTTCTACCTTGTCATCAACCGTCAGCAAAAACTCCAGCGCTTCCTCCAGCTGCTCGGCACTCGCCCTAATTGCTCTCGCTTTTCTGCGTTGAAGCATACTTTCTTGCTTACGCTTACTGACCAGCACAGCAATAAATAACAAGATTAATATCGGCAGCGCAATGAAAACAACCTGTCCTATTGAAGACATCGATTCCCCTTCTTTGTTGTAAAATCTCAAAATCCAGCTTAGCTAATATTTACACCTAAACATGCTTCTATATAGACAGTTTAGCAATGATTTTGATGGCTATTAGAGGTAAGGCAAATGAAAAATCATTTCACAATTACTTGACCCAGCGGCTCTGAGTGCATATAAATTGTCGTTTTATACTGAATTTAATCGGTTATTTACTACTTTACTTAAGGTTTTTTAGATTAATATGGGCAAATCGCTGGTTATTGTGGAGTCGCCTGCCAAGGCCAAAACCATCAACAAATATCTGGGCAAAGATTTCATTGTGAAGTCCAGTGTTGGTCATATTCGTGATTTACCCACTTCGGGTTCGGGCACAAAAAGCGACCCTAAAGAAAGGGCTCGCCAAGCTGCGATTACCCGAAAACTGTCTCCTGAAGACAAAATAATTCATAAGAAGCGCAAATCCAAAGAGCAGCTTATTAATCGCATGGGCATCAACCCAGATAACGATTGGGCCGCTAACTACCAAATTCTTCCTGGCAAAGAAAAAGTGGTGGAAGAATTACAGCGCTTGGCGAAAGATGCCGATACTGTCTATCTCGCGACGGATTTGGACCGCGAAGGGGAAGCCATTGCTTGGCACCTGCGGGAAGTTATTGGTGGTGATGATAGCCGCTATCGTCGTGTTGTTTTTAACGAAATCACCAAAAAAGCGATTAAAGCCGCGTTTGAAGAGCCTTCTGATCTTGATATCAACCGTGTTAATGCCCAGCAAACGCGCCGCTTTTTAGACCGTGTTGTGGGCTTTATGGTGTCACCATTATTGTGGGCTAAAGTCGCTCGTGGCTTATCCGCAGGTCGCGTGCAATCGGTTGCCGTACGTATTGTGGTTGAGCGTGAACGTGAAATTCGTGCCTTTATCCCAGTTGAATACTGGGAAGCATTTGCCAAGCTTAATAGTAAGCAAGGCGACCAGCTGCGTTGCCAAGTCGTTAAAGAAAATGGGGCTGAGTACAAGCCAAGCAACCAAGAACACAGCGATAAAGCGATGGCCGCTCTACAGTCCTCGACTTTCACTGTGGCGAATCGGGAAGATCGCCCTACAAAATCTAAACCTGCCGCGCCATTTATTACTTCTACCCTGCAGCAAGCGGCCAGTACGCGTTTAAGTTTCAGTGTTAAGAAAACCATGACATTGGCTCAGCGCTTGTATGAAGCCGGTTTTATTACCTACATGCGTACCGACTCGACCAATTTAAGCAGTGAAGCGGTAGAAAACGCCCGCGCCTTCATCGCCAAAGAGTACGGTGAGCAATATTTACCCGAAGAACCACGCTCTTATAGCAGTAAAGAAGGCGCACAGGAGGCCCACGAAGCGATTCGCCCGTCTAATGTTGAATTCTCAGGGGAAGACCTAGAGAAGATGGAACCTGACGCTCAGCGCCTTTACGATTTGATCTGGCGCCGTTTCGTTGCCTGTCAGGTAAACGACGCTCAATTTACCAGTTCTACAATTACCGTGAAAGCGGCTGATTTCGAATTAAAAACTAAGGGCCGAGTGATTCGCTTTGACGGTCACTTGCGTGCATTACCAACCGGCGGCAAAGGCGATGATGATATTCTTCTGCCTGACGTAGCCGTTGGTGATGAGCTTAAGTTAGACGAACTTCAGCCAAAACAACACTTCACTAAACCGTCTCCGCGTTTCTCGGAAGCGGCATTAGTTAAAGAATTAGAAAAACAAGGCATTGGTCGTCCTTCGACTTATGCCGCCATTATTTCTACCATTCAAGATCGTGGTTACGTGCGCTTAGAAAATCGTCGTTTTTACGCAGAGAAGATGGGCGACATTGTCACCAGTCGCTTAATAGAGAACTTCGATGATCTAATGGATTACAACTTCACCGCCACTATGGAAGAAAAACTCGACCATGTTGCTGAAGGTGATCTGAACTGGAAAAACGTATTAAACGAATTCTACAGCGACTTCCAAAACAAACTGGAAATCGCTGATGGCGAAGACGGCATGCGCCCAAATGACCCGGTGAATACCGACATTGAGTGCCCGACTTGTTCGCGTAATATGCAAATTCGTACCGGTTCTACTGGCGTATTCTTAGGCTGTTCGGGTTATAGCTTGCCACCAAAAGAACGCTGCACCACTACGATGAATCTAACCGCCGGTGATGAAGCCATTAGCCTAGATGGTGATGAAGAAGCGGAAAGCCGCCGTTTAAACGATAAGCGCCGCTGCACTATCTGTAATACGGCCATGGACAGCTACCTATTGGATGAGCAACGCAAGCTGCACATCTGTGGTAACAACCCAGACTGTGAAGGTTACGAAGTTGAGCTGGGGCAATTCAAGATCAAAGGTTATGACGGCCCGACCCTTGAATGTGATAAGTGCGGCAGCGAAATGCAACTTAAATCAGGCCGCTTCGGTAAGTATTTTGGCTGCATGGCTGACGAATGTAAAAATACCCGAAAACTGCTTAAAAGTGGTGAAGCAGCGCCACCTAAGATGGACCCTATTCCAATGCCTGAACTGAAGTGCGTGAAGGTAGACGATACTTACATCTTACGCGATGGCGCTAGCGGTTTATTCTTAGCGGCTAGTCAGTTTCCGAAGAATCGTGAGACTCGCGCACCTCTGGTATCAGAAATCATCCCTCACCAGGCTGAACTTGACCCGAAATACCATTTCTTATTGGACGCCCCGCGTTCTGATAAAGAAGGTAACTCTGCAATCATCCGCTATAGCCGTAAAACTAAATCTCAGTACGTGATGTCTGAGATTGAAGGCAAAGCCTCTGGTTGGAGTGCGGTCTTTGAAGATGGCAAATGGGTAGAGACTGAACCAAAGAAAAAAGCCCCAGCCAAAAAGAAAGCCACCACGAAAAAGGCTCCGGCTAAGAAAAAAGCCGCAGCTAAAAAATAACCCCCTCGGCATTCCAGCTTAAAATCTAATTTTAAGCTGGAATTTCTTATGCTTTATACTTTGAAAATACTTTTAAAAACCATTCCTTGTTCGTAAAGCACTCTGGCCAGTTTCTGCTATTTTTTAAATACCATTTAAAAAGAAAGGAAATATAAATGAAGCCAAGGAATCTATTAACCGGCCTATTCGTCTTGTTTACTCTGCTAGCATTTAATCCGAGCTACGCCGATAAGCAAACCCACCTACTAAACATTAATAACGCCAGCATTGAGCAGCTCGAAAGCATCAAGGGTATTGGCACTCACAAAGCTCAAGCCATCGTTGAATATAGACTGCAACACGGCAACTTTACGAGCGTAGAAGACCTTATAAAAGTGAAAGGAATCGGCCGTAAATTCATCACAAAAAATCGCTCTGCACTATCTATCGAATAAAGAAATAGCGAGAGGTTCAATCCAACTTCGTCAATTTCGCCCTTTGAGATTGACGATTTCTAATCTACTCCTCGGAAACCCTTGCCCTACTACTGATTTTCATGTCAAATTTGCTACTCTTTAACTAATATCAATAAATACTGGTTGCGCATCAGCGCTTGATAGCAAAAGGATAGCTCCGTGCCCGATGAAGTTCAGCAGTCTCATATCAAAGAATCGGCCAAAATATCCAAGCTAGCAGTTAGCCTGCTTACCTATGTATTAATATTTAGTTTCTTTATCACACTAGCCACATCGTCTTTTATTATTTACTCAGATTACGTGCAAGCGACCAGCACACTCAATCAAAGCATCAGCCAGATAAAAGCCGGCTACCAAGAAAGCATCAGTTACAGTTTATGGAATTTTGATAGCCAGCAAATCAAGACTCAGCTGGCCGGTATTCTTAACTTCCCAGGAGTGCTCAACGTTTATATTGAGACCAAAGAAGGTCTACTTCACAGCGCCGGTGATTTTGAACAAAATGCTAATCAAAAGCACGCCTTTGATCTTTTCTTCACCAGTGCTGAACGCCAATATCCGCTAGGGGTCTTAAACATAACCCTTGATTATAAAGGGCTCTACGAAACACTCTTCTATAAGGCGATTAATATATTAGCTTCGCAGTTCATAAAGACCTTCTCGGTATCATTGTTCATTTTATTTATCTTCCAACGCTTAGTGACTCGTAGACTATTAATCATGTCGCAATGGGCCAATAAATTTAACATCAATGATTTGGATAATGAGTTAGTCACTACACGCCCAAGCAAAAATCACCAGCCTGATGAAATCGATACTGTGGTGAAGGCGATAAACAGTATGCGCAATAGTTTAAAAGATGATCTTAAAATAAGAGCTCAGACAGAAAATACGTTAACTCAAACCCAATACAAGCTCTCCATTGCCATCAATAATGCAGAATTAGGCTTTTGTGAATACAACCAAAAAACCAATCGTTTTTCTGGCAATGAACACTTCTCAACGCACTTAGAGCTTCAACCCCATCAATTAGAACAACTAGACCATCCCATTGATTGGTTTAAAAACTTGATTGTAGGTGATAGAACAATCGAGCAAAGAGAGCGTATTAACCAGCTTCTTCACGGCCACATGGAGCGTATTTGTTCAGAATTGAGCCTAAGGTGTTCTGATAACAAGGTTAAGCACTTTGATACCACTATTCAGGTATCGGAGTGGGATGATAACGGACTGCCTGCTGCCATAGTTTTTTGCATCCTAGACAAAACGCAACAGGTAAACGCTAGCAAACAAGCCGCCGATTTGAATATTGCGCTGGAGCAAAAAGTCACTAAGCGCACGGAAGAACTGTCTTACGAGCAAGTGCAATCAAAAGCTGAAATTAAAAAACTGTTACAGCAGTTAAAAAATCTTGAAATTCAAAAGCAACGTCAACAAAGTCAGCAGAGTCTACAGCCTCTTAAACATGCTTTTAAGCGCTTATTAACGCTTATTCAAAGCCAGGATGCGACTGATCGCTTTCAAGCCGAGCAGCTAGTCATATTATTAAGCAATCATGTGCAAGCGAGTAATCAAACCCAAAGTCAAACTTTTGATGTGGTTAATTTAATTCAAGAAAGCTTAAAAACTATGCTGGATGATGCCCAATACCAAGCAGTCAGTTTGCGCCTGCCTTTTTCCCTCATGCTAGACAGCTATGAGAAGGTATTGAATTATTGCTTTGAAAGATCTGTTGCTTTAATTCTCAATAGCTATGGCAATAACTTTCTCAGTAAGAACTTGCTCATTAGTTTAGAGTTAGGAGATGACTGCGGTATTATTTGCTTGCAATACCATACCAGCAATAGCGAAAACCTAAGCCAAGAGTGGCCACAGCCTTGCAATAATGAAATGATCCTTTTGAAAATGTGTCATGCCGTTATGGAAGAGCTGTTTGAAGGTAAAATAACCTTCAAACACGATCAGGGGAAGCCTCTAACCATAGAACTTCATTTTAGCATTAATGTCCGTCATTGATTTACCATTGATCGCGATGAGCGCGAAGGGCTTTGAATACATCACGCTCACTGCTAACGTCTGCACCTTGCTGCTGTAATGAGCGAATGATACTCGTACTCTGCAGGCGTAAGAAGGGGTTATACAGCCTTTCTTGGCCTAATGTCATATAGGGCATAGCATTAGGTTCAAGGCCCCTAACCTGCTTTTGCCAAGATTGAGTCGCTTGATTATCAGGCTCCCAGGCTAACGAGAAACCCAGATTATTTTCCATATAATCATGCCCAGGATAAAGAATAGTACGATCAGGCAAGGGGGCTAATTCACGCTGGAAGGTTTCATACATTTGATCAACATCCCCCCCATTAAAGCAGTTTCCCGCACAAGCATTGAACAAGGTATCCCCAGAAAAAAGCCGAGGAATAGCTTCCGATAAGGTTAATAAACAGACGTGTACAGGAGTATGACCAGGGGTGGGGAGTACTTTAAACCTCATACTACCCAGCTCAATAACCTCATTGGCAACTAAACCTTTAGCGACATTTGGAATTTTCCCTAGAGCATGCTCACTGGCCCATATAGGCGCCCCTGTCGCCGCCTGAACAACGGGGTTACCTTCTATATGATCATGGTGTTCATGGGTATTAATAATCAATTTAATCTGCCAGCCTTGCGCCGCGGCGGCGGCTAATACGGCATCCCCATCGAGTGGATCTAGAGCGATCGCTTGGCCAGTCTGCTCACAGCCGATGATATAATTAAAATTACGTAATCGGTTGTTCATATAAAGACGTACTACTTTCATGTCTTTTAATTACCAATACGCAACATTTTCGACATCATCTTCGGCTTGCAGATCCTCAACAAAATGCGAACCCAGAATACTCTGTAATTCTTTTACCCGCACCTCAAGTTCATCCGACTCATAAGGAACCGCAGGGCTGTGTCCCCATACAGGCCCGGGCCATGCAGGATCATCGGTATAGCGACAGATATGATGCTGGTGTAATTGCGGTACAACATTACCAAGAGCAGCAATATTCATTGAACTCGCGGAGAAATGATCTGCCATTTTTTGACTCACCATAGTCGACTCTTTCATCAACTGGCTTTGATCTTCTTCGGATAGATGATAGTACTCATACACATCATTATGTGCAGGCACTAAAATAACCCAAGGGTAGCGCTTATCGTTCATCAATAACACTTGGCATAAAGGAAAACGCCCAATCAAAATCGTATCATTTTGCAATCTTTGATCTAAAACAAACATATCGGCTCTCATTCAGAGTTAAATAATCACAGTCATAGATTCATTTTAGGCGCTTTTTGCTAATGGGTCATCCTAACTTCGCTGATTAAAATCGATACGTCCCGAGTTTCCGCCGCATGACCAGCCAAAGCGGGTAGATGAGAGCCATACAGGTAACTAATATCATGACCTTATTCATAGGTAATAACTTTTGCTAAAATCATATTAATAGCTGAAATCATTGGCTAATTAATATCATTTTCCCGGTTTTAGGGTCTTTATACACTTGCCCCATGGATTGATATCCTTCTCGACCTTGCAGGGAGCTCTTCAGAGATTGAGGTACGTCAATTAATTCTTTACCCGCTGCTACAGGTTTTGAATTTTCAACATTAAAGTGTTGTTTTAAATCGGTACTTTGAGCAACCAACGCAGCAATAAGACCACAAGCAAAAACCAGCATAATATCAACCAAGTTTGCTAGTGGGCCTAATGGTTCGTCATCTTGATGATCAAAAGAACTTGCGCGCCACTTATCCATGATTTTCAACCTGATTAGCTTGATAAGTTTCCATTGCGGCGTCATACCAGCGACGGCGCATGCGCCCGAGCACAAAACCAATAATACCCGCTAATAAACCGATAACTGTGGTATCAAAAGCGACCGTCATCGCCGTAGTCAAAATGGTTAACTCACCCTCACCTAAGGCTGCCAAGCCCGGCCCCAAAGGAATCAGCGTTCCCATTAGCCCCAACATTGGGGCAATACGGGTAATAAAATCTGCACGCTCAATGCGGCGTTTACCCGCCTGTCGTAAACCTACAAGACCTGAGGTAGCCGCTAAGCGCTGAATACCACCAAAACGCTCACCTAATGCCAAGCCCATTTCATACACCGCAAGTGCAATAAAAAATAATAACCCCCAAATAACAGGCTCTAATAAGAATCCCGTTAACTGATGCATTACATTAAGAGAAATTGATGAAAACATAATAATTACCTTTATTTATCGTAACCGATTTTTAATTAGATTTTTATATTCGTCGCGCATGAATAAAGCCAATAAGCATCAGTACTAATGCAAAAACGAAGATGGCATATAAATAATTATCCGCGTCACCTACAACGGACTCTTCCGCATTATTTTGCTCTGTTAGTGGCTCTATTAGCGGCTCTGACTGTTGATCGGTTTGTGGCAAAGCGATTTCTTGAATATGAATAGGCTTGCTATCATCATTGGTATTATCACGCTTTTGTTGTTGATAGCTGATCCGACTAGCGGCCAACGTCTGCTCTAACGTCTGCGCCTGCTCAGGCTCTAATAGCGGCTTAACAAAATCATAAATCGGGTGATTGGTATGAGTATGGCCACTGCCTGGAATGCCTTTTTCGATAATGTTTTTTGCAAATGCTTGGGCTAATTGTTGCTTAGTCGCCTCATCGGTTTGCCAAAAATCTTTTTCAATCGCCACCAGCATTACGGCAAGAATATTAGTTTGCACATGCACGTTATGACTTTCTTTTAAGAATTCATCCAAGCCAACATTCAGTGAGTCATCGATATAAACCGACTTCACTTCTTGCCAGACCCAAGATTGAATAATTTCAGGACTGGTCACCTGCCAACCCCACAAGTATTCAACAAACTCACTGCCCATGGTGCGCGCTCCAGCATAACCTTCTTTCATTAGCGGCTCGATCCATTGGCGATTTAAAAAACGACCACGCAGTTCACCTAATAGTGCAACTTCTAATAAGTCCATTTTTAAATTTTGATTATTAGCATGAGAAATCACGAAGCTATCGGGTTGCTTACCTGTCACGGTTTCAATCGCTAAATTTAATCCACCGAGATAATCAAAGGCATCGTTATTATCGATTAGGCCGTATAGATTACTGGCGCGACCTAGATAAGTATTACCGACATTATTTAGTTGTGACTTAAATAAGTCCTGCGCACCCGCGCCACTCTTAAATTCGCCCTTCTTCAATCCACTCTCATTAAGTCCAGTAGAATCAATACCATAAGCGTGGCCCATGCGTTTAATAAAGACCTCACCCAACTGCTCTCTATTATCCCAAGCACCGGAACGTTCTGCTAGGCGGTTTATCCCAGCGCCATAAGCCCCTGGCGCGGTACCAAAAATGCGTAAGCTGGCCTGACGAGCCAATATATTCACATCCACATCTGGGTGAGCAATTAATAACGCCTTGGCTTCATAAACCCAGTTTCGCGCAATGAGGTTTTGCTCTAGGCTTTCGCTATCCCAGCTTTTTTCTACAGAATCTGTAAGTTCAGCCTCGGTTAAATCTAATGCTGCCACTAAATCCGCCACAGGTTTTAATGCTTGCATCAGCATTAAGGTCAGTGCGGGATAGTGTTTATTAATGGTTTCACGACTGGCCGCCAGCCCTAATAAAACAGACTTATCCAATAGTTCTAATTGCGAACCATAAAGATCTCTAAACAAGCCCGAGCTGGTAAATACGACATCTCGACGTTCCTTGCGCTTTTCATCTAACGGCAAGAGCTGAAGACTTTTAACAATTCCGCGGCTATTCCAAACCGGCTTGACCCCCAACATGTCTAAACCAAACGCAATCATAGCCCCCTCATCACGAACGGCGTCAGAGGCCCATAAAATAATTGCTTCTTTTTCGGCGAAGGTTTTATTGCCTGCTTTATTTTTTTTAAATACTACCTCATTTTCAGTGCGGGCTTTTTGCGCTAATTGCTGACCAATGTCTACGCCTAATTGGGTCGGTAGTAAGCTGCCATCAAGCGCATAAAAATTGCGCCCTGTGGGAAGTGATTCTGGGGTGCGAATCGGATCATTACCTTTACCAGGCGCCACAAAACCACCATTTAAGGCATTGATAAATGCGCTCATTTCAGCCTTAGGAGATATCGATAATGCCTTGCGAATATTACTTGGGTTTTTATCGTTTAAGTTGTCACCATCCGCCATGGATTTCATCATGGTATCAATCGACTCACTGGCCCAATCACGGCCAAATACGTGCAACCCTAACGGCATAAACTCTTCTTGTAAGTGTGTTAAATAGTGCCCGACTTCATGCAATAAGAAATCATCATCAACCTCACTAAAACCCACCCCACGCACAACCAATTCTTCATCCATACTGGCGATCAATTCATCACGTAGATTCAATACCTCAATTTTATGGCGTAACGCTTTAATGGCTTTTTTCTGTGTGCTTTCATCGCTAGCCGCTTCTGCACTTTCAATCAACTGACGTAACTGCAACAGACCATCATACAAGTCAGTAATGGCCAGCGGTGGGGTTAAATGGTCGACCATAATGGCCAAGCCACGACGCTTAGCTTGAATACCTTCTCCCACCCCATCAACGATATAAGGGTAAATACTAGGAATATCCTGCACGACAATCGACGGATAATCGCTTGCTAACAACCCCACAGCGCGCTTTGGCAAAAATTCATAGGTCGAATGACGCCCCACATGAACAAGGGCATCGGCGGAAAAATCTTGTGCGAGGTATTTATAAAACGCCAAATATTGATGCGGTGGTGGAAACGACATATTAGCGTGTAAAAGCTCTTCATTGAGCTCCCACCCACGGGGTGGCTGCGGCCCTAAAAATACATTACCCAACTGCACCCCTGGAATGAGTAATTTATTATTCCAAACCATAGTTCTGCCAGGCGCGTCACCCCAGCCGCGTATACCTTCAATATGCATAGCTAAAATAGCAGTGTGAAGTTCATTCGCCCGCTGCCAAGCTGCCGTGTTTTTTTTATTCTCGTGATAAGCATTGATATCGGCCTTTTGCGTATCAATTAATACCCCATAGGATTCTTCAAGTTGCGCTAATAAATTCAACGCCCGATCACGGCCTTTATGGCGAATACCATCAAGGGCGTGATGTAAGTCGTGCATGGTTGCATCCATCATTGCGTACAGTTCCGTTAAAATACGCTGGCGTTCAGGCTGAGAAAGCCCTAATAAATAATCGTGACCTGCGCCAAATAGAAAATACTCGATGCGCTCATGCATAAACCCTAATGGACCTTGCTGCATTTCTTTTTGTACCGCCAGCGGCAAGGTTTCAAACCACGCTTGATAACTTGTAGCCGTCATATTATGAATACGCCCAGACATTTCGGCTAAGGCTTTAGCATCTTCTGGTAAATTGACCGCTTTTTGCTGCAATAAATCTAATAGCGCTTCAGCGCTGGCAGGAAAACCTTCTTTGGGCCCTAAGTCATAACCTTGCTGCTGTAACTCCTTGAGCATTTGCCATAAAGACTCAGGCACGTTTAAGTTATCCGCCCCAATATTGTGACGACCCGGTGGGTGATTATAAAAAACAATCGCAACTTTTTTATCTTTATTAGCTTTGGTTTGTAAGGCAAACCACTTTTGAATGCGCTTAACTAAACGCGTAATTTCAACGACCACAGGCTCAGTTTTTGAAACCTGAGCGCCCGTTATATCATCAATATCCGTGACTGCGGCAAGCGCTACTACATGGGCTTGACCAACCCCCTGCAGCTCAGGCATAGCAATACGATAGTGCACACTGTCAGCGGGTAGCCCCTGGCTGGATAAATCATATAAAGCATTGTTCAATTCGGTAATACGAATGCCTTTAAAGACCGGCACATTAAGCTGAGTAAATAAGTCGCTCACGTGTTCACGCCCATCACCACCGCCGATAACAAAGTCTTGTAAGGAAATGATCACAAAGGGTTGGCTGGTGTTTTCTTCGGCATTATTGTTTTGAATAGCCTTTATGGAAGCCACCGCATCAATACTGGCCAGCCCCCAAGCTGATAATAACGATATACAATGGGCTTTTTTTGAGATTTGCTGGCACAGCTCTTGATGTACTTGCCAATCTCCTAGGCGATTTCCGCTATCGTGATCAAGAACATACACACTGGGTTTTGGCTGTCTATTCACTAGCTCGGTAAGTTCTTGCTGATTTACCTTATATTTTCCGTCTAAATAAAAGCGCAGGACTTCAGTATCTTTTAATTTAGGCCAATGGTTATCATCAATATTCGTGGTTAATAAGTTAAATAAGGCAACTCGGTTTTCATCACTGCGATTTTGCCAATAGGCTTTGGCTTGCAACCAATAGCGAAACTGAGGCCATTGCTTTTGCTGATTTGCAAGCTGCTTGGCATAACTTTCTTGCTCGCTTTGGGCTAAGCGTTTAAATAAAGATTTTTTCTGTTCATTGGATAAGATATCAAACAAGCCTGTTTGATATTGATTCAGTGGGTCGCTATTTAAGCTTAATAAGCGGCGATCTCCGTTGATTGCTATGCGTACTTGTTGCTTAGGATAGTTAAGGTTTAATAGCCGTTCCACGGGTTCGGCAAATACCGCTGCCATTAACAATGCATCTGCAGATTTCACTAACTCCGATAATTCTTGCTCTGACATCAGGTTTATTTGACTGACCGAGCGAATGTGAACCGTATGTTGAGGATTGAGGTCTAAAAATCGATGAGCCGCGACGACAATACTGCTACTGGAACGATCTGAAACAAAAACGACAATCGTTTTCGGCGCTGCTATTGAAGGTAAAGCGTGATTTTCAGTGCTAAAAACTGACCCGCTCGCCATTGACAAACTTATATTAGAAACTAGCAAGAGTAAAAAACGAATCATTACCGACATATACCTTCCTCAAAAAAATGCGATTTAATAGCACAATAGCGAGGAATTAGGCGTGCAGAATGAAATAAGCTCACCATTCTGTCATGCGTTTCAGGTCACCCCGCCTGAGATATCATGTTTAACAGGCCGGTCTCCGGACTCAGAATATTAATACTCATTAACATTCTTTACCGTTGCGGGGGCAGCACAGGTTTCTCACCTGTTTCCCGATTATCCCTTTCACTCATAGCTTTATGAATCTGGGCACCTGAAGGGGCGAGAGAATAGCAGTTGATGAATTGAATTCAAAGCAAATCTTCTGCACACTATCAAGCTAGATAATGCACGAATCACGCAGCAAGCCAAAAGCCTAATAAAACTATCAATATTATTTATGACAAATACAGTTCGGTTTATTAATAGCATTCATCACATAGGTGCCAAAACATGGTGCGAGTTATTAAACTCGGATAATCCGTTCTTACGTTTTGAATTTCTAGCGGCGCTAGAAGATGGTTTATGTATTGATTCTATTTCGCCCAGCTCTGACTTAAACAGCTCTGACTTAAACAGCTCTGATTTAAACAGCTCTGATTTAAAAAGTGGTTGGATTGTGAGCTATGCCTTATTAGAAAACCCAGAGCAGAAAATACTCGCCATAGCGCCCGTATTTAAGAAATTGCATTCTTATGGGGAGTACGTATTTGATTGGTCTTGGGCTGATGCTTATGAACAACATGGCCTTCGCTATTATCCTAAATTAGTGTGGGCTATCCCTTTCACCCCCTCTACTGGCCCTCGAATAATCAGCCAAGGCAACCCGCAGCAGCTCGGATTATATTATCAGCAAATAGCACAAGGATTAACGGCTTATTGCCAAGCCAATAACTTCTCTGGTTGGCATTGTTTATTCCCTGATGCTATCGCAGATCAAGCCTTGAACCACGATAGTCTAAACCAGCAATTTACAAGCCTTCCCTCAATGCAACGGACTAGTTGCCAGTTTCATTGGTTTAATAATAACTTCAATGATTTTACTCATTACCTTGAATCGCTCACCAGCCGTAAACGCAAAAACATTAAAAAAGAACGCTCAAGACTATTGGCTGCAGGCTTTATATTTACAAAAAAAGTCGCTGATCAAATCACGCCTACCGATATCGAAGAATTTTATCGGTGCTACCAACTAACCTATGCTAAACGCAACATGCGTGGTTACCTTAGCTTAGAATTTTTTCAGCAGCTACTAGTAACAATGTCTGATCAATTATTATTGGTTCAAGCCCAGACTTTTTATAGTCAGCCCGAAAATAATCAACAAGATAGTAAAATCGTAGCCAACGCATTGTATTTTAAAGATAGCGATAACTTATATGGGCGCTACTGGGGTTGCTTAGAAGAATTTGATAGCTTGCATTTCGAAGTTTGCTACTATCAAGGTATCGAATATTGCATTGAAAACGGAATAAGCCATTTTGATCCAGGTACCCAAGGTGAGCACAAGATAAGTCGGGGTTTTGAACCGACTATCTGTCATAGCCAGCACTGGATTGCTCACCCTCAATTCCGCCAAGCAATTGATGACTTTCTTCAGCGAGAAAAGTTAGACATACAAGACTATGCGGCCCAAGCGGCACAATACCTACCTTTTAAATACTCTGATTAAAACACTATGATTAAAATGCTACTGCAATACCCAACCGCCTTCCGCATCGCTTTTGTGATCTATGCTTTATTGGTTTTATGGGCCTCACTGCGGACAGGAGGAGGCCCGCAACCCATAGAGCACTTTGATAAAGTGATGCATCTAGGCTTTTATGGTGTATTCACTATCATCGCAGCGGGCTGTTCTGGCGATAAAAAAACCTTTATTCGCCTGAGCCTCTTCATTACTGGTTACGGTATTTTAATGGAACTTATGCAATCTTTTGTACCCTCACGATTTATGTCGCTTGCGGATATTATGGCCAATACTTCGGGAATCCTGATTGTGGTATTAATAGTTTTAAGACAAAAACTTCACCATTAAATAGTATGTTGACGATTAGCCTTGGACAATACGCAAAGGTTCAGGGTCTTGGCTGCCTGA
>CAXIBC010000011.1:0-48238 GCA_964022115.1 uncultured Oleispira sp. | reverse complement strand
TTGCTAATGAGGTTGCTCATCAAGAAAAAACAGCACAACTGAGTAATACTCTGCAGCAGTTATTTCCATCAAATAGCGCAATAAGCGCTTTAGAAGACACCCAAAATAACTTGCAAAAAGAACAGTCGCCGAATTGGCAAATGTTGGCGGCGGCGAGTGCTTGTCTAAACCGCTTTAGTGTTATTACCGGTGGTCCAGGAACGGGTAAAACGACCACAGTAACGCGTTTATTAGCCGCCTTAATCAGTCAGCAACCCGATTTAAGAATAGCCTTGGCCGCGCCGACAGGCAAAGCCGCCGCACGTTTGGTGGAATCTATTTTGGCGGCAAAAACTCAGCTAGCGAAGTCTTTTCCTTTAGCTGAAAAAATACCGGTTAGCAGTTTTACTTTACATCGATTATTAGGTTGGCGACCGGATGGTTTTTCCTATAACCATAAAAAGACGTTACCTTACGATCTAGTGATTGTTGATGAAGCCTCTATGGTTGATCTACCTATGATGGCGCAGCTTATGGAGTCCCTTGGGGACAATACGCGATTAATATTGCTAGGTGATAAAGATCAATTAGCCTCGGTTGAAGCCGGCAGTGTGCTAGGGGACTTGTGTGATAGTGGGGTCATGGTTAATGGTTATCATGCCCATGGATTACAAGCACAAAGAGCCAAACAGTTGGCAGCACTGTGTGGTTTGAGCTCAGAAGCATTAGAGCCTTATATAGAAACCGATGCACCGATAATGACGAATAGCTTAACTCAGCTTAGAAAAAGCTATCGCTTTACCCGTGACTCTGGCATCGGTCAGTTAGCCGCTGCCGTGAATGCTGGGCGCTATGATCAGCTAGTCGCTAGCTTTGAGCAATATTCAGATATTCAATATTATGCCAACCTAATACGATCTACCTATTCAAAATCAGCAAGTTATGCAACAGTCGCGCATCAAAAAGTGGATCAGGTGCTGCCTGAAACCTTAGCCGCCGAGCAAGCCTGGCAACAACAAGTGATTACGGGTTATGGCCATTATCTTAAAGCCATTGATGAGGGGGCAGACCCTGAGAAGGTATTGGAGCTGTTTAATCGCTTTCAGCTGCTGTGTGCCTTGCGTCAGGGCAGTTCTGGCCTGCATGCATTGAATGAGCGAATACAAATACTATTACAATCTCAGGGTTTGCTCAAAATGGACCTTGATATGGGCTCAACCGGCCAGCAACGTTGGTATTCTGGTCGTCCCGTTATGATCACGCGTAATGATTACGAGTTGAACTTGTTTAATGGTGATATTGGTATTGCGATGATGGTGGCGAATAAAGAACTCAGAGTCTGTTTTATGGCCGATGGCAAGGTTCGGCAAATATTACCGACTCGCTTGCCCGACCATGAAACGGCCTTTGCTATGACAGTGCATAAAAGCCAAGGCTCGGAATTTACCGATGTGGCGCTAGTATTACCTGAGAACTTTTCCCCTGTGATCAGTCGTGAGTTAATTTATACGGCCATTACCCGCGCTAAAAGCAGCTTTTCCTTGTACTCAAATGCGGAAGTGCTGGAGAAGGGGGTAAGTGCTCGAATTGAGCGCGCCAGTGGCTTACGGGACTTGTTATTCAAAACAGACTTATAAGATCCACGGTTTAACTCAGTACTTCAAATTTCAGCTTGGCGCTTTTTTCTAAGCGTTCAATTAAACGATCACCGAACAAGGTCGAGGTTGTCCAGAACCCCCCTTCTTTGTCCGCTAATAACTGTGTATCTAACGCAAGGCAAGCACCGACTTGCCCGAGCATCATACTGGTCGAGCCATAGCCTGGGTCACCTTGACCAACGACCTTAGTACGAATCTCTTTACCGGCAAGGGTTTTACCGATGAAACGAATATCGTAATAACCTTCTACTTGTTCTTTGGGAGTTGGGCCTTCACCCGGCTTAGGCAGTAGATAATTTTCTAAGAGCCAGCGCGTCGGTTTTAACGCCGCACCAATTAAAAAAGCGCCTAGTCCGGTAACGATCGCAGTCGCGATTAAGCGTCCCTTAAATCCTTTACCGACTAACATGGCTTCATCGTATTTAAAGTCTTTGCCATAAGGACTGCCCATCAGTGCGTTGGAGCGAAAAACGATACGGGTATTAATGGCTGCCATGATAAAAGGCGCGGTCCAGACATTAAAGTTTTTATCGAAGGTAGGTTTTTTAGTATCAAATTGACGAATACTATAACCGTGGTTATCTGGACAGACTAAATAAGGGTTCACTAAGTCTTTACGGAGAGCAGGGTCTTTCATCACTTCTTCGGTGATATTAATCATACTCGCAATGGTGCCACCGGAAGCGCCGCCTTTGGCCGATTTAACGCGCATGGAAATAGTATTGCAATATTCCCCAAAGGCTTTGTTGGCTTTGGATTGAGTAAAATACACCCCCATATCAGATGGAATAGAGTCGAAGCCGCTGCAGTGAACAATACGAGCGCCACTGGCTTTCGCACTGGCCTCATATTTTTTCAACATACGGCTGATCCACTGCACTTCACCGGTAAGATCACAATAATCAGTACCCGACTCCGCACATACCTTGACTAAAGTTTCACCATATAGCGCATAGGGGCCGACAGTGGAAATAATCACTTTAGCTTGGGCACACATGGCCTTAATGGCGTCTTCGTCATGGGCATCAGCGATGATAGTCGTGAGCTCTGGCTGTTGAACCTTGGCTTTTATTTCATCAAGCTTAGCTTGTGAGCGACCTGCTATCGCCCAGCTAAGAGTTTCTGTTTCAGCTTGGTTAAATTGATCGCTTAAATACTGTACGAGTATTTGACCAACGAAGCTGGTAGCACCAAATACAACGACATCAAAATGAGAATTCATGTAGGACCTTTTTGCTGGTAAGTTTTTTTATCTTGTTATTAAACCTTAGATTAGCAAGCTTTGCTCAATACGGTAATAGCCGATGCCGCCAAAGCTGACATCCAATCGCTTTCTCTTTTACCTACTCGCGTGGAATTGATATCATCACGCTTTTTCATTAGCTGGTACATTATGCGCATTGTATTAGCCCCACTTGAAGGGGTCATGGATCATTCGGTCCGAGATTTATTAACCAGTTTTGGTGGTTATGATTTGTGCGTAACAGAGTTTTTGCGGGTTTCTAACCATCAGTTATTACCACCACGTACCTTCTATCAGCTCGCCCCAGAGCTTGAAAATAAGGGCCTAACCCCGAGTGGGGTGCCCATACGCATCCAATTATTGGGTTCTCAGCCCGATACCTTAGCAATGAATGCGCACAGAGCGATTGAGCTCGGCTCTCATGGTATTGATCTGAATTTAGGCTGCCCGGCGAAAACGGTGAATAAAAGCAAGGGTGGCGCGGTATTATTAAAAGAGCCGCAATTGATTCATCAATCTGTGGCTGCAATGCGCCAAGCGGTCGCCAGTGATAAAACGCTGTCGGTGAAAATACGTTTAGGCTGGGATGATCCAAGTTGTGTACACGAAATTGTTGATGCCATTGTGCAGGCAGGAGCCGACGAAATAATCATTCATGCCCGCACGAAAGAAGATGGTTATAAAGCGGAAGCGATAAAGTGGCATTATATTGCCCAAGTTAAGCAGCGCTTAGCCGAGCAAGGTAAGCACTTTACGGTTATTGCTAATGGTGAAATTTGGAATCGTGAAGATGCGATTAATTGCCGTAAAATATCAAACTGTGATGATATTATGATTGGCCGGGGGGCTTTAGCAACGCCAAATTTAGCCGCTATGGTCGCGGGTCTCAGTGAGAAGATGAGCTGGTTAGCGGTAGTTGATATGATCTTAGCCTATCGTAAAGTGCAGATGATAGGATCAAAAGGTCATCACTATTCCAGTCGGGTTAAACAGTGGCTGACCCAGATGCGTTCATCGTATCCTGAGGCAAATGAGTTATTTATCCCGATACGACGGATAAAAAAGAGCGATGAAATACTGCAGGCTATCGAGCAGTATCGAGATGCAAAAATACATAATAAGCTGCTGCAATGGCAGCAGTTATACAGTTAACACAATTAATTTAAGAACTGGAGTCGTTATGAAGTGGGAAGTCGATCAATCGTTTTGTCATCGTGCACTAGCAAGCAGTGAGCAAGAAGCGGAATTAAAACAAGCGGTATTAGCGGCTGCTGATTATGCCTTTGATTTACTCAAGGATAATATAGAAGATGCTTCTATGTTTTGTCTTTTCGATTGGCATTTTGATAAGCAAAGATTATTGATTGCGGTGACCGACCCAAGTAAGAAAAAATTAGCTAAGCATACGGTTGAATTAACTTTACCAGGTTATGCCAGTCACATTGCTGGTAAAGCCGATCAACAAGAACAAATTCATTTGTGGTTGCATAATCACATCACCACCGCCGCCGCTTTTTTACAGTACTCTTTAGTAGCCGCGATTAGCGCCGATGGTGATAGCGATAGCTCTGTCTTACTATAGCTCTGTCTTGCTATAGCTTCTCCAAATCGGCTTTATTCAGAACCGAGAGATCAGCCCAGTTGTGCTGATTCTCTGCTCCCGCTTGGTTACTGACCGCAGGCGATTGAGTACTGTGAGAGAAGAGTAAACGTGGGTCTTGCTTATTAAGAATACTTTGTTGAAACAGTTGTTGAATATCGGCAAGTGATATCTGCTCGACTTCTTTAGCAATGGCTTCATTGGTATCAAAGGTTAAGCGGTTGACTTCAATGTTGTGCCAAAAGTGACCCACTTTTTCCGCCATGTTTTTCTTCTTACTCACTAAGCGGCTTATTAAGCCTTGCTTGTGATCTTCAAACTCTGATTCTGATAACTCCGCTAGCTGGTGGCTGAAGTCATTAAAGAATAATTCCGTTTCTTGTAAAATGTCGATACTGCTTGCGGTTGGGGATTGCACAATAAAGATCAAGCCGGGTACCTCATTTTGAGGGAAAGGCGAGGCCGAGACGATATAACCCAGCTTCTTCTCAGTTCTTAACCATTGATAATAGGGTGAACTGATGATTTGAGCTAATAACGCATAATGCGCACGGGCTTTATCGGATGTAATATCGGCAAATTGCTGACCTTGAATATACAGGCTGGCGGCACTATCTGGGTGTTGTTGATCGAGAACGTGCAAGTATTGGTTAGGGTTAGCACCTGCGGTGGGCGTTGGTATTTTACTGATTTTGGCCGGTGGAATGCGGGTAGCTACTGGCTGGTAAGCCTGCTTTAATACTTCATTGATGGCTTTTGCGGCTTCAGGCTCGAGGGTGCCATGAACATAGCTTTCAATAAATAGAGACTTTTTTAAACGTTGATTAAACGCTAATACATCTTCTAATAATACCGTATCTAAAGCATCGATAAGTTCTCGTTGGCTAAAGCTAGGGTTGCGTAACCATCGACGTAATTCACTAATAGTACGCTCATAAGGTTTGGCTTTTAATTGATTTTCTAAACGTCGTTTTAGCTGTGCCTTGTAACGTTTAAATTCTTCTTCATCGACATTCGCTGCGCTTAATGAAGCCATAGTGGCTATGATCTTATTCAATAAAACAGGCAGCTTGTCGTGATAACCCGACATGGACAACTCTAAACCACGGCCACTGGCATGGAGTTGATAATTTAATCCTGCGATATGCGCAGGGTAGGTGAAGCTGCTAATCAGTTCGTTTACGCTGTGGCTGAAAAGTTGAGCGATTATTCGATCTTTCGCATGATCGGCAACGTCTTGGTTGTGCAAATTAATAAATACTTTGGCTTTGGGTAAACGAAATTCTTGCTCTGGGTAATACCATAAACGTAACCCTGGTTCTTCAACTAGGGTATAAGGCACAGGCTGAACGGGTGCATCGGTTAAGGTAAAAGACTGAGGAATAAAGGGGTTCGCTGCAGGCAAGAACAACTGTTGCTGATATTGCGGTTTTAATAAGGGCTTATTATCTTCTAGGGAGGTGAGCTTAATGACCGCAGGACGCAGCATCATTTTAGTATCGTACCAAGGGTCTAAGGTATTAGTCTCAACCTCTGGGGCGATTAAAGTGCGGACTAGGTTGTCTGCGCTTAATTTATCCAAAAAGGGTGTTAATAAGCGAGTACTTGGTGTTTGCCACTGGTAATCCGCATAAATAACATCGCTTGCTTTTATGTGGCGTAGATTATTCGACAAGCGTATTGCAAAGTGTCCGGCTTTGGATTTTTCTTGGTTAGCAAAGGCCAGCTCGGCTAATTGATTTTGTTCCGCATAAATACGCTGAATAAATTCTTCATCTTGTAGACCCTTTTTGACTAGGTCGATATAGGCAAATACTGCCGCGGTAATTTCATCGATGCGATAGAGGCCAATCATAGTCAGCTGAATGTTAATACTTAGGGTAGATTCCCATGGGGTGCTCACCCCTCTGCCAGCACTGAGGCCTTCTGCCCAACCACGTTGTTTGAATAAGGCTAATAAACTGCCTTCGCCTTCATGGCCTAATAAATGGCTAATGATTTGCAACGGCTTGTACGAATACAGGCTCATGCTTTCAGGCATAGGAAAAGATAATTTTAATTGGCGAATCTCTTTAATGGGCTCAATCTGTAAATCGAGAGGCAGCTGATCTTGCTGGTAAAGATCAGGGCGCTTTGCTTTTGCTAGGGTTTGTCGCTGTGGAATACGGCTGAATCTTTCTTTGGTCCACTGCGCTAAAGTATCTAGGTCATAATTACCTATGATGGCCAAGGTCATTTCATTGGCGGAGTAATGCTGCTGATAAAATTGTAATAATTCGTCCCGAATCAGGCTATCGGGGCGGTCTTCTAATGTTTTTAAGCTGCCGGTCGCAAATTGTGCATAAGGATGCGCTGGGTTCATCGCTTGTTTTTCAGCGGAATAAATACGACGGCCATCATCTTTTGATTTTGAGGTATATTCAGCATTGACCGCATTTTTTTCACGCTCCACATACTGGCTATCAAACGTAGGGGAGATAAAGAAAGGCGCAAAGCGATCTAAAGCGTCTGCGAGTGCATCATTATCAATTTCAAAATAATAGTTAGTCACATCGTGCGCAGTGAAAGCATTATGGTTACCCCCGTGTTTATTGATGAATTCTTGATATTCTCCAGCCTCGGGAAATGGCTCGGTGCCAAGAAATAACATATGTTCTAAGAAGTGGGCAAGACCTTGGCGGCCTTTAGGGTCGTCTCCGCTACCGACATTGACCGCGAGTGATGCGGCCGCTTTATCGGCTTCGCTATCGGATACAAGAATAACCTTTAAACCATTGTCTAGTTCGAGAGAGCGATAGGCTCTTTGGTCATTAGGACTTTGGATGATAGTAGCTTCTGATGTTTGCATATTGATCCGATAAGCCGCGGTTGCGACTGCGATTATTACTAACAGCAAAAAAGCGCTGTAGCGAGTAGAAAAAAGCATGTGAACCCCATTTTAGAACGTATTATTTTTTACCCCTGCCTGTTTAGGCTGGGGGTAATGCCAGCTAATGCTGACTTAGTGCTGTGTTCATTAATGTTTAGCACTGTCTTGGCGGGCAATTTGCTGAGCATCTAATAAGTTATGTTCAGTCGCATCCAGTTCGCCAATTAACTGTAAGCGTTTTTTACAGTCTTCTAGCTCTGATGATAACAGTGCAGATTGGTTCTGGAAGGCATTATCAATGGCGTCGTAAACGGCTTTCACTTGCTCTTTGCTATCGGCCTTGGGAGATTTTAGAACTTGTAAGCAGGCATGGGCAATTTGGTGATAGAGCTTTTCTTTTTTCACAGGAGTGTCCTAGTTTTAGCTAAATAAGATAGGGTACTCATCATACCTTATTTCCACCTTATTGGTGTAACCAGGATATCTGCTGGGGTAATAATTTTACCGATAACATTTCACCGGCTAGCCAGTGGCAAGGGCTGCTATGCAATGAGGCTAGTTGTTGTGCGGTGGTTATATCGGTGGCTAAGACTAATAAGTCTGAATTTCTTAGGTGATTGAGCAGTTGCATACTATGGCGCTTTATTTGATCACGATTATCAAATAACCAATGACTATCTATGCAAAGACCTGCAAATAATCTGGGTAGATCGTGGCTTAACTGCTTAATTGTATTTAAGTGATAATCAGGATTCTTAACCAATAATTTGATATTAAGCTGTTTAAGCTGATGTTGGATGTTCTCATCATGTCTGATATCGACGAGCTGATAAGCATTTAGAATCAGAGTCCAGCGGGTTTCAGCCTGAGAATCTTGCCGTCTAAGGGAGGCTATGGCTGCGAGGGATTTTAATAATAGGTGAACTTTAAGATCGCTTAAATCATTAAGCCAATGAACAGGCTGATCACTGTAGTTGCGCCACTCTTGACTGGTATTTAAAGCATCGTGTAACCACTGCTCAACATTATCTCTTTGTGGGCAGTGAGGAGGCATCAAGGCGATAGCTTGCCCATGTTGGTCGAATATCGGTAAGCAACTAAAGCCAGTTTGCTCATAGTAATGGGGTTGATAGTAGCTATGGCCTAGATAAGCCTTATGTTGATGGGGGGCAGTATTATGGTCATAAGTGGGGGCATGATTAATAAGTCGACCATTGGTATGTTTTTCAGCTCGCTTTGCCATTAATGGGTCGTCTGTTATTTCTTCTGAGCTCCACTCGATAATGTGTTCGCGACCATTAAAAAGTATCGGCTGAATGAATGTCTGATGGATCAGCGCTAATAAATGATCAATTTGCAGTTTATCGAATGAGTTCGGCAAGTGAATAATTTGATCACCTTCAGCCGTAGCTATGATGTGATAGAGGTTGTCACAAACCAGCTGTAAGCGTTCATTGATGATGGTCATAAAATCAAGATTCAGCTTTTCTTCATGCTGAACTCTGATTAATAAGTAGTGAAAGTTAGGCTTGTTGGTGGTTAAAGCTTCGGTATTAGCGAGGGTGGCATGGGTATCACTATTCAGTTTATTTAGCATATCGTCAATCATAGGAATTGCGAGGCATAAATAATGTTGATCAGCAAAAGGGACTATGCTCATCCAAGCTTCATTGCCATGGATACTCTGGGTATTTAGGTGAAAACTGCCTTGCCAGTGGGCTTGAGATTCTAACGTGGTAATAAGGTGGGTCTCATCTTCAATGGTATTCTGGCTGATTTGATGAGAAAACAGATTCTTGCCGATGAGTAATGCACTTTGAATGCCTAACCAGTCGGCGGCACTTTTACTGACTATTTGGATGACCCAATTTGCATCGGTTATAAAACAGGCTTGCTCGGGCTGTTGAAAACTGGAGCGAATCAGCAGCGCTTGCTGTAGGATTTTTTGCTGGCGAATACCTTCATTAATATTGTACCTTAAGAGCATCGCATCCCAAGGTTTAGCCAAATATTGATGAATATCCCCACTTATTGATGCCGGTGCTAATTCAGTATCATCATTAGTTGATAATAATATACGGTAAGTCGTTGGCCATTTTTGATGCACAGCAGCGCACAAATCGATCCCTGACATTCCTGGCATATCTTGATCGGCAACCACCACAGTAACGGGGTGAAGCTCTAAAACACTGAGCGCTTCAGCAGCGCAGCCCGCTTTAAAAATGGTGTAATGCTCATCTAATAATGAGCTTTCTATCGCATCCGTAATAGAGGGTTCGTCGTCAACAAGTAATAAAGTAGGGTTCATAATAACTCGAGTTTATTAAAGCATCCATTCTGGCCAGAATAAGTTCTAAGAAAAAGTGATAACTTCCTAGGCAAGTATGGTGGGTCAGTACCTATACTTAGTATAAGTTTAGTAAGAAACTGAGAATTTGCAGTGACAGACAAACAAGCGTTAACTACAGGTGAAGCCGCAAAATATTGCGGTGTTAATTTCCGAACTGTTATTCGTTGGATTGAGCGAGGACATTTGGATGCATATAAACTACCGGGCAGAGGGGATAACCGAATTCCGGTTGATACCTTTGTGGATTTCCTCAGGCAAAATGATATGCCTGTGCCGGATGAGCTGATAGCCGACGATCGTCGGTTATTGCTCTTTTCATTACAGGACGATCGCGCTCGAGAGCTTGCGGCGGATTTGAGGCGAAATAACTGGGATGTTGTTTTAGCCGATGATCCGGTGCAGTTAGGATATCTGATGGCTAAAGATAAGCCTTCAGCTTTATTGATGATGGATCTCCATTATGCCGATATCGCGGCTCGTATCATGAAGGATGTGAGTAAAGACCGCAGTGATGCGCCCAAAATGGCATTATTACAAAGTAATCAAAGGGAGATGCATGATGGCTGGGATTCGTTTCAATGGCCCGAGCAGCGCCAATTGTTATTAGACTATTTGACCCAGGATGGCTCAGAAAGTCATTAAGGTCGTCGCAGCAGGCTTTGCATTTGCTGCTTCATCGACTACTTATGGGCTCACGGTAACACCTATATGGCAAGAGTCGGGCTTGCTATTGATTTTTATTGTCATCTTATCAATGCTCATTTTGATGGTATACCTCTATCAAAAAAAGGTGATATCTACGGACCCTCGATTGGCTCTATTGTGGCGACATGTTCCTGATATTATTACGGAAATCGACAATAAAGGGCGTATTTTAACGATTAACCGCGCCGCCTTAGGGTTTAACGAAGCTGATTTAATTGGCCATTCTAGTTTTGAGTTTTTAACCCCAGAAGGGCAGAAGGTATTTGCTAGAGCGCTGGATATTGCGATCAATCAGCGTGAGCCTCATTCTTATGAATTAGAAGTTAATAATGACGTAGTAGGCACGCTATGGATCTGTAATCGTATTATTCCTATCATAGAAGATAGGAAGATAGTCACTCTATTGGTAATCACTACCGATATCACCGAGCAAAAACAAGCGCACTCTGCCTTGTTAGATTTAAAGCAGCAAGCAGAACAAGCCAATTTGGCCAAGAGCCAATTTTTAGCCGGTATGAGCCATGAAATCCGTACCCCCATGACCGGCATGTTAGGGATGGTCTCTTTATTAGAGAAAACCCCCTTAAGCATTGAGCAGCAAGAGTACGTGTCTACGATTCAGCAATCCTCTGAGCATTTGTTAGCCATTATTAACGATGTACTTGACCTGTCAAAAATAGAAGCGGGTAAACTCAGTATTGAAAATGAAAGCCTTGAGCTGGATAACTTTATCACCTCGCTCGTGGATATGGTGGGTAATAGAGCTAGGGAGAAAGGGCTTAATTTACAAACCTTTATCAATGAAAAAGTGCCTAATTTAATCATTGCTGATGCTGTACGGCTGCGCCAAATACTGATGAATTTTTTAACCAATGCGATTAAATTCACCATGAAGGGGCATATTATCTTGCGTATTGTGCCGTTGCAGTTGAAAGACAGTAGTGTGTGTTTAAGGTTCTCTGTTGAAGATAGTGGTATCGGCATGTCAGCGGATAAAGCGGCCATTATATTCGATAAATATACCCACGCCCATGGACAGCAATCGGTGCAGTTGGGCGGAACCGGCTTAGGGTTAAATATTAGTCAGCGCTTAGCCGAGATGATGTCTGGGCGTATTGGGGTTGTCAGCACTTTAAATGTAGGCAGTAACTTTTGGTTGGATCTAGACGTAGCTATTTCCAGTTGCGATACCGGGAGTAGTAATGGCGACAGACATGATCAGGAAATTAAACAGGTTCAAGGCTTAACGGCTTGGGTCTTAGATGAGGTGAAGGTCAATCGATTATTGATGAAAGCAGTGGCGAAAAAAACGGGCTTCAATGTTAGAGAATTTAATCAATTATCTACAATGCTTGATGAGATTGAGTCGAAAGATGTCATAAAACCCAATTTTTTAGTTTTTTCGAGAGAGCTGGGGGCAAAAAAGGTCAATCAATTACTCACTTGTATGAAGAAACTGGACCCTAATATCTTATTAGCCATGACTACAGTGGAAGCGATTAACATTGATTACGATGCGCTGCAGGCACAAGGCATCCATGCATTCTGGGAGTGGCCACTAGCACAGAAAGAACTGGACTCCATATTAAGTCGCCTGTTTGCCCATGACTGGCAGCATCAGCCCAATACATTGATTACTCGCTATCAAAGATCGCTTATTGCTTCACACACCCAGGCCGATTGTCGAGGTAAAGTCTTATTAGCCGAGGATAATCTTGTTAATCAGAAAGTCGTCGCACAAATGCTGAAAAAAATGGGCTTTGACGTCGATGTTGTCGTTGATGGGGAAGCGGTGATCGCGGCGTGGAAGCGCCAAGCTTATGATGTGATTTTGATGGACTGTCATATGCCCGTTATGGATGGCATTCAGGCTACTCGCATGATTCGCTTACAAGAAGATAAACAGCGTATTCCCATCTTGGCATTGACGGCTGACGTGATGACCGATAGCAAAGCTGAATGTCTTGCGGCAGGTATGGATGACTTTATGTCTAAGCCCATTAGGATGGATGAGCTTAGACGGGTTATCACTCGCTTTATTAAATAGAGCTTTGCAGTTTAAAGTGCTGGGCCGTAAGGAATGTAGCGGTTGTCGGTTTGTTTCTTAAGCCAACGGATAAAGTCTTTTTCCACAACGATTTTTTTAGATTTCAAGTGTCGCAATAAATAAATCGTTGGGTTTTTACTGGCGAATGTCCAGCTGGAAAATATCATTTCGCCAAGGGTAAATACCATGCACAGGTTTAGCACCTGCTCTGTTGAAAATCCCTCAATAGCCTTTATCCATGCATCTTGCGGCGTATTTAGCTGATTGGCCAGAAGGTTTATATCGCTTTCTGCAATCTGCTTTATGTCTTCTTTTGCTGTTTCTTGGCTGCTAATTAGTTCAGCTAATTGAGCAAGTTTTTCTGCTGAAAGTGTGTCAATGCCAGTATTGGGTTGCCAAGTATCGACCATAATTAATCGCCTTTTAAGATAGGGATAGTGAATTTGCTGAGATATACTAATGCCTTAAAATCGAGAAACAAGCTATCTTTGCAGTTTTGCTTTTCTAGTTAGGGACATTGGATGGATGAATTTGCCGATATTCGGCCATATAACGATACTGAATTTCCTAAAATTTTAGAGCGCTTATTGTCAGAGCCTGATCTGGTTAAGGGGCTTGCGTATTTTATGCGCCCTAGATGGAAAGGCCCATTACGTCACCTTGCGCGCTCGTTAATACGTTGGCGCTTACAAAAGGATTTAACCGGGCTTGAGTCTATTGCTGATTTTCAAGGCTGGATTTCAACCTATGTAGAAAAGATCCTCAATAAAACCACGACCAGTCTTACTATATTAGGCTTAGATAAACTCGATAATGACAAAAGTTATATCTGGTTATCCAATCACCGAGACATAGCATTAGACCCAACCTTAGTGAATTATGCGCTGCATATTAGTAATCACCCTACTGGGCGTATTGCCATAGGGGATAACTTATTAACTAATCCCGTTGTTGGCGACTTAATGAGGCTCAATAAAAGTTTCATCGTAAAGCGCTCTATAACGGCAAAGCGAGAGAAATTTTCTGCTTTACAGCTGTTATCCAAATATATTCGACACTCTATCGAAGAAGGTCATTCTATTTGGATTGCTCAGCAAGAGGGGCGAGCAAAGGATGGTATTGATAGTACTGATACCGCGGTACTTAAAATGCTGAGCTTAGCAGGAAGAGAGAATAAAGAACCCTTTTCAGTAACACTGCAGGGGTTGAATCCTGTGCCAGTGAGTATTAGTTATGAGTTTGATCCCTGTGATGTGCTGAAAGCGAGGGAGCTCGCAGCCATCAATAGTGGGCAAGTTTACCATAAGAGTGAAAATGAAGACGTAGAAAGCATTGTCACGGGTTTAATGGGGCATAAAGGTAGGGTGCAAGTGAGTTTTGGTGCAGAAATAACGGCTGAGTTATTTGCCAATGCAGAAACACTGGCGATTGAAATTGATCGTCAAATAGTCGCTGGCTACGCTTGTTATCCAATTAACTATGCTGCGCATAAACTATTATCTGATCAGGGTATTATTAAAGCGTTAGATCATTACGAGGAGTATGATATTGATGCCGGTTTAATAACCTTATTAGCTCGGTGTAAAGGAGAGTCTGAGGCTGTTAAGCAGCAGCTGTATTCTATGTACGCTCAACCCATTATTCGCAAACAAGCACTGTAACTAGGCCCGAGTCTGTAGAGTTTAAAAAAGCGGCTATAACCGCTTTTTTAACTTCAAAATTTACTTTTCAAAGGCGTCAATTAAGATTGGCGGTTAATCACCTGGCTCATGCGTTTGCTGGCTTTTTTGGCTACAGGGCTATTAGGGAACTCTTCGATAATTTTACGGAAGTAGTTGAGCGCTTGGGCATTATTACCATGAGTATTGTATTCACTCATATAGATTAAGCCAATTTGATAAAGGGCTTTTGCTCTCATCGAATCAGAAGACGCCTTATTATCGTAGATGATTAAATAAACGCTTTCAGCATCATCGATACGATCCGATATAATTGCCCGTTCACTCATAGGAGTCAGTTCTGAATCGAATGGAATCTCGACTTGGGCTAATAGTTCAGAGCGATTGGCCAGTTTTAATAACTCGTCAGCAGTTAGTTGTGTTTTTTCATTTTTACGCTGGTTAATTAAAGCGATTTTGCTTTCAATCTTAGTTTTCAAACGCGACTGAGGAAATTCCTTAAGGTGGCGTTTAAAGTAGCTCAACGCGCTATCATCATCTCTTTGCTGGCTATAAGGGTTCATGTAAATTAAACCAATCTGATACAGGCTGAGTGATTTTATGTTATCGCTATAGCTTTCGCTGTTTAAACCTTTCAAATAAGTTTTGACTGCAGCATCGACCTTATTACGAGCAATTGCTTGTACTGAATAGGTTAATAAATCGGGTTCTTCTTTCAGCGCAGCGGCTCCGCGTACTCTGATGTTTTCTTCATAGCGGCCAATCGCATGGCCCCCTGCACCCGCTGCAACGAGCGGGGTTGCAATTGAGCAACCTGTTGACATTAAAACAAGAAAAGTGAGACTCAGCAGTCTAAGGTTCATGAAATTATCCCTAATAGGTCGATGGTACGAGAATGTAATTTTATAATCTCTCTAGTCTAACGATAGCGGCGTATATTTTGAAGCTGAAGATCAATTATTGTTGGCAATAATCCCCTAGAGAAGACGGGTGAGTGGACATAGTGCGACACCTTTATTGTAAGAAAATAAAACTCGTTGCGACAGCGATTATGGCTCCTAACACAGCCCCACCTAATATGGCTTTTATCATTGCCTGTTGTGATTTATTGGAAATGGCAACCATTAATTGTTGTTGCTGTTGTTCTAGCAGTTTCAATTTAGCGAGATGCTCTTTTGCTAGTGACTCAACCTTTTTACGACTGATTTTTTCAGCGATCAGCATCATCTGTTTCTGCATCTGTGGCTGAATTCGGTTGAATAAATTTGTATTATCCTGCAAGTCAATCAGTTGGCTTTGTAAGGGTTTAACCTGCTGTTTTAAATTACGCTCTACAATGGTTAGTTTTTCCTGCTGCGCTTGTAAAAGCTGGTGACTCACGCTATCGAGGCCGGCAGATATTTCAGCTTTAGCCGCAAGAACAGAACTAGTTAAGCGACTATTGATCATCTTTTCTATGGTTTCAATAGGCGTAAATTGCTCACTCAAGGGAACATCGCTAGCGGGTACATCATTGGCTGCCGTATTGACGATAGAGTTGATAACGGCCATAACCGCTTGTTGGTTTGCCGGTTTGGGTAATACACCAAAAGCACCATGAGATTTAGCTAACGAATGGTAGCTATCACCTTCTTTTGAGGTATACATGATAGTAGGAATACCTTGGGTTTTTGGATTCCTCTTAATGGTTTGAGTAGCTTCTAAACCATCCATTCCAGGCATCATGTGATCCATGAAAATCACATCAGGCTGTTGCTTTTCAAGATAACGTAAGGCTTCTTCAGCACTTTCAACCGTCAATGTAACAACATTCAGTTTTTCTAATAAGCGTTGCAGTATTATACGCGCAGATTTTGAATCATCTACGATGAGGGCATTTTTTATAGTCATTATATCGCCTAAATCGCTATTGCCAAAAATTAGTAACAATACTGTCTTGCATCTACTGAATGGTCAATAGAAATGATTGCTTATATAGCAGCATTTCTTATTTATAGGGTTATTAGACCTGAGTTGTCCAATATGACTGGCTGAGCTGGCTACATTGTAGTGCCTAGCATTACAGTGTAGCGAGTATTAAGCTCTTACTGTATAAGAGACATAAAGAATCAAGAAGTGAACAGAAAAGGTGTGAAAGAATATGAAAGGTGATGCTAGCTTAACGCAAAGTGCGGCAATTCTGTCGATAATCGTTGCAGCGGTACTCATTGTAATTAAAGGATTTGCTTGGGCAGATTCGGGTGCGACCAGCGTATTGGCGTCGTTTGCAGATTCTAGTTTAGATATCATTGTCTCGTTAATTAATTTATTCGCGATTCGCTTTGCTTTTGCTCCCGCCGATAAAGAGCATCCTTTTGGTCACGGTAAAGCAGAGTCTTTAGCGGCTTTGATGCAGTCGGCCTTTATTTCTGGTTCTGCTTTTGTTCTCTTGCTTCATGCGGGAGAAAGGTTAATTCACCCAAAACAGATTGAATCGTTACAAGTAGCGACTTGGGTTATGGTGATATCTTTAACTTTAACTCTATTATTAGTGCTTTATCAGCGCTGGGTTTATAACCGTACTGGCTCATTGGCTGTGAAAGCCGATTCGGCTCATTATGTCGGCGATATTTTGGCTAATGGCGCGGTTATCGTTGCCTTATTTGCAGCTCAGTCTGGCTTGGTTTGGCTGGACCCTCTGGTTGCAATTTTGATCGTACTGGCGTTATTGAAAAGTGCTTATAGCATCGCTAAAGAATCTCTTAATATGTTGATGGATCATGCATTGGATCCAGAAGTGGCTAAACATATAAAAGAGCTGGTAGCGGCAAATGATCACATTTTGGGCTGTCATGACATCAAAACTCGCCAATCGGGCAATATTCAATTTATTCAAGTGCATTTAGATTTTTCGGATCAGGTCTCATTATATTTAGCTCATAGCGAAGGCGAATGGCTAGTCGAACAGTTATTACTTAAATACCCAAGAGCCGATGTTCTAATTCATCACGACCCTGTTAAATCAGTATGATGAATGGCGTCAGATTTTTCTGGGCACTGTTAATGGGTTATACCTTTTTCAGCTCCTGCTGGGCTATTGAAGAGCAAATCCTATACGACGTTAACCCACAAGAAGGTGGTGGAAGTCAGGATATTATCATCAATAAAGTGAGAGTTGAGCAAGCCAGTAAAATAGGGTTTATTGAATATTCACACGATTGGCTAAAGGAATACATAGATACGCTTTCTTATAGTGTGGATGGCTTTTTTATTGATACTTTCTTTGGTGATGACATTCTGGATGATGATGTATCAGGTAGTAGAGCAAAAATATCATTTTTTACCCGCCGCGTAATCGGTCAGCCGGTTGATTATAATTATGGGTTAAGTATTAAACTGGTTCTACCTAATACCAATGAAAGGTTCAAACTCTTATTGGAGTCCTCTGATGAAGATGACGGTGGGCGTGAAAGTAATGCCCTAGATTCGGTAGAAGGTGTCGAATACTCCACCGCACTGCGGTATATATTTAAGGAAACGGAACGCTGGAAAGTTAACTTTGATACGGGGGTGAAGTGGGGCTTTCCTCCTGACCCATTTACTCGGTTAAGGATGCGTCGCTATGCGTATTTTGAAAATTACAGAGTTCGTGCAACACAAACATTATTTTGGTCTGTTCGTGATGGGATAGGGGAAAGAACGACTCTTGAATTAAATAGACCACTTAATATAGACCGCTTAATTCGCCTTAATATGGGCGCTCAGTATTTATTAGATAATGATTATTTTGAATTAAACTATGGTGCTGCTTTATTTCACGAACTCAATGAAAAAGAAGTCTTCGCGTATTATGTGAGAGCGTCGGGGGATACCATTGATGATGCGACATTCAATAATTATGGTATCGGGGTTCGGTATCGACGTAAAGTATATCAAGATTGGATATTTGCAGAAATCAGCCCAGAGCTAGAAACGGCAAGTAGTAATGAATACGATGTAACCCCTGTATTAATGTTTCGCTTTGAAGCGTTAATAGGGGCAAATTAGCGGAGCTTGCAAGTCGGCAAGCTCGCAGTCGTGATGACGGTTTTTAATCTTCAAACATACCGGCAAATAAAGGAGAGCTCAAATAGCGCTCACCTGAGTCAGGTAGAATGACAACAATACACTTATCTTGGTTCTCAGGTTTTTCAGCTACGCGTAGTGCCGCAACCAAGGCTGCACCACTGGATATACCCGCTAAAATCCCTTCTTCTGCCATAAGTCGATGAGCCATGGCCATCGCTTCATCATTGCCCACAGTTTCTACGTCATCAACAAGATCAAGATCAAGGTTGCGTGGAATAAAGTTAGCGCCAATGCCTTGGATTTTATGTGGAGCCGGGGTTATTTTCTCTCCTGCTTTGGTTTGGCTAATTAAAGGAGAATCAGAAGGTTCAACGGCTATGCTGGTAATGGCTTTCCCTTGTTGCTGTTTAATATAGCGGCTAACCCCTGTGATAGTACCGCCGGTACCGACTCCAGCGATAAAGATGTCTACTTCCCCTGTGGTATCTTGCCAAATTTCTGGCCCAGTTGTTTTTTCGTGAATTTCAGGGTTAGCAGAATTTTCAAATTGTTGTAACAAGATGGCATTGCCGTTGGCGGCTGACACAAGCTCGTTTGCTTTGTCTACTGCGCCTTTCATACCTTTAGGGCCTTCGGTTAATACTAGATTAGCCGCCAGTGCCTTCATTACTTTACGGCGTTCCAAGCTCATGGTTTCAGGCATGGTTAAAGTCACTTTATATCCCCGAGAAGCACCTACCATGGCTAAAGCAATACCGGTATTTCCACTGGTTGGTTCAATGATTTCCATCCCAGGTTTTAAGCGCCCATCTTTTTCAGCTTGCCATATCATATTGGCACCGATACGGCATTTGACCGATTGTGCTGGATTGCGACTTTCCATTTTGACCAAAAGATTTGGGTGATTTGTCAGTTTACGGATGCGTACAAGTGGGGTATTGCCAATGGATAGGCTAATATCATCGAAAACTTTCATAATTTCTCTTTTTGTTAGGTTAAATAAGCGCTGAGTGGGTATTTAATGCTTTATATGTCATATTTATTAAAAATATTATGCCTTAAGGATGTAATATGAGTCTACACTGGAAATGGGTAGGAGCTGTTATGGAATTTGCTCGAATTATGCTTAGTCAAAATGCTAGGAGTATCTGTGGTCGTATCTCGTCTGCTATTTAATGACAAGTTAGAGCAACTTGAGCAAAAAATTAATCGCTATCAAGAATTATTATCTTCCGGATTTAAACGCCTTCAGTTTCCAGCAGAGATCGAGCAAGATTATATCTGGCACAGCAATGTCAACTTTATCAAAACCTCTCGGGGTCTTTTATCCTTTGGTATATTGCTTTATCTGGCATTTGGTTTTTCCGATTTCGTTCTTGGGCAAGATCAAGCGAATACTCTGTGGGTCATACGCGTCTTCGTATCCATTACCTTGTTTACTGGCATCCTACTCATCTTTAAACGGCGGTTTGTGCTCTGGGTCGTTAAAGCAGCCTCTTTAGGGATGATAGTAATTGGCTGCAGCGTCATTGTATTTATGTGGCTACTTGACGAACCCTATAGTTATGCCTATCACTTAGGTATCGTTCCGTGGCAAGTCTTTATCTTAATCGTATTACGTTCCTACTTAAGGGCAATCGTGATTTGCTCTTTGAGTGTATTTATAATTTATATAATTTTTACTTATAACCAAGAGGTTACACCCTTCAGCCCTGAAATTGATGGACTCATCGAACACTTGCGCCCTCTGTATATCTTGTTTTGGGGGGTATTGATTACAATGGGCATTTATCTTGGTTACTTCATGGAGCACTCTGCTCGGGTTGATTACGTGAAAAATCGCTTATTAGCCTTAGATGCTGAACGCTTAACCTTATTAAGTGAAGAGTTAAGGCTATTATCAACTACAGATGGTTTGACAGGCTTGGCCAATCGTCGCCATTTTGAAAACTGTTTTGAATCAGAGTGGCGCAGGGCTTTAAGGACGAAAGATTCCCTTTGCCTGATTATGATTGATATAGACTACTTCAAAAACTATAACGATCATTATGGTCATCAAGCCGGTGATCGCTGTTTAAAAGAAGTGAGCGAATTACTGAAATCTTTTGGTCAGCGCTCAGGGGAGTTGGTCGCACGTTATGGGGGGGAGGAGTTTGTTATATTATTACCGCGCACGACTCTTGCAACAGCCCATAGAATAGCCGAAAGCATGTGTCGTAAGGTTGAAGGGTTGAATATAGAGCATGCCGCTTCAATACTGAATAAAGTAACTATCAGTATTGGTATTGCGGTTACTATTCCAAGTATTGAAGAGAATTTAGATTCATTATTAAAAGAGTCCGACCGCGCGCTTTATCAAGCAAAAGCAAACGGCCGTAACTGTGTCGTCTCATCGTAGCTTATCGAAGCCTCATCGAAGTCTTATATAGTAGCGTATTGAATAATAGACGTTTAATCAAAAGGGATTAAGCTAGTCTCGCGCCACTTTTATTATCTGAGTCAGAAGAACTATTTCGGTTTGATAAGTTTTTAATCTCATCAATTTGCTTATCTTTTGTTAGCCATATATTTGAGACCCAAGCTTGGAAGGTCTGTTTAAACTCTGTGTCATTCTCATAATCTCCGTGGCAGAATTCCGCGGGAATAGGGATTTCTCGAATCTTAATGATTACTTTAGGTACCTTTCCTTGCATAAAGCTAACAAAGCTTGGTGTGCCTTCTGGGTAGACTATGGTGCAGTCTAGTAGTGACTTAAACTTACCCCCCATGGCATTTAAAGCAAACGCAAAGCCCCCAGATTTTGGTTTTAATAGATGCTTATAAGGGGAGTTTTGTCTTTCATGCTTCGCAGGGGTCAGGCGTGTGCCCTCAAAAAAGTTCATGACACTGGTGGGAGTATGCTTAAATTTCGCACAGGCCTTTTGAGTGGTTTCAACATCCTTACCTTTCATTTCTGGATATTTCTCTAAGTAGCTCTTTGAGAAACGCTTCATAAATGGAAAATCAAGCGCCCACCAAGCTTGGCCCATAATAGGAACGCGAATTAATTCTTGTTTTAGAAAGAATTTAAGAAAAGGTATTTTTCCATTTAGTACATGCTGAAGAACGAATATATCTACCCAACTTTGGTGATTACTAGTAACAAAGTACCAGCCTTTAGCATCTAAGGGCTCGGGTAGCTCAACATCCCAAACAGTATTTTGAGTTAACTTCATCCAGCCGCTATTGCAGGAGATCCATGCTCCGGCAATAAGGCTAAATAAAGGATCAAGCAGCTTACGCACAACTACTTCAGGCAAGATAAACTTGATAGGTGTTAATACAAAGAGAATCGAACACCAAAAAATAACATTAATAAAAAGTAGGGTACTGGCAATGATCGCCGTTATTTTTCCGCTCATGTCGTTCTCTATAATTTAAGTTGTTGCGCTTGTATGGAGGTTAAAGCAATAGTGTATACAATGTCTTCAACCAATGCGCCCCTTGATAAGTCATTTACGGGTTTACGCAATCCCTGCAGCATTGGACCAACACTGATGACGTTTGCACTGCGTTGCACTGCTTTATAAGTTGTGTTACCGGTATTGAGGTCTGGAAATACCAATACAGTGGCTTGTCCAGCGACTGGGCTATTAGGTGCTTTACTTTTCGCCACAGAAGCTGTGGTAGCCGCGTCGTATTGTAATGGCCCATCAATAATTAAATCGGGGCGAAGTTGTTTAGCGATGGCCGTCGCTTGTTTCACTTTCTCAACGTCACTCCCCGAGCCCGAGGCGCCCGTGGAATAACTGATCATGGCAACCTTGGGGGCAATTCCCATAGCGAGGGCTGAATCAGCACTTTGAATAGCAATATCGGCAAGCTCTTCTGCATTTGGGTCAGGGTTTACCGCACAATCGCCATAAACTAATACTTGTTCAGGTAGACACATGTAGAAAACTGAAGATATCAGTTTTGCCCCTGGGGCCGTTTTGATAAGTTGCATAGCAGGGCGAATGGTATTAGCTGTGGTATGAATCGCTCCAGAAACCAAGCCATCAACCTGATCCAGAGCCAGCATCATAGTGCCTAATACGACGTTATCTTCTAACTGAGCACTGGCCATAGGAGCGGTTAGATTTTTATGTTTACGCAGCTCTACCATGTCGGGGACATAGCGCTCACGGATGCTATCTGGGTCCAGTATTTCTATGCCACTGGGTAGTTCAATGCCTTGGGCTTGGGCTACCTGATGAATAACCTCCTGTTTGCCTAATAGAATGCAGTGGGCAATCCCTCGGTTTTGACAGATGGCAGCGGCTTGTATCGTTCTTGGTTCTTCGCCTTCTGGTAATACAATGCGTTTAATATCACTACGGGAGCGTTCAACTAGCTGGAAGCGGAAAGCCGCAGGGCTTAAGCGCACCGCGCGTGGGGCATTAATCGCCGTTAATAAAGCCTGAATATCTATGTGTTCGGCGATATGAGCGCGTATTAGATCAATGCGTTGTAAATCATCTTCAGGGACGGCCGTATCGATGCGGTCGAGCTGGCTTGCGCATGCGAAAGTATCATTTTCTGTGGTTAAAATGGGCAGGCCATTCGTTATCGCCTTATGGCATAAAGCCATGACGTCGTCATTGGGTAACAAACCTCCGGTTAATACTAATCCCGCTAGCGGGGTGCCATTGGTTTCGGCTAGCGCGCACGCAAGAATAACATCAACCCTATCCCCAGGGGTCACAATGAGAGTCCCTGCGGTTAAACGATTAAGCATGTTCGGCAAGGTGCGCGCACATAGGCTTATGGTGCCAACACGACGGCTATCAATATCCCCTTCATTGAGAATATTGGCATCCAGTTGACGAGCAATGTCTAAGGTTCTGGGGCTGATCAGCTCACGCTGCCATGGAATAGTGCCTAATAAACGGCAGTGCGGTAAAGATAATTTTGGTCTCTTACTTAGGCGCTGAGCATCGGTTTCGAGTGAGCTGGTAAACATGAAGTGAGATTGTTCAGGGGTACCGTACTTATTAACAATGGCACCAATAATCTTGCCTTCTTTAAACCCTCCAAAAATGGCAGCGTTTAAATTAATCTCTGCTTGGATTTCATTAGGGGTCTTATTTTCAGCGCTGCTGATCAAGATAATATCAGCATTTAAAGCCTTGGCTATTTCTGCATTAAGTTTAGCGGTATAAGGCTCGCTACGATCTGGCACTAAGCCCTCGACAATCGTCACCTCTGTCCCGCTGCTAGCAATATGATGAAGACCTACTAGGTCTTCTAATAAACGGTCATTTTGCCCTGCACTGATTAACTGCTGCGCTTGTTTAAGTGGCATAGGTTGAGGAGGGTTCAGGGGGTACATCTGCTTAACGAGCTGAGTAGAGCGCTCTATATCACCTTCGCCATAAGGAGCGACAGGCTTAAAGAAAGAGGCTTTAATACCTTGGGTATCCAGTGCGTGTAGCAAGGCAATGCTGATGCTGCTTAAGCCACTGTGTAATCCGGTTGGCGCGATAAAAATATTAATCATTGTGGCATAACTCGTAGCAGTCTTGGGCGATCATTAGTTCTTCGTTGGTAGCCATGACCATTACAACTGGGCTTGTGGGTTGGCTAATAATCCCTTGTGGGTTGCCATTGCTTTGGTTCAATGACGGATCGAGGGTGATGTTGGCATTAGGCCAGAAATCGATAATTCGTTGACGAATAGCGACCGCATGCTCACCAATTCCCCCAGTGAATACGATAGCATCAATGGTTGGAAGGCTGGCTGATAAAGCCCCTAACTCTCTGGCAATGCGATAACAGAAGGCATCAATTGCGCGTCTAGCTTGCTGATTCCCTTGCGCTTCAGCGCTCAGTAGCGTGCGCATGTCATTGCTGCAGCCTGATAATCCAAGTAGGCCACTTTTTTTATTGAGACTGGTCATGATGTTTTCAATGCTGGTATTTTCGGCGGCCATCATGAACTCGACTAGACCGGGATCGATACTGCCACAGCGGGTTCCCATAATGAGACCATCAAGGGGGGTTAAACCCATGCTGGTATCGACACTCTGACCATTGAGAATAGCGCTGGCACTACAGCCATTGCCAAGGTGAGCACATAAAATATTGAGTTCATTACTCGGCTTGCTTAGCTGCTGCGCACAGGCTTGAACTATGTAGCGATAGCTGGTGCCGTGAAAGCCATATTTACGCACGCCATGATCTTGATACCAAGCTTGAGGAACAGCGTACAAATAGGCATGCTCTGGCATAGTTTGATGAAATGCAGTATCGAATACGGCAACTTGCGGCACGCTGGGTAATAACTTTTTACAGGCTTCAATGCCGAGCATATTAACTGGGTTATGTAAGGGCGCTAAGTGGCTTAAAGCCTTTAACTCAGTGATATTGTCATCGTTTAACAAGGTTGAAGCGGAGAATTTTTCCCCACCGTGGACGACTCTATGACCAATGCCGGTAAGCGATGCAAGAATCTGCCATTGGGCTAATAAACTCGCCAGTTTATCCAAGGCTGCTTGATGGCCTTGGTCGTTAATGCTCGCCTCGCCGTTGAATTGCCCTGACCAGCGGAGGGTTGGTTTAGCTTCGTATAAACGTTCGGCTAAGCCAGAAATTAAAACGTTTTGCTGAGCCATATCAAATATTGCGAATTTAATGGAAGAACTGCCGCAATTGAGGACAAGGATGTTAGCACTGCTCATGGGAGGCCTTAAAAATACAAAATAGAGTGGTCATTATATTAAGCTAATTTGATAACTGAATGTTGGGTAGGATCAATTTAGCCAGATCATTTTCTTCAAAGTACCTTCAATGAGGTATTTTCAATAAGTTTTTTTCAATTTGCTGCAAGACAATTAAAGCATTTTTACTGGCCGTTTCAGCAACTTTTTTAAAGTTGAAACGTACACCATAATGATAATCGACTTCCTTACCGTCAAAACGTACGACTTCAGCCGGTAATTGCTTGATATTGTGAAATTCGCTGAGGATCGAAATCTTAATGTGTTGACCAACCTTGAGCTTTAGTTGTGTCGTTATGGCGGCCCCGCCGATGGCAAAATTTGTTATAATTGCGGGGTATTTTTCATTCTTTAAGCCTAACCAATGTCGAGGGCTTAGTTCAACTTTTAAACTAGCCCCTTGAAAACGTTCACTAAAGCGTCGTTCTTTAATGGTCAAAATCTATCCTTTATCCGCATCTTTTGAGGGCTTTGACACCTTAGTAGAGTCAAAGCGGCTTAGTTTATTGTAACGAATCATACTTTGTATCTCTTTTACGTACTCTTCTCCACGCTGAGAGTAACCGACTAAACCTTGGGCTAAGAGCTCGCCACTCGCTGCTTTACCTTTTTGGATTGATTGCTGGCGCAGCGTTCTCAGTAATTTATAGGTTGGGTGGCTATTCAAATTACGAATATAGCTTTTAACCGACCCTAGAGGGCTTTTAAAGCGAGCTACTTCATGCTTTGCTCCGCTAGTTCGACCATTCGGGATGAGACCACAGCCTTTTTTATAGCACCACTGGCCAAAAAAGTTATTACCTTTTGTGGCAAATCGGCTTGTGCCCCAAGCGGACTCGTTAGCAGCCTGGGCTAATATTAAGGCGGCAGGAACGGTATTAACCTTAACCTTTAATTGCTCAATTTTCTCTTTATTTGTTAGGGTTTTCTTTACTCGATAGGTTTTCACTAAAGCCGCTAAGGTGGCCGTTTGTTTTTCATCTAAGGTATCGCTATGTTCACTTAAGTTAAGCAGCTGTTGGCGCTGCTCAAGTACCTCGGCATTCGCTTGCTTGATCATAGGGTTTAGAAACGCAAAAAACTTGGCTTTTTTCTCGGATACACTCAATACAGGAGCCGGTTTTTTTATACTCGCTGGCTTAGCTTCAGCTTCTGGCTTGGCTTCAGCCTTAGCTTCAGGTGTCGCCACCTCACGAGCTTGCTCACAACCGGTTAATAAGGCCAATCCTGAAAGAGCCGTAGCGAAGAAAAAAGGGCTTAATTGCTTTAAGTGGATCATAGAAAAGATTTCCATCCTGTCATTATCAAAAGAACATGGCTAATTTTAGGTTGCATAGGATAATAATTAAAGTCTTATTCTCATCGGTCGATGAATTCATTACCCCAAATACTTGTTCAAAGAGTAAGTGGACTGTATAACTGTGTAATAATATTTCTAAGTGTAATAATGGGTAAAGAAGGGTAGGTATGGATACTAAGCCAATAGTATTGATCGCTGATAAGGGGCTAAATAATCAAGCATTATTAGGCGATTTACTGACATCTGAAGTCCAGATTTCGACCATAGTGCGTGAGCCTCAACTAGAATATTGGTTGCAAGCAACCGACGTTTTACCCAGCTTGTTGATTTTAGACCATGGCTTTTTTCAAACCCAAGCTTCAGACCATACCCTAGTCGCTGATTTCTGCTGTCGCTGGTTAGCACACCCTATTATGCGCCAAGTGCCGATTCTGATCAGTGGCCATCGTGATGATGATATCGAACTGTTTGCTTTGACCTGTGGTGCATTAGACTTTTTGGCGAAACCGTTTAATCCAACGCTTACCTTGGCTCGAATTAAACTTCACTTGTTGCAAGTAAAAGAACATAGACGCCTATCTTCTCTTTCTATGACAGATAGTTTAACTCAGATCGCTAACCGACGTTATTTTGATGAGTTTTATTCGGCTGAATGGCGCCGAGCCTGTCGAGAACAAGGTAGTCTAGGTTTGATTATGATGGATATTGATCATTTTAAAGCCTTCAATGATCATTATGGCCACCTCAAGGGTGATGAATGTTTAACCTTAGTCGCGCAGGAATTAAAATCCGTGGTTCAGCGGCCAAGAGATTTTGTCGCCCGTTTTGGTGGTGAGGAGTTTGTTGTCTTATTACCGTCTATTCAGCCTGATGGCGTTGCGGTGGTCGCAGAGCGCTTAAAGCGTGCCTTGGCTAATCTAATGATAGTCCATGGCCATTCGGGGGCAGGGCATCATGTGTCATTGAGTATGGGGCTAGCTTGGTGTGAGCCAGATAATGAATTTCACCCAGAGCAACTGATTGCCGCGGCCGATGAGGCGCTTTATTGCGCTAAAGATGGTGGTCGTAATTGTTATAGTGAAGTCGTTGTGGTAAAAAATCAGCCGGTTTTCCAAATCGGCTGATAGCTCTAATAGCCTTTTAATACAGGCTTAACAGTATTGAAACCGCTGTTAACGCTTACGGCGCACATAAAGGGTCTTATTCGCCTTAGCAACAATGTCACCACTCTCATCAATAATGGTGACAGGGTAGGTCGGTAAAAACTTGTCGCCATTAGCCGTCTTTTCTTTTATCTCGGCCAGCATTTGGTCTGTAATGGTAAAGCTGGCAGAAACGGTTCCCGTGCCCGGTTTAATAAATTCTATCTCAGCACTCTGATCCCAAACTATGTAGTCCTTGCCTAAGGTATTCATTAATAACAGCATGTAAAAAGGGTCAATCATAGAATAAAGGCTGCCACCAAAGTGTACTCCAACATAGTTTCGGTTGTACCAGCGTAAAGGTAGGCTGACCTTAGCGTGACGAAAATCTTTGCTAATGTAAGTGGCTTTAACCCCAGCGCCAAAATACGGTCCATAAATGTTGATTATTTGGCGTATGCCTTGGGCTGATGCAATCCACTCAAGAAATTTACGATACATATTGATGATCCAATTCGCTATTGAAAACTTGGCGCATTGTATCAGCGTAGTTGAGGCTGTAAATATATGATTGCATGAGATTAAATGAATGTTAAATAAAGCGATAGCACGCTATTTGTCTGTTCAACCTGCAAGGCGGAGTTCAATTTCTTTATTAATGGCTCGTTGATTCTTTTGGGCCATGACTTTTCTATGGTAATCCTGGGCCGATACCGGCGCTAAAAAGTGCAGGTGGGCGGTAATTTTTGGTTGTTTTAGTATTCTTTTTAAACTGATCGTAAAATCGTCATCATCAATGAAAGCGACGGCATCGGTCAGTTCTTCTTTGCTATTTAGATAATGTAAAGAGATTGGCTGAATAAGCATGTTTTCTCTTATCGCCGCTTGATAGAACATGGGCTTGAAAGGGAGTGTATAGTCTCCGGTAGTGGTTGTCCCCTCTGGAAATACCAGCACGGGTATGCCGGTTAATATTCGTTCTTGCAATACCGGCAAGGAACGATAAGCCTGAAATTTATTGCCACGATCGATTAATACCGTGCCAGACTTTTTAACAACCCTGCCTACTAGGGGCCATTGACCGACTTCACTTTTAGCGATGAAATCTACCGTATACCCTCCCGCTAATAATAAAATATCGACCCATGAGATGTGATTGCATACCCACAGTGAAGGCTTATTTGTCGGAGCCCCATGAACCACGAGTTTAATATCAAGCGCTCGGTAAATACGTCGATAGAGAAAACTCGCCAATTCACGTTTTTTAGGCAGCTTTTTTGCCAGAGGACTAAAAATCAATGGCACTAAAACTAGGGTCGCTAGGGTATAGCTTATTAATCGAGTTAAGCGCCAAGCTATACGCAGCTTATGTAAACGAGGCAAAGATTTATTCCCTATCAAGTTAAGAAAAATGGCGTAAATAACGCGCTTTAATATCTTTTTTGGCCAATAAGATGACGACGTCGGCGACCTTGAACTCATCATCTACAAAGGCCTCACCACAGACTTTAGCGCCCATTCTTAGGTAGGTCTTCAATAAGGCGGGTAGGTGTTTCTTGCCATCGATATTAATGCCGAATTGAGCGAGAGGTTTTTTCGGCACGACTCTCAAGTTCTCTTGAGTGAAGTGAGAATCGCGCAAATAATTGACGACAGAAATAGCCACGGCACCACCGTCTAACATGGAGATGCTGGCGCAACCCATTAAATAATCAATTTTCTGTTGATTGATAAATTGACCAATCTTAGACCATAACAAACCAATCACAGCACCACTGCGATAATTGGGGTCGACACAGGTGCGGCCAATCTCCATGTATCTTTTATTGGGCTGAATAATATTATCGATGATGAATTCACTGGCGGTATAAAATTCATCGGCTGATGACACCATATCCGACGTTAGAATGCGGCTATAACCGACAATGTTATTGCTGAGCGTATCTTTAACTATCAGGTGCAAACAGATGTCATCGAATTGATCTTTATCTAAATGGTCTTTATTTAACTCGGAACTATTGGTATTTAGATTGAAAACCCGTGCTCTCAGTAATTGAGCGCGGCGTATCTCGTCTTGGTCTTGGCTGAAGCAGGCGGCCAATTTCACCTCTTGGGTTTGAGATATTGAATTTGATGGTATCGTCGAGGCTGAACGAGCTTGTGATGCGGATGTAGTCGTCATGTTAAATCCCTTGCTGGTCGTTGAACTTGCTAGCAAGGTTAAAAGGACAAGGTGACAAGTTTGTGACAAGGAGGAAAAAATTACGCTCAGTCATTTTTACAGCAGTGCTGATTAAGGCAGTCTATGCTTAGTCGTAACTGCGGTAACTTTGTAATATTTCAACTCAACGGTTATAGAAAACCATTTATGCTAAGAACTGTTATTAAATTCATTCTTTGTAGCCTACTGTCTCAGCTAGTTTTGGCTCAGCTGGTTTTGGCTCAGCCGATTTTAACTAAGAATGAAGCTATGCGAATAATCGATGCCGCCTTCAAGCAGCAGCCTCTTTTTTGGCAGGGTCTGGTGATCCCTTATAGTATTGAACGCTCCAGCAAGCATGAAGATGCGGCCATGCTGGAGATATTGTTTCATCACAATTTGTTAATACGCAGTAAGGAGACTCAAGTCGTAAAGATCAAAGGCAGTAACCGTAAACGCATTGCTTTGCATTATCGCTATCAGTTTCCTGATCAAGAGAAGAGCGTATATCAAGGTTCTCAAACAGGTTTTTATTATGGATATAGGCGCTTAAGCAATATATTGCAGTTATCGAAACCTTATTTAATCGGCGAATCCTATTATGTTGAAGCCTATGTGCAATGGTATGTGGCAGATCTGCAAGATTGGGTAGATGCCCCCGCATTTGATAAAATACGCATTTTAAGGCGCAGCCTTGAGTCCAAATATAAGCCGTTTGAAAGAAGGGTATATTTACATTATGACGGCAATAAATGGGGATATTGGCAGGGGCAACCTGGAGGCTTATAGCGTTGAATCAGGTATTTCCATTCTAAGTTTCACTTCTCTTCTTCAAATTCATTGATCTTTATAGCACTAATAAAATCAGCAAAAAGTACTAATGCTTTACTCGTTGCGGCCGAAAAAGTCATATATCAAGGTGGAAATTACATAAAATTGCTTAATTTTTTAAAAAGTTGGAAAAGACTCTTGATTTTGTCAAGCGACGGTCGTTTTATAGAGAACGCTTAACGACTAAAACAAAAAAAACAAAGATCTCAAGGGGCATATATGCCAAAGAAGCCATTTACTCCAGAGGAAGTCGCCGCTCAGCGCCAACGAATAATGGACAGTGCATCACAAGTGATGGCCGATGTCGGTTTTCATCATTTATCTATGCGCAAGTTGGCGAGTCAGTTAGGGATGACCGCAAGTAATATTTATAATTACTTTCCGAATAAAGAAGTGCTCTTTATTCAAACTCGATTACGCGGGTTTGAAATGTTTTTTGCTCAAATGAATGAGCAAATGGGAGAGGCTATTAATGCCGAGCAAGCATTGCAACAGTTTGCTCGCATACTCATTGCATTTGCCCAGCAGGATCCTGGTTATTACCAGTTGATGTTCCAGCCGCCGCGCTTGAATTTGAGTGATACTGAACGACTCGATCAAGAACTGGAGATGCAGCTGGCGCGCTTGGTTGAAGAGTGGCAACGTCATTTGATGACGTTAATTATTGATGCTATTCCTTCTCTGGCCGAGCAAAGTGATAGCCGACAAAAGCAATTGGCGTTATTTTTCACGGCCTCATTGCATGGTCTAGTTGACTGCTACCATTATCGTGCCCTATCAACCTTGATGGATGCCGTCGATTTGATTCCTGAAGATGTTGTTGAATGTCATATTGATTGGTTGCTGAATGCGGTTACCCAGCAAGCAGAGCAGGTAGTTTAGTTGCGAGGGGCTTAATTTAGACGTTTTAATTAGGCTCCTTACCTTCTAGTTTATAAACGAAAGCAAGAATTTCGGCAATGGTGAGATATAACCCTTGAGGGATTTCGTCTCCTAGCTCTAATTTACTCAGCCATTGAGTAAGCTCAGCATTTTCATATATGGGCACTTGTGCTTGTATCGCAAGCTGAATAATAGCTTGTGCCAGTTCATCGTTTCCTTTCGCGGCCAAGGTTGGGGCCTGCTCGCCATCATAACTCAGTGCAATGGCTTGGCTGGCGTTTAACAAACTGGCTGGAATCTCTTGTTTGTCATCTTTTCTCATTCTAATACCCTGCCTTAAGCTAGGTCGAAATATCGACCAAGCGTTGTTGAATATTCTGCTTACGTTTCTGTAATATCCCATGTCGCGATTGAATGTCACTGACTATAATGCCTTGTTCGGTTAAACGTTGCCTCAAGGGCTGAATGTGTTGGGATATCTGGCTTAACGTCGTTGAAGATTCAGACCAAAATATGGTCTTACACTCATTCTCGAATAACGATATCTCTATTCCTATGGGGCCTAATTGTGCGAGTTCAAAATGTAAGTTAATGAACCAATGGTTTTTTTTCTCGCCTTGATTATTTTTTCGCTCCTCTTTATCGATAAAAAATTCTATCAATTGCAATTGTTGCTGGTGGTTAAAGAGCAAGGGTAACCACTGCTGGTTCTGAGAAGCTTGCATCGACGGATTATTTGTTTGGCTGCCTTCCGCTAGTTGCATTTGTTGCACCTGTTCGCGCTCTATGTGACCGAGTAAGTTTTGTAGGTTTCTCAATAGTGCGCCGTCATTACCACTGCGCTCTGGCCAATTAAGAGGGATTTGAATAGGGTTATTAATGTGTTTAGGGGGATTGTTTAACCCTAATAATTGCCCTAGCGCGAGCTTATTATTACTACTTGGGGTCTGTAATATAGGATCTTGTAATAGGCTTGCTAAGGATGAATGCAGTGAATTATTGAGTAACGGGTTTTGCCAGTTGCTAGTCGCCGCAAGTTGCTGGCTGGGGGCTGTCGTTGGACTGCTCGAACTCGAAATACTCTGATGGGTTAAACCCGTATCGGTTAAGCTAGTCTTGCTTAAACTAGCTAGTACCTGCTGACTATTACCTGACAGTATTTTGGCCGTTTTCTTAACTAGGCTAGTCAGGTCGAACTTAGTTGCTGATTTAGCAGAATCATGGGACGACCTAGTCGTCGTATTCTCGGCGGCCTTGATGTTGTTTTGTAAACCTTGCAGTTGCTGGAAAATCGAATTGGCATTATTGGGTTTCAGTTTGAGGCTTTGCTGGGCCAGCTGACCAAGTTGGGCTTCCGCCTGAATTCCTGCATTGTTTAATGCATTTCGCAAGCCAGTACTGGTCATAATGTCTTGGCTTTGAGGGAGTTGTTGCAGCCAGCTGTTTACCCGTTGTTGCAGGCTATGAGTCCCTTTCGAGCTGGTTAAGGCTTTCGTGGCAGGCTTGATGGCCGTATTCCTACTCAGCTCAGATTGAACTGGTAACTTCTGGTATTTTAAACTACCAGCCTGAGACTTAGCGACTTGGCTATCGGTTGTGCTGGCTTTGTTGGTGTTGAGCAGTAACAAGGTCAGCTGCTTGATGATAGCAGCCGGTTCTTGCTGATGAATTTTGGGTATACGATCCGCCAGTAATTGCTGGCTTAGCAGGGTTGAAGAGGCTGGTATGCTTGGTTTGCTGGCTTGATTCAGCGCATTGTCTGAGTTAATTATTTTAAGTTCGGGCCCAGCTAATACCTTGACTTCAATTTGACTACCGGGTTTTAGATTGTGGTGGCTTAGGGTTTCGATGGTTTGTTGGCCGACTTGTAATAATACCTTGTATGCAGCTGTTTGAGCTTGTTTAGGGTCTAGTTGTTTAGGATCTAGCTGCGACCCCGCAGGAGTCGAGGCAATAACGTCAGCTTTTAATATCGGCTGTGTATTATCGGCTTTATTGCTGACGACCTTTATTAGCGCTGGATTGATAAGAGGGATGTTATCCATAATTTAGCAACTTTTAACGGCTTACTTTTAACGGCTTACTTTTAACGGCTTAATAGTGCTCAGACATCGAGTTAACATATTGATTATAGTGGCTTGAGTGAGCACGATGGGGAGGAGAATGTCTCTCTTTATCCGCTATTTCATACTATCGACCGACCTAGATTAATCTTGAGCCTTACATTTAGTACCTGCAAGCGCTGAATCTGTTTATAATGCAGCTTTTAACTGGCCCCTTACTCAGCGCTAAATAATAGGAATTGTATGATCTCCTCAGCTCCTGTCGATCAATCGAACAGGTTTATTACTCATTGTGATCTATCGGCCCATCAGGTGAGTTGTGAACGAGATGATCGTATCTTATTCGAAAACCTCAGTTTAACCGTGAAATCAGGGGATCTGATTCAATTAGTTGGCCCTAATGGCGCGGGTAAAACCACCTTGTTGCGCTTAATGGCTGGGTTAAACCAAGACTTTGATGGTGAAGTGCGCTGGCAAGGAGAGGCTATTCAATCCTGCTTTCAAGAGTATGCCCGTCAACGTTTATACATTGGCCACTTGTCTGCAATTAAAAAAGTATTAACCCCCCTTGAAAACCTGCGTTGGTTTGTCAGTAGTTGGCCACAGGTCACTGAAGATGATCTATGGCAAGCCTTAGCAGCGGTTACCTTAGCGGGTTATGAGGATATTCCTTGCCAGCAGTTATCCGCTGGACAACAGCGTCGAGTCGCTTTAGCACGATTATTGGTAACCCCAACACCGCTATGGATTCTAGATGAGCCTTTTACCGCCTTGGATAAAGCGGGTGTAGCCTGGCTTGAAGAGCAATTAGCTCGTCATGTAAAAAGTGGTGGTTCAGTTTTGATTACCAGTCACCATGCTTTAACGGATATACCGGCATTGCGTCAGATTGAACTAGGAATGCAGCCATGAGTCTAGTCATAGCCACGATTAAGCGGGATCTTGTGATTGCTGCCCGTAATCCTGGGGAGTGGCTTAACCCCTTGATGTTTTTTCTGATGGTATTAGCGCTATTTCCCTTGGCGGTTGACCCTGATCCTAAATTTTTAGCTAAAATTGCGGCCGGAGTGGTATGGGTTGCGGCTTTATTAGCCACCTTATTATCCCTAGACGCCTTGTTTAAAGCCGATGTTGAAGATGGCACGTTAGAGCAGTGGCTAGCGTCAGGAGAGTCTTTGTATGCCATGGCACTAGGCAAGGTTTTTGTTCATTGGTGCATCAGTGGATTGCCTCTCACTCTGGTAGCCCCACTACTCGCGTTAATGATGAACTTGCCAGATGATGCTTATCGGGCCTTGTTCTTTAGCCTGCTATTGGGGACCCCAATTTTAAGCCTATTAGGGGCGGTAGGAGCGGCATTAACGGCAGGAGTGCGCAGTGGAGGCCTGTTATTAAGCTTAGTAATTTTACCTCTTTACATTCCTATACTCATCTTTGGAGCCAGCGCGGTATATCATGCGGGCATTGAAATGGAATACCTTGGGCAATTGGGCTTTTTAGCCTCGTTTTTATGCCTTTCGATGACCTTGACACCTTTTGCGGTGGCAGGGGCATTAAAATTAAATCTTTCTCGTTAATATGAAAATAGAATTTGGACATTAGCTTATGTGGCAAGCGTTAACGCGACTGTATCACCGAATGGGGTCGCCAAAGTGGTTTTACGAAATATCAGCGCGCTGGTTACCTTGGTTTGCGATTCCAGCAGCGCTATGTTTAATCATAGGTACGGTATGGGGGTTGGCATTTGCCCCAGCAGATTACCAGCAAGGTAATAGTTTCCGTATTATTTATATCCATGTGCCTGCGGCCATATTGGCTCAGAGTGCTTATGCCATGATGGCTATTGCCGGTGCCATATTCCTTATTTGGCGGATGAAAATGGCGGCTTGGGTGGCGGCGGCGATTGCGCCGGTCGGTGCCAGTTTTTGTTTTATTGCTTTAATCACCGGTGCTATCTGGGGTAAGCCGACCTGGGGGACTTGGTGGGTTTGGGATGCGCGCCTTACTTCAATGTTATTATTATTATTTTTGTACTTTGGTGTGATGGCCTTACAAAAAGCCATGGATACGGAAGACAACTCGGCCAAAGCAGGGGCTATTTTATCCTTAGTAGGCCTAGTCAATATTCCTATTATTAAATATTCCGTCGAGTGGTGGAATACCTTGCATCAGCCAGCGACCTTAAAACTCACCGAAGAATCAACCATGGCGATGGAGATGTTAATTCCCTTGCTGATTATGATTGTCGGCTTTTATTTGTTATTCGCGACCCTGATTTTTATGCGTACTCGTAATCATGTGTTATGGCATGAGCGTAAAAAGAACTGGGTGAAAAAAATGCTGCAGGCAGAGAGATAACGCAGGCAAAATAAGAAGAGAGTGATTATGTTTTTTGATAGCTTTGCAGAATTTTTGGCTATGGGTAAGCACGGTTTTTATGTGTGGCTTTGTTATGGCATTACCGCATTGGTCATTATTGCCAATATTCTTGCCCCCATGCGTGAACGTAAAAAATTGATTGAACAACAGGCGCGCCTTCAGCGTCGGGAGAAAAAAAATGCATCCTAAGCGTAAGAATCGACTGATTTTGATTGTCTTTATGGTAGTTGGCCTAGGGGCGGCTGTCGGTTTAATGATGTTTTCTTTAAGTCAAAATATTGATTTATTTATGACGCCGACACAAATTGCTAATGGTGAAGTTCGCCCAGGGCAAACAATTCGAGCCGGTGGATTGGTGGTTGCGGGCAGTGTGGTACGCAGTAATGATGGTTTGCAGGTGAGCTTTGGTATTACCGATGGTGCGGTTAACGTCACCGTTGAATATGAAGGTATTTTGCCAGACCTGTTTCGTGAAGGTCAGGGAATCGTCGCCATGGGCAAGGTCGATTCGCGTAACGTGATGATCGCTTCTGAAGTATTAGCCAAACATGATGAAGAATATATGCCACCGGAAGTACAGCACGCCCTCGATAGTGCCCATAAAGACGGTTTAGAAAACTTGCAAAAGAATACGCTAGAAAAAGCCCAGCAATCTCTAGCGCCAACAGCACAATCAACTTATGAAAAGCAGTATTAATAATGGCAGCTGAATACGGACACATAGCACTATTGATTGCTCTGGCATTCTCTTGTGTGCAAGCGATTGTTCCTTTGGTCGGAGCGCAAACGAACCGCACTTGGCTCATGCAATACGCTAGGCCTATGGCCTTAGGGCAAGCCACATTTTTAGCCATTAGTTTTGCTGTGCTAACGTATTGCTTTGTCGTTGACGATTTCTCCGTCGCGTATGTTGCGAACAATAGCAATAGCCTATTACCGACGATGTTTAAAGTCAGTGCGGTATGGGGCGCTCATGAAGGCTCATTATTATTATGGGTGCTCATGTTAGGGCTGTGGGGCGCTGCGGTCGCTCTGTTTAGTCGTAGCTTGCCATTAGAAATGGTGGCGCGAGTATTAGCGGTTATGGGCATGGTTGGGGTTGGTTTTATCTTATTTACCGTGTGTACTTCTAATCCTTTTGATCGTAGCTTACCGTCAATTCCTTCCGATGGTGCGGATTTGAATCCGTTATTACAAGATTTTGGTCTAGTGATTCACCCACCCACCTTATACATGGGGTATGTCGGTTTCTCCGTCGCTTTTGCGTTTGCCATTGCCGCGCTATTAGGTGGTCGTTTAGATGCGGCTTGGGCGCGCTGGTCACGTCCTTGGACTACTGCCGCTTGGGTATTTTTAACCTTGGGTATCGCTTTGGGTAGCTGGTGGGCTTATTACGAGCTTGGCTGGGGCGGCTGGTGGTTTTGGGATCCTGTTGAAAATGCGTCTTTCATGCCTTGGTTAGTCGGTACTGCGTTAATTCACTCATTAGCGGTGACGGAAAAGCGTGGGGTATTTAAAAGCTGGACCGTATTATTAGCCATCTTTGCTTTTTCTTTAAGCTTATTAGGCACCTTCTTGGTTCGTTCTGGAGTATTGACCTCGGTTCACGCCTTTGCATCAGACCCTGAGCGTGGGGTCTTTATTCTCGCTTTATTAGGCTTGTGCGTAGGGGGGTCCTTAACTGTCTATGCGTTAAAAGCACCCACAGTATCTTCGGCGGGCAAGTTTAAACTCTTGTCGAGAGAAGGTTTCTTATTAGCGAATAATGCCTTGCTCATCATTGCTACCTTGACGATTTTATTGGGCACCTTATATCCATTAATCGTCGATTTTATTAGCCAAGAAAAACTGTCTGTAGGCTCGGCTTGGTTTAATACTATGTTTGTACCTTTGGCCTCAGCTTTAACAGCATTAGCCGGTATCGGTGCAATGTCTCGCTGGAAGGTGATGCCGGGCAAGTTATTATTGGCTCAGTTGCTAGGTTCAGTGGTTATCGCCATTATCGTTGCCGCGGCTTTCCCCTTGGTCTACGCCGGTGAAATGAATGTTAAAGTTGCTTTTGGCTTATTCATTGCGACCTTATTGATTGCGACAACCGTGGGAGATGTTTGGCGCAAATCGAAAGGTCAGTTCGGGCGCTTATTAAAGCTGAGTAAAAGTTATTGGGGCATGATATTAGCGCATCTCGGTGTCGCTATTACGGTGATTGGCATTACGGTTGTCAGCAACTTCAGTATTGAGAAAGCCTTAAAAATGACCCCAGGTGATAGCGCTACCTTATCAGGGTATGACTTTAAATTTGTGCAAGTACGCACTCAGCAAGGTCCGAATTACAGCGCCGATGTTGGGGTATTTGAAATTACCAAACAGGGTGATTATGTCGCTACTTTATACCCGGAGAAACGTCGCTATAAAGTGAAAGGCTCTATGATGACAGAAGCCGCTATTGACCCAAGCTTATTCCGTGACCTGTATGTTTCTATGGGTGAACCCCTCGAAAAGGGTGCTTGGGCAATGCGCTTGCAGGTTAAAGCTTATATGCGCTGGGTATGGTTAGGGGCGATATTTATGTCGCTGGGTGGTTTATTAGCCATTTTAGATAAACGCTATCGCATTCGCGTTAAACACGTTTAGTCTCACAGGGAATAGGTCGTATATATGAATCGTTTATTATTATTTATCCCACTTATTTTATTTGTGGTTATGGCGGCGTTTTTAGGCGCAGGTATTGGGCGTGAAAATAAAGACGTTTTACCTTCTCCGTTAGTCGATAAGCCTTTTCCGAAGTTTATTTTGCAACAGGTTGAGGCAGAGAGGCAGTTAACTCAGTCAGACTTGCAAGGTAAGCCTATGCTCGTCAATGTATGGGCTACCTGGTGCCCGACTTGTAAAGCCGAGCATCAGTTTCTCAATACCCTAGCGGCTCAAGGGGTGCGTATTATTGGCATTAATTATAAGGATGATGATGAAGCCGCAAAGGAATGGTTAGCCGATTATGGTAATCCCTATGAATTCAATATCAGTGACCCAAAAGGTAAGTTAGGGCTTGAACTAGGAGTCTATGGCGCACCAGAAACTTTCTTTGTTGATGGTGATGGCATCATTCGCGCGAAGCATGTGGGCGATTTGAATCCGCGAATTTGGGACAAGTATAAAACCCAGTTTGAACAAATGAGCACTCATGCTAGCCGCGAAAATGTCACCTCGAAGGAGATTCAAGAATGAAAATAGTATTCGTTTTTCTTTTGGCTCTCATTTCATTTTCCAGTCAAGCCGTGATTGATGGCCATAAATACCCGTTTGATAATGAAATCGATGAACAGCGCTTTGAAATCCTAGCCCAAGAGTTGCGCTGCCCTAAATGCCAAAATCAAAACTTGGCCGACTCCAATGCTCCTGTGGCCGCTGACCTAAGGGATAAAGTGTATGAGTTGATGATTGAGGGTAAAACGGATGATGAAATAGTGAGCTATCTGGTTGCCCGTTATGGTGACTTTGTGCGCTATAACCCGCCGGTCCAAGAAAATACATTTTTCTTATGGTTTGGGCCCGGAATTATGTTTTTGATTGCGCTAGTCATTATTATCAACCTCACTCGCACTGGCAAAAAAGCACAACCTTTGAGTGAGCAAGAAAAAATTAAATTAGCTGAGTTAAAAGCAGCCAGAAGTGAGAAACACGATTCATGATATTCATTCTAGCTTTATTATTACTGACTTTAGGTTTTGTGGTGTGGCCTGCGTTTACTCATCGTAATCAAATAGTGAGTCGCAAAGCCGAAAACCTACGTTTATATGAGCAGCGTAAGCAAGAAATTAGTAACTCTGATTATACTGATGAAGAGCGCGAGCAAATGTTGCTTGAATTGGATTATGAGCTTGTTACTTCAGATGAAGACGCCATTACAGGCAGTGATGCGACGCCAAAACAAAAAATTCTGACTTCTTTCGTTTTATTTATCTTGATGGTATCGACGGTTTTATGGGTCTATCAAGATATGGGCGCGCAGGATGAATTACGTGCGACTCAGTTATTAAATAAATTGTCGCAAGAAAAATTGAGCACTGAAGAGCAAAAAATACTCAAAGAAAGTTTACGCAAAGCATCCATCAGTCATCCTGAAAATGGCGAGTGGCTTTATTTATATGCGCGTATGCTATTTGCCGATGGCCAGTACGTTGAAGGTGTGGCGAGCTTTGAAAAAATACTTGCCACTTTACCCGCCGAAGCAAAAGCAGATCGTGCGGCGACCTTGGTGCAGATCGCTCAAGGTAAGTTTTATAGCGCCGAGCAAAAAGCCAACGAATCCATTTATGCATATATAAAAGAGGCGTTAGCCATAGACGCTAAAAACTCTCAGGCCCTTGGGCTTGGGGGCGTTTTAGCGTTTGAGTTAGGGCATCTTGAACAGGCGCTAGGGCATTGGAAAGCGCTATGGTTTAACATGTCAAACAGTCCGGAGGCGGGTGCTTTAGAGCAAGGCATTAGACGCATTGTTGAGCGTCTAGAAGCGCAAGGAAAAACCGTTGATCTAACTTGGATGAAACGTGCTGAAGTTAAAGTATGGGTTTCTATTAGTGCAGAACTGAAACCTCAATTGGCCGAAGGGGATGCTGTTTTTGTTCTGGCGAAAGCACTCACTGGGCCTGTGATGCCATTAGCGGCAATGAGAGTAATGGCGAAAGATTTACCATTAGAAGTTACCTTGAATGATAGCCAAGGTATGGTGCCTGGATTAGCGTTAAGTCAATTTGACGAAATTCAAGTGATTGCGCGTGTTGCTAAAGGTGGTCAACCTATGGCAAACCCAGGTGATTTCCAAGGGATTGTGAAGCCAGTTTTGGTGAAGTCGGATGACAAGGTGCAATTGGTCATCGATCAGATAGTCGATTAATTTAAAGAGGGATTAATTTAAAGAGGGAGGAAGTTGATCAGAAGGACCAAAATCCAGCAATTTGTGGGCTTAATGCCCACAAGGTATTTTCTGGCAGAAAGGCATCTTCACCATCGACCTTCAACTTTGAGCGGTGAGCACCATTAAGCTCTAGCGTCAGCAAAACCCCTATTTCTTTTTGAAACTGGTAGCCGATACCGGCTAACAGGTGCACATCCCAATCCCCACCGAAGGAACGAGTGAGGGATTTATTATTTTCAGTATTCAGTACATTCTCGTATAAGGCGGTGCCAAAACGAGCGGCTAATTTGTAGCGCATCCCTAAGGATTGATCGACAAAATAACTATCATAACCCCAGCCAAAGAGCGCGCTCCAAGACGTCATATCTTCAAATACGACCCCTTGGGTTTCTTCCGGCTTAAATTTTCTTAGTTGCCAATATTCTTCAAGGGTCACGACTTGCTTATTACTCTGGCTATCGATGGTGCCGATGCACGCGTTCTCCATGCTGGAGTCTCTGATACAAGCGGTTGGGTTGGTCGTTGCTCTAAGATTATTAATGTTGTTTAACTGCTGATCTAAATCCGTTTGTAGCTGGGCTTTTACATCTGGGTGAGCAAATAATGCGGCATTTAATTGTTCAGTTTTTGGGGTTGAGGAAAATTCAAAACGAGAAAATGAGACGCTACTATAATGCAGTCCCGCATTAAAAAAATGCCCATTTTTAACATGATAAACCCCCATTAAATCAATTCCAGTGCGTTTAAGTGTCATATTATCTTCTTGCACTGTCCCTATGCCTTGGAAGTCCCATTCTTCTTTGGCTTCGTGGGTTAGCAGGGTAGAAGAGGTGGAAATAGATAAACCATACTGCTCCCCTATGGCGGTATAACCGCCAGATTTTTGCACTAGGTTAGTGCCGGCGAATCGGCTAATAAATGTTTGTCCACCAAAATTGTCATCAGTTTCAGAGTAGGTCAAGGTTTCTGTTCCTAACCCTAGGTAGCTATAAGAATTATTTTCGAAGTCGGCAAAAATACAGGATGAGACCAATAGCAGGTTGATGAAGGCGAGTGCTTTGACTAATAGAGGGTATTTCATGGACTTCCTTGCTTTAATTCTAACCACTCATAAAGGATAGACACAGATGAGGATGAATCAAAGCAAGGTGGTTAAAAATGACTAACTTATACTCGCTAGCTTACCATTTAGCGTAATGGTCTTCGGTAAATCCCCAAGCGCCATCAAGATGAATGACTTCTTCGTTGAGGGTGATATCACCGTAAAAGCGACCGAAGTGTTGGGTGAAGTTTGATGCGGCCAAGATGAGGTTCATCTTTTCTTGACGCTGCCCGGCGGGTTCAAAGTGCAGATTAATGATGCCGTCGTTAGAGCGTAGGGTCCACGCATGTTCACTATGGTAGCGGTTGAATTGGAAGTCAACCATATCGATTTTATGCAGTGTGCCGTCTAGCCATAAACCATTTTCGGTGAACCCAGTTTCATTCACCCCAGCGGCTAGGTTGAAACCTAAGCGGCGGCCATCGGCCAATTTACAAGACAAGCTGCCCCAATTCCAAGCGGTTTCTCGGCGCATATAACCTGCGCTCCAATCAACAGAGGCGAGTGCTGCAATTTTTTCTAGATCAAAGTGCTCGTCCCCCCACTGTACGCTGCCATTACAAACCAACGCGGTTGCTTTTTGAGTAAATACCCAGCCGGTATAACCTGCTCGGGCGCAGACGGCTAAGGGGTCATAATTAGCGGATTCATCAATGATGGCATCGACTTTGAAGCCGCTTGCGAGTTCAACATTGACCGAACGTAAACGTGGGGTTTGTGTCGCCTGTATAATGACCTTGTTAGCGCCTTTAGTGAACGATGCCGAGCCTTCGTTAGGCTTTGGGCTCATCTGGGTATTAAGGGCAAAAGGTTGAATGAAGCTGAACTCTTCAAATTTCTTTGTTTCAGGCTGATAAGCATAAACAAAGCAATTACTGGCAAATTTTAAATCAACAATGGCAATACCAATAATTAATTCTGGGCTGGTTAAACCGATGAACTGAAATTGATTGTATTTTAATCGTTTGGATAATTTTCCAAGGGGTTTGTCCATCGCATTTCGCAGATCGAAATCCATATGGTTAATTTCACCCACACTACCTGGGAATACCCCAAAACTGGGTTGACCGTCTTGATTGATCAGTACATCTTTAGCCATAGAAGGCTCCTGCTGCCAACAACTTTATTATAATTGTTAACTATTTTCGCAGATTCGTTAGGCATTGGCCATGGTACAGATTACCAACGGCTTTGGCCTGATTAGTCACCCTGTTGATTATTTTTAACAGAGAGCCCATTGTACCTACCAACTAAAGGCTTGTCGTAATGAGGCAAGGGTATCTTGGTCGGCTTTGAAGCGTAGCTTCAGGTAAATGCCTTGGGCTGTGTAGTTAGCCGCAGAAAAATCGGTATCAACAAAACCTTCGAAGTTAAAGCCAATACTGGTCCAGACGTTCTTTACCGGGCGCACACCGATGGAGAAACCATAGCTGTTCTGCTGTTGCTCTCCGACATTAAGCAATTCACGGCCATGAGCGCCAATGTCCCATGTTTCGTTTAGCTGATGACGCCATTCCGCGGCAAGGTAATGAACGGAAGAGGTGTAATCGGTATTGCTGTACTGATCTAAAATGCGCTTATAACCATACTGAGTTGAAAGCTGGTTACTGCGGTTAAACTTCCAGTTCAAATGCGCATTGTTAATTAAGCGGCGGCTGCGATCGGTTGGACCTGAATTAGAAATTTGCAGAGAATCTTGTACCAAGCGAGTTTGTAATAATATGGCAAATGGCTGCTTATACGGACGAATCGCAAAGTCGAGAATCGCATTGATGTTTTGTTCAACCCCTGGCTGCGTTGCTTGCTTGTAGAAATCCATGCTGCCACCAATGGCCATGTAGCGGCTTAGTGGGTGGTACAAGCTTGTATGTGCACTGTGAACATTGCTGCTGCGGGCAATGCGACGCTCTAGACGGTTAGTCCATTGCCACTCGTCTGAGCGATAGCCCCAACCTGTGCTGATGGCGTGGAAATTTTCACTGCTACTTTGTTCTGCTGGCTGTGCTTGTTCAAGGTTTTTGCTTTGGTTAAAGCCAAAGCTTATTAACCAATGCTGGTCGACTTTCCAATCGTGGCTTAAGCCCGATTCAGAATATAAACGGTAACCATCATTCTGACGCTCTTGCACAAGAGACTGTTCTGCTTGTCCACCTTGCCAAGGCTGAGTGCGTAGGCCTAGCGCTGTCCTTTCCAGGTTATTAGCATTAAAGGAACGCTCATAATCAGCGAACGTAGTCAGTGTATCGGTCCAGCGATATTCAGCCCCTAGCTTAATACGATCATTTTCTTCACTGCGGCTAGTGATGTCGGTCGTCGCTGTTACATTGAGACGGAAATCTTGGCTTAATACCGGTGTGCTAGCACCGATGCTTAATTCATCCACAAAATTAATACCGTTTGTAGACTCTTGCATATTGGTGGACAAACCGGCATTGATTGAGCTGCTATCGGTTACATTATGAGTCAATTTAGCCGAGGCTAATTGCTTATCGAAGCCGGTTGAAATTTCAGTCTGATAGACACCCTCTAAATCCAGTTTATTTGTTTCGCTTAGGTATAAAGTTGCATTCAGCCCGCTGCTTTGCAGATCGAGCTCGGCTTGATTTTGCTGGTCTAGACCAAAGTTTTTATCAATGCGCTGGGTATAAGCCGTTACTTCTGCGCTTGAGGTACGCAGTGTGGCTTCTACTTTCTTAGCGCTGGCATTGTGTTTCGGATCGCTCACACCGTCTTGATGAGTAGGGCGCGTTTGGGCCACTTCAGCACTAACCGTTACCTTCCCAAATTCTAGCGTGGCATCTAAGGCGTTTAGTTGATTACTTTGACGATCTTTATTTTCGTCGATTACAGTAATACCCGCTTTTAACGTATCGTCTAATATCTTAATACCTGCACGGCCGCCGATTAGGTGCCCGCCAGTGGTATTTTCAGTTTCATAGTCCGCCACAATATAGATAGGGTTAAAATTACTATCGGTTGCAGGAATTGGAGACTTAAAGTACAAGCTGCCATCATTGTTATTCAGGCTATAATCTAAGTGACGCTTTAACGTTTTGCTTTCTAAAATTTTCTGATTGTTTAAACGATCACGGGTTTCAATGCGAATGCTCTCAGAGTTTTGGATGATCGACTGATTATTTAGCTTATATAAACCCGACGTACCATTGGCCTGAATTTCATCACGGACAAAATTAGAATCCGCTTCACTGGCAAAACCCGATAGCTCAATTAAGTCGTTTTGATAAACAACCTGAGCACCGGTTAGATTACGGACATAACGAGATAGTTTAGTTTTATCTAAGCCTGTATTGATATCGCCGTACATGGCATAGAAACGTTCTTTTTCTATTTTAATATAGAGCTTATCACCGCTGCTTGCATCTTGGCCTTGCTGACTCGCATCGGCATACAAGGTGTAATATTCACCTGGCTGAACCAGTGTCGCGAACGGTGTTGTTTCTTCTTTGCTAGAATCGTAAGCGGCGGTTAGTAAATAATCACCAGGAATTTGGCCCTTGGTATAAAACGCTAAGCGACCTTCATGAAAAATATTTTCATCGATAGCGCCGTTCGAATTATTGCTCGCATGTTTGCTGGTATTATTAGCACCCAGCGATAAATCCCCTAAGCCAACTAAAATCCAATCTCTTGGCGCGGGTCTTAACCATGAACGAATTTCGTCAGTTAAACCGTTACCATGATTAAAGGTTAACGTCAGCTCACCGGTCTGAGTCGTGGGTTGCAGGCGAATAAAGGCAATACCATCACCTTCAACGTGATAGCTCAGCTTGTTCGTATCGTTAAGTGGGCTTATGTCATATTCGTTACGCTGAAGTAGTTGGAAAGGTTCAGAAATTTGAATTTCGCCTTGGGTATTCTTACGTACAGGGTAACCATTTTTATCGGTTAAACGCACCGCGATAATTGGAGCTTGAATACCATCGGCAACCAGAGTGGTCATTTCAGGAACGATTTCTACATTCGTTGGGGCGGCAGCGAAATAAACACTGTGTGCTAAATAGTCAATCACGTTTTCATCGCGGTCTAAAATTTCAGCCACGAATTGGTTTTCGCCTTCTTCAATGTTAATACCACGCCATTCACTGACCGAAACGGCTTTACCCTTTGCCCGCTTAATACCTTCAAAGTAAATGCTATGAACCGGCACGCCATTCAGGGTTAAACGGATGCGGTTATTTTTTGGGTGCTGAACTAAAATATTGGTCGCCGAAATATCTGGGCTATAACCAGTCGGTGGCCATACCCAATCTTTCTCAATGCGCTTATTTTCAAACCAAGCATCGTCAATGGTCGGTTGTTGTTTTATAACAATCTGCTCTTCTGGGTTAGCATTCACCCCGGCCGCTGTTGCTTGGTATAAATCTAAGCCAGGAATCAGTGTCTGAGTTTTAGCAATTTTTACATCGGCATTCACGCTGACTAAAGCCACATCAGAGCGTGCATTTAATACCCGCACTTCAACGCGGCGGTTTTTAGCGCGACCATCTGATGTTCTGTTTGATGCTAGTGGCGAAGTTTTACCTAAGCCGGCAATTTTAATTTTCTCAATCGGCAAGTCGATTTGGGTAGAAATATATTCTGCTACGGCTGCTGCCCGTGCTTCAGATAAGGCTTGGTTATCGGCATAAACATGGCGATTACGTTTGGCAATACCAATATTATCGGTGTGACCCGTGACAGCAATCTCTAAATCTTGTAGACCTTCAAGAGCGTAAATAACATCGGATAGATTGCTTTTATCTTGATCGGTTAAGACGTTTGATAATGATTCAAACTTAGGATTTTTTAATGGGTCAGCATTACCATTTTCAGGCGGTATGAATAAATTCACCCGGGTTTCTGCAAGTGGCGTGCTGTCTTTTAATAGCGGGCCAATTTCATAATGCAAAATGGCCCGAGCGGCTAAGGTTCCTTTTTTAGCATTCGTACTGATAAAGGCGGTGAATTTAATTTCATGGGCCCATTCTTTTGGCTTATCACCTATGTGCACGAAAATATTATTATTGCGGTACTCGTAAGGGTAGGGCGCGCCATCTAAGGTCAGGCTACCTGCTTTTAACTGAGTACCTGCTGGTAAACGAATTTCTTCAATAACATTATTCAGTGCAACACCAGAGCCACCAATGTTGGCGGTATAGATAATCTTTTTATCGACAGGGGTATTGTATTTAGCCAAGCGTTCTTCTTCGCTAAGCGGCACCAGTTCATTTAATAGGGTTTGCTTTACATCGCCGTTATCAGGTTTTTTTGGCTGAACGTGGAAGTCTGCGCGCCACAGTGTACCCGGTTGTACGTCGATGAACTGTGAATAGCTTTGACCGGCATGGAAGAATTCATTATCACAAGTCGTCAACTCCAAATAAGGCGGTAAGGTCGCAACGTCTAACTGAATAACGTGAGTGCCAGGCTTAATGCCTTCAAAGTGCCACCGACCTTCTTGGTCGGAAACCACATAACGGCCATCTTCCATCAGAATACGGATGCCCGCTAACCCTTCTGCTTCTAAGTTGCCATCACAGTCATCTAGAATCACTCGGCCAATGACCTGTGCTTTATCGCGCATTAAGTCATCACGAAAATCGATACTCGCGGTGGCGATGTTCGACTTTAAAACAGGGTGAGAAATCTCAGCAATATTGGTCATCCTACCACTAGCGGTTGTCGAAACTTGGCTAATATAGGAAATTTTCACAACTTCTTGCGAGGCTAATGATGGGAAATTAACGCTTATCTGCTGACCATTATTACTAACCACTACATCGCTATAAGTGGCGTTATTAACTCTTAGTGAGCCTTCTACATAGCTTAAGCCTATTGGTAAAGTATCAACTAACTTGATATCAGAAACGTCATATTCAATATTGGTCATGGTGATTTCGAAAGGAACAAAATCACCCATGCCCGCGCTTGTATGCGTACTGCTTTTATCCAATAGAATTCGATCTGATTTAGGATCTAGAGGGATATCAGCATTTAATAATAAATTCTGGCTAGAGAGTGCAAGGCCCCGAGAAGCGTTATTTAAGCGATAGGGCGCAGTCGGTAAAGTCTGTATGACCTGGTCTTCAGTTTCTGATGGAAAGGTATAAACGATAGAAGTATCGACTTCAAGACGATAATCACCATTTTCAACATAAGGGAAACGATAACCACCCGTAGGGAAGTTATAACTCTTACCACTGCTATCTTGTACTTGCCCACCGGTAACGATTGTATTTGGGAAAGTGCTGGTACCGTCATCACCAAATACATTCGCAGGCTGGCCGCTACTATTATCAATTAAGCGTATTGTAATTCCATCGATTAACTCCCCCGTGTAGGCATTAAATACAAGGCTGTAGGGATCAAAGCTCAGTATTTTATTTTGCGAGTCTTGTGCATCTTGAGAATCTTGGTAATTAATAGACACTTGGCTCTCAGATGTTAAGGCGAGATCACAGCTATTAGCAGAAACAGTTTCGGTGGCGGTTGTTTGGATGATGCCAATAA
>CAXIBC010000010.1:0-49184 GCA_964022115.1 uncultured Oleispira sp. | reverse complement strand
TCCACAGAAGAAATTAATAGTATGATTCAAAAACTGCAAGGTGGGGCGAAAGATGCCGTCCTAGCCATGGACGAGGGCATAGATACCGCTCGTTCATCGGTAGAAAATGCCGATAAAGCAGGTGAATCGTTAACGACTATTACTTCCGCTATTGGCATGATTACAGATCTAAGTATTCAAGTCGCCACCGCGACTGAAGAGCAAAGTTCTGTCGTTGAAGAATTAAACTCGCATATCATTAACATCAAGAACATGTCTGAAAGTACGACTAATGAAAGCAGAAATATTAATAACCAATGTCAGACGTTAAGTGAATCCTCTCGCGAGTTAAGCAATATGGTCACTAGCTTTAAAGTTTAATAAGAGAGTTCCATTGCTTGGCTGGTATAATTCACTGTATTTATGGATGGAATTTTCAGCAGGCCTCTAAACCGTTATTTGCCAAAAAGTTGCTCATTAGAATAAAGCATTTCTAATGAGTTTTTTTGTACTCGCGTCAAACCCTTCACAACGAGACTATAAGAATGATCAATTTGGCGTTCAATTTCAGCCGTTGGAATATCACTTTGATAGGTTTCGTCAGTTAAATACAATGTATTCCAGTGCTTTTTATTCATGTGATAACCGGCAACTACATCATTAAAAACATCTCTTAACTGGATGGCTTCGAGCGGATCACATTTTAAATTTATTTGCGTACGCGTTTTCTCATCCTTTCCTTTTCCTACGGACAGCAAAGCAAACATTTTTCCTTTTATTTTAAATACCATCACGTCAGGGCCAAAGGGATAGTCTTCTTCGGCTTCGGGTTTTGCTAATAGATATTGCCTAGCCGCTTCTTTATTCAAGCTGCCAGTCCCTTAAGCCATATTTATCAAGTATTTTTTTTAGTTCTCCACTCTTACGTAACGAAAGTATGCCTTGGGAAAACAGCTGAGTATAATAAGAGGAGCTTTCTTTATTTGGAGAGCAGGCAATATATATGTATTCTGCAGGAATTAAACTACCAACACTTTTCAACTTACTCACCAACTCTAACTGCATTAGCTTTTCCCTCATCACTTGTTCAAATTCAACAATGACATCAATGCGATTAGCCATCAGTTTACGAATATTTTTCTCTAATGCTTTTTCTCCCGTCATTAACTGAACACTAGGGCGATTGCGATTTTTTTTAATATAGCTATCTATTTCTGGGCTATAAGAATAACCAGAAATAACACCTAAGCGAATGGAAGATAAGCTATCTAGACCTTGGTAGGTCCAATCGAAATTGTGATGAGCATAAAAAGTAAATTCTACTTTTCCCAAAGGTTCGGCCGGAAAAATGAAATCTATGGCATCCGTTTTATAAGCGCCAAAAATACAATCGGCATTGCCCTTACGTACTTCTATGATACTTCTGTTCCAGGGAACCAAACGATAATCTAACGTATGGCCATGAGCTTCTAATATTTGCTGGGCAACTTCTACCATATAACCAGGATTAGAGGCATTAGGGCTACCGTTCATTGGGTACCACTCATCCGCTAAAATAGTGACAGTATCCGCTCGCACAGAAGCGCATAAACAATAAAAAAATAAGCACGTTAGGCCATATAAAATATTAAATTTCTTCATATACCCTCCGCTGCTACTTCTTAATTTATTATTGCATGCAGTTTACAAGGCTTTAAACTGAATGATATTTGACTCTCGAGTCAAACCCGCCTGTTCCAGTCTTGCTAAATAGTCTTGCCACAAAATTTCTTTTTTATCACACAGGTGGCGTAAATATTTCCAGTCGTATAAACCCGAATCATGGCCATCATCAAAAGTGAGTTTTAATGCGTAATTACCGGCGGGTTCAATATTGAGCAAGACAACATTTTTTTTACCATGCTGTAATACCTCATTACCAATACCGTGACCACGCACTTCTGCTGATGGCGAATAAACACGTAGCAATTCAAAACTTAGTTGAAAACTGTCATTTTTGCCATTTTCATCGAGATAAGTCAGCTGCAAACATTGGCTTTGCTTACGAACCTTAATATCGACAGGGATAAGAGACATAGATATGTCCTAATTGAGAGGGATGATACTAAAATTATACCGCTATATACGAATTAACGACATACGAGTTTAACGACTGTAATATCCAGCCGTTAGACTCGCCGCAAGCCGGTATTATAAAATGAACTGGCTTAAATCTTCATCCTGAGCAATTTTACCTAGATGCTCATTCACATAAGCGGCATCAACCACCACGGCTTCCGTGAGATCGGTGGCTTCAAAGGATACCTTCTCTAGAAGACGTTCTAACAAGGTATGTAAGCGACGTGCACCAATATTTTCTGTACTTTCATTCACTTCAAAAGCAACCTCAGCAAGACGTTTAACCCCATCTTCAGTAAAGCTCAAATCAACTTCTTCGGTTTTCAATAACGCCACATACTGCTCGGTTAAAGAGGCGTTAGGCTCGGTTAAAATACGCTGAAAATCTTCTGGGGTTAAGGCCTGCAGTTCAACACGAATCGGTAGTCGACCCTGCAACTCAGGAATCAAATCAGAAGGTTTTGAAAGGTGAAATGCACCTGAAGCAATAAATAAAATATGGTCTGTTTTTATCATGCCGTATTTAGTACTTACTGTGCAGCCTTCGATCAAGGGTAATAAATCACGCTGCACCCCCTCTCGTGAAACATCACCACCCGAACCACTCTCTTGGCGCTTCGCAACTTTATCGATTTCATCAATAAATACGATACCATTTTGCTCTACCGCTTCTAGTGCGCGTACTTTTAATTCATCAACGTTTAGCATCTTGCCAGCTTCTTCGTCTTTGATCTGCTTAAAAGCATCTTTAATCTTTAGTTTGCGCTTGGCTTTTTTATCACCACCTAGATTAGAAAACATGTTTTGCAGCTGGCTAGTCATCTCTTCCATGCCAGGAGGCGCCATTATTTCGACGCCCATTTGTGCCTGCTGGGCTAGATCTATTTCAATTTCCTTATCGTCCAATTGTCCTTCGCGTAATTTCTTACGGAAAATTTGACGTGCCGAAGAATCTTCTTTTTTAGGCTCTTCGGTAGTATCCCAGCTGGTTGTTTCACTGCTACGAGCAGGCGGTAATAACACATCTAAGATGCGCTCTTCTGCGGCTTCATAAGCACGCTGATCAACTTTCAACATCTCTTGTTCACGCAGCATTTTAAAGCCGGTTTCCACAAGGTCACGGATAATCGATTCAACATCCTTACCGACATAACCTACTTCGGTAAATTTTGTTGCTTCAATTTTAATGAAAGGTGCGTTTGCTAGTTTCGCTAAGCGACGAGCAATTTCAGTTTTACCAACACCGGTTGGACCAATCATTAAAATATTTTTTGGTGTAACTTCTTCACGCAGTTCTTCATTCAACTGCATGCGACGCCAGCGGTTACGCAATGCAATAGCAACCGCACGTTTGGCTTCGCTTTGACCAACGATATGACGGTCTAATTCGTGGACGATTTCTCTTGGGGTCATCTGACTCATTATGCTTCCCCTTTAGCGGTAGCTTCTAGCGGTGTGGACATAGATTCAATGGTAAAATTTTGATTGGTGAAGACACAGATATCACCAGCGATGGTTAGGCTTTTCTCAACGATTTCGCGGGCAGATAATTCGGTATTATCTAATAAAGCACGGGCTGCAGATAAGGCGTAATTGCCACCCGAGCCAACACCAATAAGGTCATCTTCTGGTTGTAGCACATCACCATTACCAGTAATGATTAATGAAGCCGTATGATCGGCTACCGCAAGAATAGCTTCTAGCTTGCGTAAAGCTCGATCTGAACGCCATTCTTTCGCGAGTTCAACCGCGGCCCGAGTTAACTGGCCTTGGTTCTTTTGCAATTGAGCTTCTAGCTTTTCAAATAAGGTAAAGGCATCGGCGGTGCCACCGGCAAAACCGGCTATCACCTGGCCATTAAACAAACGACGTACTTTTTTGGCATTACCTTTCATTACCGTATTGCCTAAGGAAACCTGACCATCACCACCAATAACGACTTCATCGCCACGGCGTACGGATACAATTGTTGTCATCTTCTACTCCCAATATTCTGTTGATTGCCGTATAAACCACTGTGTTAGCAATCATTGGCTCGTTTCAATTTAATCAATCAAATTAGATTAAAACTAGTTGGGGGCAGCGTGATGGGATTTCAACCCTGAAACAGACCTGCACGCAGATCTTTAGCACTGGCAATTTCACGACCCGCTTGCTGAATACTGCCTTGAGCGATAGCGAGTACCGTTTGGCGGGCAACAATTCGACGAATATTGATTTTATACTCAATGCAACCGGCATCTGGGGTGATCTCTCCTTTCAATTTCAAATCCCCTACCCCTAACGCTCTGACCTTGCCAGAATAACCACTCCAGCCTAGGTAGAAGCCTAAGGTTTGCCACATCCCTTCGAGCATCAAGCTGCCTGGCATCAGTGGATCTGAGACAAAGTGATGCTCAAAAAACCAACATTCCGGATTGATATCAAACTCAGCGACAATCGCCCCTTTTTTAAACAGCCCACCGTGAGGCTTGATATCGATGATACGATCCATCATCAACAAAGGCCCTGTTGGCAACTGTGCATCACTGGTTTTAAACAACCCACCAATACCACAAGACTCTAATTCTTCACGATTAAATTGAGTTTGAGTAGTGAGGGGAGAAACAGATTTATGGTTTTTAATTATAGTAGACACTAATAACTCACAAGCTGACTAGGATGTCGCAGGATAGGCGCAAAAGCCGATAAAAGAAACGACAAACTTCTATGACGAATACGCCATAATCCGTGGGACCTATGTTCCTATCAACAACCTGCTAGCGGTTGCTAGCTCTTTTGCGGCTAATCTTTAATTGGCTTTTTAATTACTAAGGCATTAATTCGATGATTGGCTAATATGTCTTGGGCTTTATTCATTTTAGAACGATCGGTAAACGGACCGACCATAACACGATAATAAGGGCTGCCTTTGACATCGACCTGCTCAATCGAACTCATCAGGTTTTCCATAATCAACTTCACTTTTAAGCTATCCGCTTGTTCATGGGAACGAAAGGATGCCGCTTGTAAAGTATATTGATATTTAGCCACATCGGATTTAGGGGTTGATTGGTAATGTGAATCTTCTGCTTTAGGCACAGGGACTTCGCTATCTTCTAATAATTTATAGAAGTCATAAGCAGGCTTAGCCGCGTGCTTCTCTATTTCTTTCTTGGCTTCTTCTTGCGCGCGCCGTACTCCGCTTTGTAGTACTTTTTTCGCATCCCCTTTAACCGCATCTAACTCATCACCGGAGGGTACTGTCTTCAAATAGAATAAAAAGGCTACGAACGCCACTGCCAATAGCGGCGTGACTAACCAAACAATTTTAGGGATACGGCTGATACTTTCCGACATGAAGAACCTTTAAAAACAATGCAAATAGAATAAAAATAATACTGAGCCTTAAATACTCAATTAGTTCTATTCTTTATTGCCACCTAAGATAGCTGAAAATTTCTAAGATGCTAGAGGCATTATGATTTATCATACGCTTTTAGTTACTTTTAACCCTGCCTAAGGCCTTTCTCTAATGACAAGCGACATGAAAATACCGGCTAAGCCCAATTTGCGTAACCCTGTTCATCTGCTGGCTTTCGGCCTAGGTTCAGGCTGCGCGCCTAAAGCACCAGGCACCTTTGGTACCTTAGCGGCCATCCCGTTTTGGTGGCTATTTTTGCAAGATGTGCCTTTAATCCCATATCTATGTGTCATCATTTCAGGCTTTGCTTTTGGTGTTTACCTTTGTCAGCAAACGTCCAAGGACTTAGGTGTTCATGACCACGGTGGTATTGTTTGGGATGAATGGGTTGGGTTGTGGATAACCTATATAGCGCTGCCTGCAGGCATCGAATGGATCCTCATAGGTTTCGCCCTATTCCGCTTCTTCGACATACTAAAACCTTGGCCGATTAAATGGCTTGATGAAAAAGTACATGGTGGTTTTGGTATTATGATTGATGATGTATTGGCGGGAATATTTGCCTTGGCTTGTGTGCAAGGGTTAGCCTATTTCTTTTAATGGCTAATTTAAGATTGAACAAGAGGCCTAGGCCTCTTATTCAACGACTAGGTTATGCCATTATTGATCCCAAACGAATAATTTCTCGATCCCCCACCATATTCCCATAAAAAAATACCCTAGAGGTCCATAAGTTTTTTGCTTCTCTGCGGTAAACTCAATCGACGCATAATCTACCTGGCCTTTCAGGTATTTAAGTCTTCCTTCTAAACGATCAATCTCACTTTGAGTACGATTTAATTCTCGTTCGATCTTTAATAAATCTTCAATGCGATCGGCTCGGTTTAATAATAATTGAATACGATTGCGTAACTTATATAAGTTATCTAAGCGTGCTTGGTTATCGATAAACTCAGTGGTGACATCTTGCACGTTGGCGTTTTCAGAAATGACTTCACCTAACTCCCTAAGCGCAATCAAAGCCAGTCCGTATTGATCTTGAGGCACTCGAATAGATAAATTGAACGATCGACCCTGCTCATCTTGGGTATTTTGAATGTACCCCGCTTTTTGCTCTATTATCTTTTTTGCCTGAGCTTGAGCACGAGCCAAATTTTCTACCCCTAAAGTTAACCAACTGCGTTTAATTAATTTACGCTGTTGCTCGCTAACATCACTATTACTCTGAGAGAGTTGAGGCTGGGAGCGCACCATAGAGTGCGTGGCAGTCGCTGACGCGGCCATAACTCCCCCTGGACCATTACCCCTGTCATTATGACTATGAGTAGCAGCACAGCCGATTAGTTGAGCCCCGGCCGCGGCCAATAAGATTATCAGGCTGGCTTTTATTATTTTATTCATTATCGATCCCACCTCTATAGAGTCTGTTATACCCATAAACCTGACCTAGTGGCGTAAATAACGTAACCAACGCCATACGTTTAATAAGCTTGCTAATGACCCCGCTACATAGGTCAATGCCGCCGCTAATAATATCTGCCGTGCTTTCTGCATATCTTGCGCATTCAGATAACCACCCTTCTCTAAAATGGGCAAGGCTTTACCAAAGCTTGCATCCCACTCGACCGGCAAGGTGATTAAATGCACTAGGGTACTGGCCGATATTGATAAGACGGCCACCAGCAGGGTAACTCGGCTAGCGGCAGGATTCATCAAGGCTAATAATGGACTCAACCAAAAAGCGATGGGGGCGATACGCTGGGCGACATTCGCCAACTTAGCCGCCTGGATACGTGCCTTAAAGGTCTTTTCTTTATTATGATCTTGGATCGCATGACCGACTTCGTGGGCCGCAACGACCACAGCGGTTAACGAACGCCCAGTTAATTTGTCGGCGGTCAAGCGCACCATTTTATCCACCGGATCGTAATGATCACCTATGCCTTGAGCCAGATTAGCCTCTTCAACCTGAACCCCTTCTAGTCCTTGCTCTTTAATCAAGTGCTGCGCCAGCTGCCCACCTGTGCCAGGAAAATCCTCACGCAGCCCACTATGACGTTTAAGGACTCGTCCTACCCACCACTGTGGCAAGGTAAATAACGCTAATAACAATAGAAAGGCTACTACCCACATAAAATCATCCACATAGCTCTGAATTACCGCCTACGGTTGTGCAAAATAGTTTGCTGCCTATCATCATATCAAGGTTGAATTAACATTACTGCGCCCCCAAATTAGTCAGCAGCCGTTAATCTTGTTAAAATGCGCGCCAAATTTATTAAGTCCCTTTTTAGGGCCTGATAGTTGCTAAGTAATTGCCGCTAATCGCGCTATTTCGCGGCTATTGATTTCAAGCACCCGAGGTTTCCCTTTTGAGCATTAAATACATCGCCTCCTCTAAACTACCAACTCCTTTTGGTATTTTTACTATGCATGGCTTCGAAGATGAATCTACCGGGAAAGAGCATGTAGCACTCTCAATGGGAGATATCGCTTCCGGTGAACCGGTACTCGCCCGAGCGCATTCAGAATGCCTTACAGGGGATGCACTGTTTAGCATGCGTTGTGATTGTGGTTATCAATTAGAAGAAGCTCTCAGCTCCGTAGCCAAAGAAGGTCGTGGGGTCGTTTTATATTTACGCCAAGAAGGCCGTGGCATTGGTTTGTTAAATAAGATCAAGGCTTACAACCTGCAAGACCTTGGGGCCGATACCGTTGAAGCCAATGAGCAGCTAGGTTTTGGGGCTGATATGCGTAAATACGATATGTGCCAACCTATGTTCGAACACCTAGGCATTAAGACCATCCGCTTGATGACCAATAATCCGCGTAAAGTAAAAGCACTCTCTGATGCAGGTGTTAACGTGATGGAAAGAGTTGCCATTGAAGTCGGCCGCAACCCCCATAATGATGGTTATTTGAATACCAAAGCCAGCAAGCTAGGTCACTACTTAAAAGCCAGTGCCAAAGCCAGCATTAGCCATCAGGATGACGAGCTATAAAAAGCTCTTCACCTTATCAATAATGGCCGCTGGATCTATGCCAATATCCTGATACTGCTGTATGGGTGAGGCATGTTCAATATAACGATCTGGAATACCCATCAACTGGCAAGGTGTATCAATGCCTTGCGCCGACAAGTATTCTAATACCGCTGAACCCGCCCCACCCATAATGGCATTTTCTTCAATGCAGATCAGCTGGTCGTGAGAGTGAGCGAGTTCAGTAACCAAAGCTTCATCCAGTGGTTTCACAAAGCGCATATCAGCGATACTGATCTCGATGCCTTGCTGAGCTAATTTCTGTGCCGCGTCTAAGGCAAAATTAACACAGGAGCCAAAAGCTAATACCGCAATCGCTTTACCATTTTGTGACGCTTTTTCAGTACACGCTTGACGTCGCATAATGCCCTTACCCAAAGGTAATAACTGCATTGGAACTTGTGCAGCCACCCCTTCACCAGCCCCACGAGGGTAACGTACAGCGGTGGGGCCTTGATACTGATAACCTGTATATAACATCTGGCGGCACTCATCTTCATTCGAGGGTGCCATGATGACCATATTAGGAATGGGGCGTAAGAAGCTATAGTCATAAGCCCCGTGGTGGGTTGGGCCATCTTCTCCAACCAAGCCAGCACGATCAATAGCAAACATCACATCGAGGTTTTGTAACGCAACATCATGAATTAACTGATCATAACCACGCTGTAAAAAGGTCGAATAAATCGCCACTACCGGTTTACTACCTTCGCATGCCATGCCCGCGGCTAATGTCACCGCATGCTGTTCGGCAATCGCCACATCAAAATAACGCTGCGGGTAAAGTTCAGAAAAACGAATCATATCCGAACCTTCACGCATCGCTGGGGTAATGCCCATTAAGCGTTCATCGACAGCAGCCATATCACATAACCACTGCCCAAAAATATTAGAGTAGGTTGGTTTAGTCACCGCTAGAGATTTCTGAGCCGTCTGCTTCTTTAACGCGTGATATTTAATCTGCTCAACTTCTGCCGGAGCAAAACCCTTGCCTTTTTTGGTCACCACATGGAGAAACTTAGGCCCAGGTAACTTCTTCAAGTTGGCCAGAGTATGGATTAACTCTTCCGTATCATGACCATCAATCGGGCCATAATAATTAAAGCCGAGTTCCTCAAATAAAATACCCGGCGCGACCATAGCTTTCATGTGCTCTTCGGTCTTACGCATGAACTCCCACGCGGTAGTACTTTTTTGCAGTATTTTTTTGCTGCCTTCACGTAATGAAGTATAAGTAGGGCTAGACCACAGACGGGTAAAGTATTTATTTAATGCGCCAACGTTATCAGAAATGGCCATGTCGTTATCATTTAGGATAACCAGCATATCGGCTTTTTCATGACCCGCGTGATTTAAGGCTTCAAACGCCATACCCGCGGTCATAGCGCCATCACCAATAATAGCAACCGCTTGATGATCTTTACCTAAGGCGCGCATAGCCAAGCTCATTCCCATAGCCGCACTAATAGAAGTACTAGAATGGCCGACACCAAAAGTATCGTATTCACTTTCACTGCGTAACGGAAACGCTGCGGGACCTTCTTTACTACGAATCAAAGGCATCTGCTGACGACGGCCAGTGATAATTTTGTGTGGATAGGCTTGATGACCAACATCCCAAACTAACTTATCGTTAGGGGTATCGAATACATAATGCAAGGCCGTCGTGAGTTCAACCACTCCGAGACCGGCACCAAAATGTCCACCCGATTGGCCGACACTATAGATTAGATATTCACGTAGTTCGTGATTAAATTGCTCTAGTTGATCTTCAGCCAATAAGCGCAGGTCTGCCGCATTGGTCACAGAGTCTAATAGAGGCGTTATCGGTCTTTCACTCGGTATTTCAGTAAACATGCACATCACGGTTTTGCGAGCATGTAAGCCAAGAACTCGATCATCCTGCCTTCATGCGCTTATTCATTAGAAAGGGCGCTATTCTACCTGCCTAGCTCGGCAAGTAGAACTACTAATGCGTTTCGTTGGCAGATTAATGATCTCGACTGACGATGTAATCCGCTAACTGTTCAAGCGCAGAAGTATCACCCGATATGTTATCAAGGGCTGCTAGCGCTTGCTGATATAATTGTTGAGCTTTGTCTTTCGCCCCAGCCAAGCCTAATAGCGCAGGATAAGTCGGCTTATTTAACGCCATATCCGCCCCCTGCTGCTTACCTAAGGTCGCGGTATCACTTTCGATATCAAGTATGTCATCTTGTACCTGAAACGCTAAGCCTATGGCATCTGCATAAGTGGTTAAATGCTTAAGGGTCTCTTTATCCGGCTCACCACAATGCGCGCCCATCAATACACTGATGCGAATTAGGGCACCGGTTTTATGGTTGTGCATACGTTCAAGGTGGGCCAAATCAACCGCTTTCCCGACTGAGGCTAAATCAATCGCTTGCCCTGCGACCATGCCAGACGCCCCGGCACCTTGGCTTAATAAACGGACCAAGGTTAAGCGCTGATTAGAAGAGAAATCCGCAGGCATAGCCGCCAAAATTTCAAAAGCACCGGTTAATAAAGCATCACCCGCTAATATCGCCGTCGCCTCATTAAATTTAATATGACAGGTTGGCTGACCACGGCGTAAATCATCATCGTCCATTGCCGGCAGGTCATCATGCACAAGTGAATAACTGTGCACCATTTCAATCGCCGCCATAGCAATATCGACTCTCGCATCATCAATACCTAATGCTTGAGCGGTGGCTTGCACTAAAAAAGGGCGTACTCGCTTCCCCCCATTAAATAAGCTATAAGCCATGGCGTCGGCGAGATAATCATCACTGATTTTTAACTGCTGTAATGCTTGCTTAAGCGCTACTTCACAACGCTGCTGACTGGCATCTATCTGCTGTTGAAAAGCTTTAGTCTCTATTTCAGTTTCTATCATGGCGACTACTTTTCACCGTCACTAGCAGGGCTAACAAAGGCTTGCGCTTCCATCTGGCCATTTTTTTGCAATAACAGCTGTACTTTTTGCTCAGCTTTAGACAAGGCATTTTGGCAATCTCGAGTATATTTAATCCCTTGTTCAAACGCCTTTAATGAGTCTTCTAGGCTCATTTCACCCGACTCCATGCGTTCAACGAGGCTTTCTAATTCCGCTAGGGATTGTTCAAAATGGAAGGTTGTTTTGGCCACAGTACACCTATCTTTGCTGTATTAAGCTATTACTCTGTCGCGCCACACTAACCGAGCCGATCATTGGAATCAAGTCGGGAATGAATAGCTCTAGCAAGTCCCTGTTTTCGCAGCAAAATAAAATTCTTTGTCTACACTTTCATATATTACTACTTACAACCCTTAATTTTTATAGTTAGCTAAAGGAGTAGCAGTGGATCTCGCATCTCTGATCGGAATATTAGGCGCCTTCGCCCTTGTCGTCATGGCCATGGTACTCGGTGGCGACATTATGATGTTCGTCAACGTTCCCTCACTACTGATTGTTGTTGCTGGCAGCTTGATGGTCGTACTGATGAAGTTTGAATTAAGCGCTTTTCTAAGTGCTTTCGGCATCATGGCCAAAGCCTTCATGTTTAAAGTCAGCAAGCCTGAAGAAATCATCGAAGAAACCGTTGAGCTGGCAGGCCTTGCACGTAAAGGCGGCTTATTATCATTAGAAGGCAAAGAAGTAAGCAACGATTTCTTGGCCAAGGGTATTCAATTACTCGTTGATGGCCACGACCCTGAAGTTGTCAAAGGGTTATTAAGTAAAGATATGAAGCTGGCTCAAGAACGGCATAAATACGGTGTCACCTTTTTTTCCCACATGGGCGATGTGGGTCCAGCGATGGGCATGATAGGAACTTTAATTGGCCTAGTGGCCATGCTGGCCAATATGGATGATCCAAAATCCATTGGCCCAGCCATGGCCGTTGCCCTATTAACAACCCTTTATGGCGCTATGATGGCGACTATGGTGATGATACCTATCGCCGACAAACTCACCTTACGTGCAGAACAAGAAAGCCTCATTCAATCTATGATCATTGATGCCTTGATCGCTATTCAAGGTGGCCAAAATCCTCGTGTAATCGAAGCCATGCTACAGAATTACGTCAAAGAGAAACAACGCGCGGTCTCGGAGTAAATAAGGATGAATAACGAGGAAGAGGAAGTCTGCGAATGCCCTTCTGGTATTCCGGCATGGGTAATGACATTTGCTGATTTGATGTCGCTACTGATGTGCTTCTTTGTTTTATTATTATCATTCGCCGAAATGGATGCGTTAAAATTTAAACGTCTAGCCGGCGAACTGCGCCAAGCCTTTGGTGTGCAATCTCAAGTCAAAGCCGATGATCCCCCTAAAGGCACCAGTGTCATAGCCAAGCACTTTAGCCCAGCGATACCAGAACCAACACCCATTAACGAAGTAAGACAAAAAACCAATGATCTGTCGCAAAGTAGTTTAGAAGTACTCTGCCAAGACGAAGTCACTCAGCAGCAAGAACGCCAAGGTGATGAAGGGCAGAAAACCCGTGAGATTGCCGTCCCTAAAGATTCGGCGGATGAGAAAAAAGCTGAAGAGACGGCGATTGAAATTGCTGCGGAGCTAGAAACTGAAGTCTCCAGCGGCAAGATTGAAGTTGAGACTCAAGGCCAGAAAATCATCATACGCATACGTGAAAATGGGGCTTTTCGCTCAGGTTCTGATTATATCGAAGATAAGTTCTTACCTGTGATAGACAAGATCCGTGAAGTATTAGTCACGATTCCTGGGCGCATATCCGTGGAAGGTCATACTGATAATATTCCAACCCAAGGCGGGCGCTTCCGCTCGAACTGGGCATTATCCTCTGCTCGCGCCGTGGCCTTTGCACAAGAGTTATTTATTGCTCCTGAAATGGGGCAAAACAGATTTCAAATTGTAGGTCATGGCGCAATGCGCCCTTTAATTGAAAATACCAATGCCGAATCAAGAGCTCGTAATCGCCGTGTTGAAATCATCATTTTGCAATCCGGCGAAACTGATGATGACGATAAACCATTGATTGAAAACCCAGATAAAAACATTAAAGAAGCGATCGAGGCGAATCCTGAAGATTTCGACCTTGATTCAAACGACATTTTCTAAACTAGAGCAATCGCCAAAGGAAATAGCATGACAGATGAACGTCGCCGTTTTTTTCGCATAGATGATGAAGCAGAGATAAGTTTTAAAGTCATTTGCAATGAAGAATATCAAGCTTGGACAAGCAATCAGCAAGACGAGAAAAACGAAGGTCTAGCAAAATTAGATACTGAATTAAGCATGACTCTCGCCAACCTTAAAAGCCAGCATCCTCAGCTCGGGAAAATTTGTGAGCTACTAAATCAAAAAATTAATTTAGCGATGCGCAGCCATTCGAATACTCATGGCTTTATGGATGATGGGGAATTAAAGCCCATCAATTTAAGTGCTTGCGGTATTGCTTTTGAAACCGATGAAAGTATATCGAAAAATGAGAACATTTTATTACAGCTGAAATTAAAACCTTCTAATGTTGCGATCGTAACAACGGGCAAGGTTATTAGTAGCAGTACCAGCAATGGCAAAAATATCGTTCGTGTAGATTTTGAAAAGCTGGCCGATAATAATCAAGATTTATTAATGCAGCATTTATTTCAAGTTCAAAGTCGAAACTTAAAAAAGCAGCGTGATAATGATTAATTGCTCGCTCGTAAAAATTTAAATTAATAGGTATACGGCCTAAACCCTTCAAAGTATTAACCAATTCTCTACAGTTTTTGTGGCACATTAAGCCAAGTTATTCTAAATGATTGCAAACTACTTGCGAATCCGTAATCTAATCAAATAAATTTAGCCATACTAATTTAGTTTTAGTGGGAGCTAAGCGTAAAAATATAATAATAAAAACACCTCAAACGAGCAAAACATGATAAATAAAACACTCACAATGGCATTGGGCGCAAGCTTAGTATTAGGCAGCCTTGAATCTCAAGCATTTACCCAACCCACCCACAAGCGCTTAGTAGAAGATGCTATTGCTTATATGGCGGCACATCCTGATACCACTAATTTCGCAAAATTATCCGCCACCGCCCAAGCGGCTGGTTATACCATAGAGCAATTTGCTAGCGCACTCGGTCAAGGCGCCCGTGATGTGGATGACTTTGCCGATACCTATTTATGCGGTGCCGTGACTGGCGATTGTGTACGAGCACCGGTTTTTGGTGTGGGGAGTTTTGTTGCGACCTATACCGCTTGGTGGCACTTCCAAAACCATTCTCGTGGTGGTGACGTTCATGGTAACGACCTTGCAGGTTATAACTACAGCCAAATCCCAGTGAAAGGCACCGAAGATAGCTTACTAGGCACTTGGTTGGTTGGCGATCACTTAGATGATGGCGAAGGTGGCATGACAGGTTGGTGTTTCTGGCGCTGGTGTAATGAAGACTCTGAGTACAACTCTTACGACATTACTGCCAAGAACTACAGTATTGGTAGTCACAATAGCAAGTCACACTACGAAAATTTCGAAGATGCTGCTTTCCAGCCAATCGATAACTTAGGCCAATACTGGTATAACGAGTTTATTAAAACGCCAACCGTGCAAACCTTAGGCTTTGCACTGCATACCACTGATTTATTACAACCGCATCATACTTGGACAACATCAGCGAACAACCATGGTGGTTGGGAATCTTGGGTTGAAGATAACTATGATGCGAAAGACATGAATAATGATGCTGCGATCACGGAAGCCATGAACAGCTTCACTCCAATACCCGCTGGCCAAAATGATATTCGCCCATTATTAACCGAAGGTGGCGCTATCTCTTACGCCCAAGGTGGCATTGTATTGAGTAGTACAAGTGATGCTGATCGCTCTGAAGTTGCGGCCACCGTTATTCCTCATGCGATTGCCATGGTCGTCCATGTGCTCAATCATGCGGCAGAACGTTTCTAAGCGATTTGCGCTAAGTTACCCGATAAGCTTCGCGCTTTAACCGTTATTCACTGCACATTTCTCGGCGGCCAGCACGGCCGCCCATTGATCCCTTTGGTTAGTCCATGAAAAAAATCACCGCACTTTTTTGTTCTATTGTTTTTTTATATTCTCAATTCAGCCATGCAAAAGTTCACTACGATATTAAAGACCCTAATATTGCCGCCACTATGGGCGAGCTCGTATTAAGCGCCGATACGGTCGAAATGTTCTGGCATAGTTACAACCATCCAAGCCGTCCAATTTCCCCACCCCAAGCGATGCAACGTATTATTGATGATGCGTTATTAGCTCAATACGCACGCCAAACATTAGCCAGCGATGTGCTGAACAGTGCGAATACAGTAGGCTTTGCCAATGATGTGATGCTCGAAGATCGCGCCACAGCATTAATCCGCAAGACCTACGAAAAAGACTTAGTCAGCACAATCAAAAAGCTGCCTAAAGGACTTGCTAGTCTCTATCATTTTAATAATGAATTTAACGCAGATACTCTGGCTGAATTAATGACGCTAAAGTCTTCACTAATGATTGCCGCCAATCCCGAACAAGAAGCCGTGGCGAAAAAAACCATAATTGCCCGCGTCGATTTTTCACAGGCGAATTTAACCACCAAGCTAAAGCAATTAACCCTATGGGATATTTACCATCGCCAAAATGTACAAGGTCGCTTAGCGCTGCATAAAGCCGACTTAAATCATCTTAAAAATCAGGTAAAACAACGCATCGGTTCCTTAGTGGTATTAGCTTGGGCAGAAACAAATTTGAGCGCTGAGGATTTAGCAGCCATCAAACAGATTTTATTAAATGAACAACACAAAATACGCTTATTGGAAAGCATGGGATTACACGCCGATGTGCATGATGACAACCCGCCGTTACGCGAAAAAGCTAAGACCATCAGCGAAGAAAAAATAAAACAGTTTTATCAAACCAATAAAGAGGAGTTTGAAGTTGTTGAGCAAGTTAGGGCACGGCACATTCGTGTAGCAAGCCAAGAGCTGGCCGACCAGGTCGTCGCTGAAGTTAAAGCAGGTTTAGATTTCACCCTTGCCATCAAAAAATATTCCATCGCAGAGGATAAGAATGATGCGATTCCCGGTGACCTAGGTTGGCTGAAACGCAGTGATAAAAAACGCAGCTGGCTGCATGCGATAGCGTTTGTGCAGCAAGCTGGAACCGTCTCAGCACCGTTTAGAAGCCCACAAAATCAAGGTGATATCGTTTATGAAATAATCTTTGCTGATGAACGTATTGATGGTCACTTGCCCTACACCGACCCCACAGTTCACTACGAAGCTAGTCGCGATATCGCTCTGAAAGAATTACGCGAAGAATTTATCGCCTTGCAATCAAAACTGCGTAATAGTGCAGAGATTCACCTTAATAAAGCGGCGTTAAAATAAGGCCCGTTATGCGATTATTTTTGGCTTTTACCTTACTCACTATGATTGGGCTTATTCTATTCTGGCAACCGGATACAAAGATTTTATTTTGGCAGAACAGCTCTGCTGAGACTCATGCTTTGCACCGCAGCAAGCACAAAAGTACTATTAAAGATCACGCCCTTACGGCCGCTAAAAGCAGCGACCAAAGTGCAATGAAAACCCAAGGTGATGCAACATATACTGATAATCGTGACAACATAGTTGAAGGCTTTATTCCCAACCCCGAAGCTGTCGCATCGATGCGCCAAGCACGCTTGGAAGGTGACCCTAGAGCACCGAGTTTGGCTGAGCACCATGAACGTGAAGCACCCACAGAAGCAGAACTTGGTGACCATGAACAATATTTAGCATACGAGCGACGTCAGCAAAAGCGTGTTTATCGCGCGTACGTTGATGCCAGCAAAATAAAGACCACACAATTACGCAGTATGATTGAACAGGGTAAGAGCGAAGGTATCAGCGCAGCAGAGATTGCTTTTGCCGAAGAAAAAATCCGCGCTATTGAAGAAATGGCAATCAAATTACAGCAAGACCATCCGGACATTATGGATAGCAACTATCAGCCTCCTGCCGATTGGTTAATTGAAAATCTTGGGAAGGATGACAATTCGATTAAATCTGATCAAACCGAGGCCAAAATTGCACAATAATTGGCCTTCTCAGCCCTTCTAGATATCCCTATTTAAGCCAATACGGGTATACTAGTCGTTATGTATATTAAAAGATGCCAGGAGCATAACGCCTAGTGAGCAAACCCCGTAATAAGAAACCTCAAGATCCACACGCCGCGCGCGAAGCTCAGAATTATGAAAACCCGGTACCTAGCCGTGAATTCATACTTCAGACTCTGATTGATTTAGCCATTCCTTCGACCTTCGAAGAAGTCTGTGCTGCGCTGCATGTTGATGACGAAGACCGTACCGAAGGAGTACGCCGTCGGTTAATTGCTATGGCTCGTGATGCCCAAATCGATAGCGATCGTAGTCGCCAAACGTATTTTCCTCTCGACCCTAAAAAAGTGACTACGGGTATTTTACAAGGCCACAAAGATGGTTACGGTTTTTTGCTACGCGACGATGGCGACGATGTTTACATCTCAAATAACCAAATGCGCAAAGCCTTTCATGGCGACAAAGCCATGGTGCGTATTACCGGTACCGATCGTAGGGGCCGCTTAGAAGGCCAAATTGCTAAGGTGCTTGAACACAATACCAGCCATATTGTTGGCCGTTATTTTGAGCAATCTGGTGGTATCGGCATTGTTCGTCCCGATAGCAAACGTATCAGTCATGAAATTGTTATCGCCGCCGCCGATAGAAACGGCGCTCAGCACGATCAGTTCGTTAATGTCGAAATACTTCAACAGCCACGCCCAGGGCAAATGATCACGGGCCGTATTGCGGAAGTGCTAGGGGACAACCTAGCCCCCGGTATGGAAATTGAAGTCGCTATTCGTAGCCACGACATTCCCAATACCTGGACGGCTGAATTATTAGAAGAGCTTAAATCGATTCCTGAAGAGGTGATCGAAAAAGATAAGAAGAAGCGAGTTGATTTACGCGACCTTCCGTTTGTTACTATCGATGGTGAAGACGCTCGCGATTTCGATGACGCCGTTTATGTTGAAAGGGACAAAGATAGCAAGGGTTGGAGTTTATTCGTTGCCATTGCTGATGTATCACATTATGTACAAGTAGGCAGCGAACTGGACAAGGAAGCGACCAAGCGCGCGACCTCGGTTTATTTCCCGGAAAACGTTATACCTATGTTGCCGGAAGTCATTTCCAATGGCTTATGTTCCCTGAACCCAGACGTTGACCGCCTAGTAATGGTCTGCGAAGTGAACATCAGTGAAAAAGGTGAGATGCTAGGCTACACGTTTTATGAAGCCGTTATCCACAGCCATGCACGCTTAACCTACAATCTAGTTTGGGACATGCTGCAAAAGCCCCTAACGGATGAAGGCAAGCAATGGCGTAAGCATTACCGCCCTATCGTCCCGCACTTAGAAACCATGTATGGCCTATACAAGGTCTTGCGTAAAGGCCGTACTAAACGTGGCGCCATCGATTTTGAAACCGTAGAGACGAAAATCGAATTCGATAGCGAACGTAAAATAAGCCAGATTGTGCCAACCGCACGTAATGATGCTCACATGATCATCGAAGAGTGCATGCTGATGGCTAACGTGTGCGCAGCGGATTTCTTAAACCGCTATAAGGTGCCAGGATTATTCCGCGTGCATAATGGCCCGAGTGAACAGAAGCTCGACAACCTCAGAGAATTCTTAGGCGAAATGGGTTTGAGTATTGCCGGTGGTGATCCCTCCCCAAGCCATTATCAAGAACTGTTACAGCAAATTGCTGATCGTCCGGATGCGCAATTAATTCAAACGGTTATGTTACGTTCTTTGAGCCAAGCAGTTTATCAGCCAGAAAACGAAGGCCACTTTGGTTTAGCGTTTGATGCTTACGCACACTTCACCTCACCGATTCGTCGCTACCCTGATTTATTAGTCCATCGCGCTATTCGCTCTGTGATTCGCAGTACTCGTGAATGCAAACATATAAAGCGTGTTGCAGGCGCGGGTCGGTTAGCGAAAAAAGTTATTTTCCCATACGACGTCCCTGCAATGATTACTTTAGGTGAACATTGCTCAATGGCCGAACGCCGCGCTGATGATGCAACCCGAGATGTCATCGACTTCTTGAAGTGCGAATACATGGAGCAGCATGTTGGTGAAGTATTTGAAGGCACCATTACGGCGGTGACCGGCTTTGGTTTATTCGTGTCGCTGAATGATGTCTTTGTAGAAGGCTTGATTCACATATCCAACCTGAATAATGACTTCTACCAGTTTGACTCGGTTAAGCACCGCTTAGTTGGCGAACGTACTCGCCGTACTTTCCGCTTAGGTGACAAGCTGTGGATACAAGTGATGAGTGTGGCCCTTGATGATCGTAAGATCGACTTTGGCTTAGCCACGGCTCCTGGCAACGAAGGCCGAGTAGATATTAGCGAGCAAGGCCAGAATCAAAAACCTTTCTCTGGTCAAACGGCTAAGAAGCGCCCTGCATCTCACCAATCAGCAGCTGGGCCGAATTCAGCCAGTGAAGACGGCGCTGATAATAAAGAGAATAAAAAACGTCGCGGCCCGCGCCGTAATAGTCGCAAAAAGACGACTAATACGGGTGCTAAGGGGTCGCCCACAAAAGCGTCATCAGGTGATAAGTCTGGGGACAAAAAAGCGCCGGCGAAAAAGAAAAAGCGCGCGCCTTCTAAACGTCAGAAGCTGAACAGCGCCGCGGCAAAATCTAAAAGTCAAAGCTCTGATGCCGCTAAAACCGGCAAGCCGAAGAAACCTCGCTCAGCGAAAAAGAAAGTCAAAAAATCAAATGCCAAAGCGCATAACAGCTAGGCTAACGTTCGTTATCACGAAAAGTAAATCTAGCGCATAGGAAATAGAATGAAACTTGAGATCGTTTACGGCATCCATGCCGTAATGACATTATTACAACGTAGCCCAGATCAAGTCACCGAACTGTGGGTCATGAAAAGTCGCGACGATAAGCGCATGCAGCAAATTATCGAGCTGGCTGAAGAACAGCAAATTCCGATCATGGAAACCAATAAAGGCTTATTAAATCAAAAAGCCGATGGTAACCATCAAGGGGTCATCGCTATGCGCTATCCGCAGCGTGGGTATAGCGAAAAGAATTTAGAAGAAGAGCTGGATAAAATCGATGGTACGCCTCTCATTCTTGTTTTAGACGGTGTCACCGACCCGCATAACCTAGGTGCCTGTTTGCGTACTGCAGATGCCGCGGGGGTTCACATGGTGATTGCACCTAAAGATAACTCAGCCCCACTCAATTCTATTGCCAGTAAAATTGCTTGTGGTGCTGCCGAAGCGATTCCTTATATTCAGGTCACCAACCTGTCACGTACGCTAAAAGATTTACAGCAGCGTGGCATCTGGATTACCGGTACCGCAGGTGAAGCAAAGCAATCCGTTTATCAAGCCGATTTAAAAGGCCCAACGGCGCTTGTTATGGGGGCAGAAGGAAAAGGCATGCGTCGCTTAACCCGCGAACATTGTGATTATTTAATAAACATTCCTATGGCCGGCGAAGTGAGTTCCTTAAACGTATCGGTGGCAACCGGCGTATGTTTATTTGAAATTGTGCGTCAACGTTTGGCTGTCAACGTTTAGCTAGCTAAGATACCTTGTTAGATTTGAATTTAGCGGATAAAAGTATGATGAATTGGTGGTTTGATTTAATTGAACAGAATTATGACTGGCTCTGGGAAGCCGGCTTAGTCCTTTCAATCACTTTAGCAGTATCGGTAAGCTGGCGTTTTATACGTAAACGCTTGGCAAGGTTAATTCGACGCAGCGCAAATCGCTGGGATGACATCACGCTGAATGCGTTTGCCGTGCCGATCAACTGGCTAATTCTTATTATTGGTGGCTCTTGGTTTGCGGGCATTACGGCGCGCCATTTCTCTGGTGAAGTAATCACCAGCATACCTATTGCTCGACAACTCGGTGTACTCATTGTTATTGCCTGGGCTATTTGGCGTTTTATTTCGGGTATAGAACAACGCCAGCTAGATAGAGGCAATGATCCCACCACAGTTCAGCTCGTTGGTAAGATCGCTAAACTTACCCTAACCATTTTAATCGTTATGCCAATTTTCCAAATCCTTGGCATTTCTATTTCAGGCATGCTGGCGTTTGGTGGTATGGGTGGTCTGATTGTTGGTATGGCCGCCAAAGATTTATTAGCCAACTTTTTTGGCTCGATCATCATTTATCTCGATAAGCCATTCGTGGTCGGCGATTGGATTCGCTCTCCGGATCGTAGCATTGAAGGTACGGTTGAAAAAATTGGTTTTCGACTCACCATAATACGTACCTTTGATAAGCGCCCACTGTATGTACCCAACTCAGTTTTTACCAATATTTCCGTTGAAAACCCATCGCGGATGAGCAATCGACGCATCAAAGAAACCATTGGTGTGCGCTATCAAGATTCAAAACAGCTACCGGTTATATTAGATGAAGTTCGCACTATGCTGGTAGAGCACGACGATATTGATGATAACCAAACGTTAATCGTTAATTTCAATACTTTTGGCGCTTCCAGTTTAGAGTTCTTTATTTATACCTTTACTAAAACTACAGACTGGATCGAGTTTCATCATATTAAGCAAGATGTGATGCTGCAGATATTAACTATCATTCATAAGCATGAAGCGGATTGCGCCTTTCCGACACAGACATTGCATATTGAGTCACTGCCTGAGCAACTAGCGGCTAACTAATTGCTCGCGACTCATTGATGTAACAAGTTGCTTCGACGAGTTGCTTCGCCCATACCCGAAGCACAAAAAAGCCGCCAATCGATGATCGATTGGCGGCTTTTTTATCAGCTAGAGATTAAGACATTATCTCTCTATACGCTACTCACTACTCTGTGACTAACGCACTTTTAGCCAGAAACTCTGCAACTGTCATTGAAGAACCATTATTGACAGTCACTGCGCCCATACCATCAAATACAACTGTCACCTTATACTCAGAAGTATCTTGATTGGTATGGGTTAACGTAATCGTCCCTTCAATATTTTTTCTATCCGCTGGAATGACTAAGTCCGCCCAATTGAGCTGGGTATCTTTACCCAGTGCTTTTGATTCGACTTTAGTCGCTAAAGTATAGGTCGTATCGTAACGTAGACTCTCATTGACAATATCATTATCGCTATTTAAGTCTTCACAGCGAAAATTATCATTGACCGCGATTAGGCTAAGGTCGGTATATTCTGTATATGAAAACTGTGGCGAGGGCTGCTGTAAGGCGGCCGCTCGATCGCTACTTAGGGTTTCTTGAGTAACAATTGACGTGCCGGGAACAAAGACCGTTTCATTCGAGCCTTCAACTGGCTCTTCTTTATCATCTTCCGTACATTCCTCTATGCCGCGAGTGCTGAAACGATCGGAGCTGGTATCGAATTCAGTTTTCAAGTCATAGTCATAAGACATAAAAAAGGTATTGTATTCGTCTTGTAATAGAAAGTCTGTCGCTTGAACTTTCACTACCTCATTATCAGCATTAAATACAAAGTTACCATTTTCATCTTGCTGATTAACTTCTGCAAACGCTGAGATTTTAGTCTCATTGATATACACGTTTTCGACACGGGTATCGTCAGTTTTCACTACCCGCAAAGGACCATGAAAGTACTGGCCTGAAAAGATGCCATTTTGACACTGATAAAAAATGGCCCGCTGCTCACTACTGACAACTTTTGCCGCAGGGTTGGCTTCCCCACTGTCAGTTTTACAAGCTACTTCCGCATCATTGACATCACGACAGATATTATCGTCTACTTGAGCATCAATTGAACCACTGACATTACAGTTAACATCTCGGGAACCTTGTACCAGAGAGATAAAGCCCTTAAAGATTGCAGATTGCCCAGAATAGACAGTCGCTAACATACTATTATTAGCGATACTGCGATAAGCATGAGATGCCATCAGGACTTCATTATTTTGATCCCAATCAAGCGCCTCAATGGTTTTATCAATCTCGATAGGAATAATCACCGGTGAGCCACCTTGGGTCATAGTACTGTTATTCCCCTCACAACCTATCAACCCCAATACCAGGGCCATAGCGGGAAATATAGACGCTAACTTCATCGAATCAAACATGGTGAACTCTCTATAATTATCATTATTACTTTGACCACAGTCTAATCTAGCGGCCTTTAATGGCAAAGCCTAGTAGCGCAACTTTACTGAATGATCACACGAAATGCTTATTTGATTGAATATTATCCAACAGCCTGATAAAATCCGCGCTCATTTTTCTGTCTGAGACAGCTAAATCTGGCTACAAGCCAGTATTTAACAGTCATCAGCGGAAGACTCCTTGCCTTACTAGCACTTATAAAAGTAGTTGGAAGGCTAACCAAACCATAAGGAGCCTAAACATGCGTCATTATGAAGTAGTGTTTTTGGTACACCCTGATCAAAGCGAACAAGTTTCAGCAATGGTAGAGCGTTATACTGCGTCTATCGAAGAGTCTGAAGGCACAGTACACCGTTTGGAAGACTGGGGCCGTCGTCACTTGGCATACCCAATCAACAACATCCATAAAGCTCACTACGTATTGATGAACATCGAATGTTCTCAAGAAGTTCTTGACGAGCTAACAACTTCTTTCCGTTATAACGATGCCGTTCTACGTAACATGGTTATTCGTCGTGACGAAGCTGTTACTGAAGTATCTGCAGTTAAAGCGGCTGAAAGCCGTGATGACCGTCGTCGTGATGACCGTCGCACTGAAGCACCTGTTGCTGAAGCCGCTGACGAATCTGTAACTGAAGAAGCAGCTGCTGACGCACCTGCTGAAGAAGAATAGGAGTTTCACCATGGCACGTTTTTTCCGTCGTCGTAAGTTCTGCCGTTTCACTGCTGAAAATGTTGTAGAGATCGATTATAAAGATCTTGATACATTGAAAGGCTACGTTACTGAAACTGGCAAGATCGTTCCAAGCCGTATTACCGGTACTCAAGCTAAGTATCAGCGTCAATTGTCTACTGCAATTAAACGCGCTCGTTACATTGCTTTATTGCCATACACTGACGCTCATAAATAAGCGCTGGTTGTAGTAATAATGTTTAAAGCCCTCGCCAAATGGAGCATGGATAAACCACTCAACGCAATCATTGCGATTGTTGCGACCCTGTTTATTCCTCTACTCTTCTGGTTAGGTGCTGCTCTTATGGCGCTTTCTATATTGCGTCATGGGGCAAAAGAAGCCGCCAATGTGGTTTTGTGGGGTAGCTTACCAGCCTTTGCTTGGTTAGCCATGGGGGATTCAACGCCCCTACTCACAGCCCTTGGCGCTTCGACTTTAGCGATTATCTTACGCTCTAGCATTGATCTTAGATTAACGTTAATCAGCGCAAGTGGTATCGGCGTGTTGATTTACCTTGCTTTACCCCTGTTAATGCCCGAGGTATTAGCCGAAGTACAAAAGCAAAGTGAAACTATGTTAGCAGAAGCTTTAAAGGATAACCTTGAGCTTTGGCATAACATTCAACCTAAAGTAGGCCCCTTAATGGTTGGGGCATTGGCTGCAGTGCAAACTATAGTCATGGTTTTATGCCTATTATTAGCCCGTTGGTGGCAAGCCGCTTTCTATAACCCAGGTGGTTATAGTGAAGAATTCCATGTATTAAAATTACCTCTCGGCTACGCCGCGAGTGTGGTTTTATTATTGGTTTTTGGCTCAGACCTACCTCCGTTAATCAGCGGCATCCTGCCAGTTTTAACTATTCCTCTGGTCATTGCAGGTGTAGCGTTTGTACACGGCATTGTCGGGATGAAAAATTTAGGTGGACAATGGTTATTTGCGTTTTATATAAGCGTATTTTTATTCGGCCCCTACCTATTTACATTACTAATTTTTGTCTCTCTGATCGATAGTCTTATCGATATTAGGGGCAGACTAAAAGACACAGTTGATTGAACCACTAAGGTCTCAACTCTGTAGTGCTAAGGATATTATCATGCAAGTTATTCTATTAGAAAAAGTTACAAAATTAGGTGGCCTAGGCGATACTGTTACTGTTAAGCCAGGTTTCGCACGTAACTTCCTTTTGCCACAAGGCAAAGCAGTTCCTGCAACTAAAACAAACATCGAACAGTTCGAAACTCGTCGCGTTGAGCTTGAAAAAGCGGCTGCAGACAAGTTAGCTGCTGCTCAAACTCGTAAGACTAAGATCGAAGAAATCGAATTGACTGTTGCTGTTAAAGCAGGCGATGAAGGTAAATTGTTCGGTTCTTTGGGTAACCGTGACATCGCTGAGCTTGCTTCTGAAGCTGGCGTTGAATTGGCTAAAGCTGAAGTTCGCTTGCCAACAGGTCCTATCCGTAACGTAGGTGAGTTCGACATCACTGTACAGTTACACGCAGAAGTTTCTGCTACTTTGAAACTATTGGTTGTTGCTGAAGACTAATCTCTTCACTAGATCTAAGTTTCAGATTAAGGCACTATTAGCACACGCTAATAGTGCCTTTTTTTTGGTGCTCGATTATGCAATCAAGCAAGATTGCTCTACCCATAATCCCTCTCTAATTGATTAACGACCAGATTGATAATGACTGAAAAAACGACCGACTCACAAGTTTTATCCCTAAGAACACCACCGCACTCGATTGATGCCGAACAATCGGTATTGGGTGGCTTGTTGCTGGATAATCGTGCCTGGGAATCGGTTTCAGAAGTATTAGAAGATTCTGATTTTTACAGCCACAAACATCGCAATATTTACCGCGCCATTAAGTCTTTGGTTGATCAAGAACAACCCGTTGATGTGGTAACCGTTGCCGAAGAACTCGAAGAGTTAGGCACCTTAGATGACGTCGGTGGCATTGCTTATTTGAGCGAGCTCGCCGATATGACCCCTTCGACCGCCAATAGCGGCGCGTATGGGGTAATCGTAAAAGAACGCTCGCAACAACGTCGTTTAATCGAAGCGGCCAGTGAAATTACCCTAGCGGCGTATGAGCCTGAAGGGAAAAACTCCCTCGACATCCTTTCGGATGCAGAACAGAAAATCGCTCAAATTGCCGAGGGTAACCGCAAAGAAGGTGGCCCAGTGGTAGTTGGCCCTATTCTAAAAAACACCCTAGATCAGCTCGATGAATTATTTAATAAACCTGAAGGATTAAGTGGTCTTACTTCGGGCTTTACCGAAATTGATAACCGCACGTCAGGCTTCCAAAAAGCCGATATGATTGTTGTTGCTGGTCGTCCTTCTATGGGTAAAACAACCTATGCGATGAATCTTGTAGAGAATGCACTGGTCGCGACTAAACGCCCTTGTATCGTATTCAGTATGGAGATGCCATCTGAGTCCATCGTCATGCGTATGCTATCGTCCATCGGTAAAATTGATCAAACTCGCATTCGTAGTGGTAAGTTAATTGAAGATGATTGGCCTCGCCTTTCATCGGCGGTAAACATATTAAAAGATTTACCACTCTACATTGATGATACCCCAGCCCTCACCCCACAAGATATGCGCGCTCGCTGCCGTAAGGTGTATCGAGAGAACGATAATGACCTTGCCCTTGTGATGGTGGATTATATGCAGCTAATGCGTGTTTCTGGGCCTTCTGAGGGCCGCTCGCAAGAGATCTCAGAGATTTCTCGTAGTATGAAGGCCATCGCCAAAGAATTTAGCTGCCCTATCATTGCCCTGTCGCAGCTAAACCGTTCTTTGGAGCAACGCCCTAATAAACGCCCGGTCATGTCGGATTTACGTGAATCGGGTGCCATCGAGCAGGATGCGGATATCATCGCCTTTATTTATCGTGATGAAGTGTATAACGAAGATACTCCAGATAAAGGCATTGCCGAAATTATTACCGGCAAGCACCGTAACGGCCCTATCGGCACTGACCGTCTAGCGTTTGTGGGTAAATATACCCGCTTTGAGAACCTAGCAGCGGGTTATGAAGGCAATTGGGATGATGACGAGTAACTGGCTCATTTTGATCCTCTGGTATAGGCTTATACTATGTGTATCTTTAAAAATAAGATTGTCTGACTAAATTCTAACTAAAATAGTCTCGCTACAAGATACTCAATTTATCTCTGATCTACATAACAAGAAATAAACAGAGCTCAATCATGAACGACGATCCTAAAGATATTGCTGAGCAAAGATTTAGAATGATCTACGCTCCGTGGGAAAAAACCTTTTCTCATATGCTCACCCCTTTTGAACGCTTCGTTAAGCATCAAGCTACCGGGGGGTTAATATTACTGTTTACTGCTGCGGTCGCCCTAATACTAGCGAATGGTGCTTTCAGCGAAGGCTATCAGCACTTATTACATACCACAGTCGGGCTTAATATAGACCAATGGAGTTTTAATAAAACCTTACACCATTGGGTGAATGATGGTCTGATGACCTTGTTTTTCTTCGTCGTTGGCTTGGAATTAAAAAGGGAAATCTTGGTAGGTGAGTTAGCTAGCCCACGCTTAGCAGCCTTGCCTATTATTGCCGCGATTGGAGGCATGGTTTGCCCTGCCGTTATTTATTTTTTAGTTAATCCCTCCGGTGATGCGATTCGTGGCTGGGGCATTCCCATGGCGACCGATATTGCTTTTTCATTAGGGGTTATTGCCCTTTTAGCGGGGCGTGTCCCTAAGACCTTAATTACATTCTTAGTTGCTTTAGCGATCGTTGATGACCTAGGGGCTGTAGTTGTGATCGCACTGTTTTATACCGAACAATTGGTTTGGCAATTTCTATTACTGGGCGCATTGATAACAGGCTTCATGTTGTTATTAAATTTAATTGGGGTGCGACAGCCATTTGGCTATTTTGTATTAGGTACCTTGTTATGGCTGGCACTGCTTAAGTCTGGGGTGCATGCAACCCTAGCCGGTGTTATCACAGCCTTTACCATCCCAGCATTGCCTCGCTTTGACCCTAGTTCTTTTGGCATCAAGATGCGTGAGCTGTTAGATCAATATGATTCGAGCTTTAAGCCCGGGGAAAGTATTTTACAAAATCAGCGCTTAATCACAGTAGTGCAGACCATAGAGAAAGGGGTGAAAGGCGTCGCTACGCCGCTGCAAAGACTCGAGTACACTTTACACGCCCCAGTCGCATTTTTCGTTCTCCCTGTTTTTGCGCTGTTTAATGCAGGCATACAAATTGAATTTTCCGACATCTTCACCGCCATTTCTCGACCAGTGACTCTCGGGGTGATTTTCGGCCTGCTGATCGGAAAGTTTGTCGGCATTGCAGGCTTTACTTGGATAGCCGTAAAGCTTGATTGGGTGATACTACCTCGGGGGGTGCAGATGGCGCATATCTTCGGCGCGGCCATGCTCGGCAGCATAGGTTTTACTATGTCAATATTCATCGCCGAACTGGCGTTTGTCAATCATCCTGAAATGATCGAGCAGGCTAAACTCGGAATTTTATTCGCGTCGCTATTTGCAGGTATTGCTGGCTACCTTTGGCTCCACCGTGTGGGGAGCCCAACAAAAAAATCCGATCTCAATGCTGAACTTAATTAAACTCATAGAGTATCGGGGCAGCTAAAAATACCTGTTACGCAAAATGCTTCGCAGGCCATACTAAAATCGAATTATCCAGAGTTGCTATAACATTCTCTGCCGTATTGCCCACCAGCATGCCTGCAATTCCCCTCCTTGATAAAGTACCCATAACCAGCAAGGAAACTTGGGCCTCTAGAGTATACGCAGGAATTTCTTTATCTGGGTCGCCATTACGCTGACAAATAACATGTTCACTCTGAATATCACTTTTAGCAATTAACTCAGTTAATGCCTTCAATTGAGACTCTTGAGTCGTTCTTCTATCGTTTTCAATCTCTTGCGCAGAAATGTTCACAAAAGGTTCATTTTGGGCGAGCTCAACGACCGAAGACCAACAAGAAACAATCTCTATCGGCACAGAAAAGCGTTTAGCTATGGAATCTGCACACCTTAATAGCCTAACGGCCAGCTTATAGGATTCCTCTGTATTTAGGCTTGCATCAATTGCAACGGCCAATTTCATTGGATTCTCATCGGCTTGATGCTTGCCTTTGACTATCCAAATTGGGCAAGGAGATTTGCGGATCAAGTTCATATCCAGCGCTTCAAAACCCTTGTGTCTACCCAACTTATCTTCGGCAACTTTCACTAGACAGTCATAATGAGAGCTGGCCAATTTATCCAGTATGGTTCCCATAACATTATCGGCGGCAATAAATTCGTATTCGACCTTCAAATGGCTTTGCTCAGTCGCATTCGTGGCCGCTATAAATTCATTTTTTAAACTGGATAAAATATCATTTTTTATTTTATCGGAATAACCCAAAAGAGATTCTGGCAGCTTCGGCATTACGGCCAATAAGGTTAAGGTTTTAGTATCAACCTTACACGCGACCAGCAGGTCCTTTAAGGCATCAGTATTTTCTCTAATGCCATCGGTTACAAACAATATATTGGTAAATTTCATAGCCGCCTCAATCAATTCCTTCAACAAACTGTCTATTATTCATACAATCAGTGTAGTTGGTAGAATTGAAAGCTGCGGCCTTATCACGCTAAAATCTAGGAAGATTTGAACAGCAATTGTAATAAAAGCATTAGCTTTTATTCAAATCACTTAAGAGCTGTTTCATTTTTTGCTGTAAGTCTTTGCGTTCTAACGGCTTTTCAATATGTTCTGGCAGCGCTTTCGGCAACTCAATTTCGATACTCTCACCGGCCGCTACTTTCTCTACTAATATGGCATAATTACGCGCAAAGACAGGAAAGGCTTTCGACTCAATAGTATTGGCTAAAAAGAACCAATCACTTGCGCGCCCAGCGTAATACACCGCCGGATGGCTCCAGTTATATTCTTTTTTCGGGGAAGGAGCACGGCAGGCTTCAATGTAGGCTGAATGTGCATCCGGCATACCTAATAACTTATGCGCGGAAGACTGACATGCCTCGACCACATCGTGTACGTTTGGTAAGAATTTTTGCTGCTTAACCACCTGTTCAGCGGCAAACATTATGGTGTCAGCGGGAAAATCGACTAATAAACGCGCCCATAACTGTTTCGCCATAATCACAGTATCGTGATCAGGAAAAGCCTTCAAAAACTGATTATGATAATTAAAGCGGAAGAGCTCAAAAACTTGGTTAATGGCCGACTTCTGTTCAATATCTAAAGGCTTTTGAGCACGATAGGCTTTCTCATTACCAGTCTGTGTCGGTGAGGCGCTGTCTACTTGCTGCAGCTGTTGCGTAACCTGGTTCAGAATTGGATTGAGTACCGTTTTGCGATCTCGCATTTGCCTGTCCACCTATTTGATTGCCTTGATTTAACTGTCTAGCCCATTGCTGCTTAACATACTGTAAGAACTTACTATTCCAACTGGTTTGTAACTGGTTGGAGTCGCGCCAATACAAGATAAATTCAGGAATTAAACTTTTCGCATACTGCACATCGATATGCGCCATTGCCAGAATATCATAACAGTCATTATCTGGCTGCCAGTCATCACCAATCCGAGTCGGTATGGATGAGTGCTCTAAAGAGGAAGAATAGCGTGCCCACTGCTGGCGCACATGCTGAATAAACTTGGTATTCCAGGTTTTATGCGCATCTCCACGCTCCTGCCAATAGAGGACAAATTCAGGAATTGAATCTTGAATAAACTGCGGTTTAATACCCGCACGCTGCAAGATCTGCTGGGCATCTAAACTAGGCTGCCACTGTTGAGCGATCGGTCCTGCCTCTTCACGACGGGCTTGAAAGCGCTCTTGGCGATCTGGTGCTTGAGTATGACTGGTACTAAATGAGGCTTTCTCAGCTAAGCGCTGCTGCTTTTTATGGGCATCAGTTTGTGTATATACCCAGTGTTTTTTGATAAAACGGAAAAACTGGGTATTCCAATCATTGCGGTTATTGCCGTTTTCCCGAGCCTGTAAAATAAACTCATCTAACTTAGACAAGCTATAACTATCAGGAATGCCGTGTTGCTGTAAGCGATTCAAGCCATCACGAGTTGGCTGCCATTGCTGCTGCATCGGCTGATGAGAACTTGGCTGAGCCCTGTTCTCCTGAGATGCTCTATGCTCCGGGGATGCTCTATGCTCCTGAAAGACCGGCTCAAGCGCATATTCAGTGGCTGCGACTGCTGGCTTTTGCTGCGCAGGGAAACAATAAATTAACTGGGGGGCATCAGGAAATAGTGGTGAGATTAGCTGCACTAAGCCCTTTTCATGCAAGTGACGTAATACTAGACGAATTTTTTGATCATCCCAAAACGGAAAGACTTGGCGCACTTGGTCATTATTCACATGCCATTGTATGCCTCCCATAGCTTGCGCAATATCATTCAGCCAGGTCAGAGCAATCGCCTCTTCCAAGCCAATGGTTGCGGCAAGTGCTGGGGAGAAAACCAAGGTTTTATCAGCAATCAATGGGTGCATTAATTTAACAACTCTATCAATTAGAAACGATCTTTTAGGCTCAACGCTAGTTTACGACTGCGCAGCCTGACATAATAAACCCTACCTAATATTTAGTCTTCCTGATTAAGCGAAAAACATGGCCCGTCCAACTCAAGCAGTGATTAATCTGCAGCATTTGAAAGATAACTATCAACTGGCAAAGAAGCATAGCCAACAAGCATACGCGGTTATTAAGGCCGATGCTTATGGTCATGGTGCATTAGCGGTGGCACAAGCGCTAATAGACGCTGACGGCTTTGCTGTTGCTTGTATGGATGAAGCATTAACATTACGCCATCAAGGCATTAAAAAACCCATTTTAGTGCTGGAAGGGGGCTTTGACGAAGCAGAATGGCGCAGTGCAATTGAATACGATATCGAGATGGTTCTGCACCACCCTAGCCAGCTTGAAATCCTTTTATCCGAGTCAAAATTCAACCCTCTTAAACTTTGGCTTAAACTTGATAGTGGCATGAATCGCTTAGGCTTCCGCCTCGATGAATGCTTAGAAGTTTTTGCTCAATGTCGCCATGCTGGGCTCAATATTAAGGTATTGATGAGTCACTTTGCTTGTGCCGATGATCTAAATTATGACAAGACCCTCAGCCAGTTTCAACGACTTGAAGAGGTTCTGCAGCAACAGCAAGAGTTTTGGCCCGAGCTGATTTTATCCAGTAATAATAGTGCCGCCATTATTGGCTGGCCTCAGGTCTGCGATAACATCAGCCGTCCCGGCATTATGCTATATGGCAGTTCGCCGTTCATTGCTGCGAGCCAATACGACCCTTTATTAAAGCCTGTGATGACACTGCAATCTAAGATCATTGCTAGTCATACCATGAAAGCGGGTGAAACTCTGGGTTACGGTGATAGCTGGACCGCCACTAAAAATACCCGCATAGGCGTCGTCGCTATTGGCTATGGTGATGGTTATCCTCGTAGTGCCCCCGCAGGCACCCCAGTCTGGTGCGAAGGAAAACGCTTACCGATAATAGGCCGGGTATCTATGGACATGCTGTGTATTGATATTAGTGAATTAGCTGACGTAGGCGTAGGCAGTGATGTTGAACTTTGGGGTGAACACATTAATGCGAATGAAGTTGCGACATTGTGTAACACTATTAGCTACGAGCTATTTTGTCAGCTAACGCCCCGCGTAAAACGTTACTATCGCTAATATCGAGCTCTAATATCGAGATGACCTTGTTCCGCACTATTTATGCAAAAAAAAAGCGCTAATCAATAGCGCTTTTTTCTCTTCAAGGCGACTTTAGTAGCCGCTACTTCAATTCAAGGGTACTCAAGGTATCTTGGCGAACGGTATTCAATAGCTCAGCATTGTCGATTAGCGATTCACCATAAGAAGGAATCATCGCTTTTAAACGCTCGTGCCAACCTTCACTTTCTAGCTTCTCGCTAAAGCAGCGTTCGATAACATCAATCATAGTTTGAGTTGCCGTAGAAGCACCAGGAGAAGCCCCTAGTAACGCCGCTAAAGTCCCATCAGCGGCGGCCACAATTTCAGTACCAAACTCTAACTTACCTTTGCCTTTTTCATCTTTTTTGATGATCTGTACACGCTGGCCCGCATTCGCTAGTGTCCAATCTTCATCTTTCGCGGCAGGGAAATATTCCCTTAAAGATTCCATACGAGATTTGTCCGATTGGAATACTTCACTGATCAGGTATTTCGTCAGCGCCATATTATTTATACCCACCGAAAACATAGGTTTAAGGTTGCCGGCTTTTACAGAAGCCGGAAGATCCATAACAGAACCTTGCTTCAAGAATTTCGTAGTGAAACCGGCAAATGGACCAAATAATAAAGCACGTTCACCATTGATCACTCGGGTATCTAAGTGGGGAACTGACATAGGTGGTGCGCCGATAGCCGCTTTACCATAGACTTTTGCTTGATGTTGATTCGCAATTTCAGGCTTAGTACAGACTAACCATTGGCCACTAACAGGGAAGCCCCCATAACCTTTACATTCTGGAATATCAGACTTCTGCAACAAAGGTAAAGCACCACCGCCTGCACCTAAAAAGACAAACTTAGAGCGAATACGCGTCACTTCACCGCTTTTATTATCTTCTAAGAGTACTGACCAACCACCAGTGCTACTGCGCTTCATATCTTCAACAGAGTGGCCCAATAATAATTCAAAGTTTTCTTGCGCTTCAAGATGAGAAACCATATTACGCGCTAAAGAACCAAAATCGACATCCGAGCCATGCTCTACACTTGTCGCAGCAACAGGGTCATTGCTCTTACGATCCGCCATGACGAGTGGCATCCACTGGGCTAATTTGGCCGGATCTTCACTGTATTCCATGCTCGAAAATAAATGATGAGCGCTCATTAATTCAAAGCGTTTACGCAGAAACTCAACGTTTTTCTTACCCCAAACAAAGCTTTTATGCGGGGTACGATTAATAAAATTACTCGGCCCAGGAAGTGCGCCGGTTTTAACTAGGTGAGACCAAAATTGTAGAGTCACTTCGAAAGAAGCATTGATATCTAAGGCTTTAGAAATGTTGACCTGGCCCGACTCATCTTCCGGCGTATAGTTTAATTCACAATAGGCGGCATGACCTGTACCCGCGTTATTCCAGCCATCGGTACTTTCATGAGCAACTTGATCGAGCCTTTCAACCATGCAGATTTTTAAAGATGGATCGAGTTTGTTGAGCATCATCGCCAAGGTTGTGCTCATCGCTCCGGCACCTACCAACAAGGCATCTACTGTTTTAACTGTCATTACCAATTCGCCTATCGCTATTGCTTAACTTTGACCTATTTTTCGCGACGCATTCTACACTAGTTCACTAATTCTACCTACTGGATAACCCGGGGATATTGATTCGTCAACTTTGGTCATTGACGTATCTATCTCGCTTTAGAATAGATGATAAAAACAAAAAAACCCGCATAAAGCGGGCTTTTATAAGGCAAATAAACCTTTATTTGTGCAGCTCTCGGCTAATCTCACCAACGGCTTCGACGAATGCTCCGGCATGAACTGGATCGACAAACTGGTGAATTCCATGCCCTAGGTTAAAGACATGGCCAGAACCTGGGCCATAGCTCTGCAAGATGCGCTTAACTTCGGCGCGAATGGTCGCTGGCTTAGCATACAAGACAGAAGGATCCATATTACCTTGTAAAGCAACACGGTCGCCAACACGACTACGTGCATTACCCATATCCGTAGTCCAGTCGATGCCTAACGCATCACAACCAGAATCGGCCATAGTCTCTAACCATTGACCACCCCCTTTAGTGAATAATATGACGGGGACCTTACGACCTTCATTTTCACGCTTTAAACCAGCGACAATCTTATTCATATACTTTAACGAGAACTCGCGATAACAGACATCACTTAAGCTTCCACCCCAAGTATCAAAGATCTGAACGGCTTGCGCGCCCGCGTCAATTTGCGCGTTTAAATATTCTGTTACCGAATCCGCCAGTACATCCAATAACTGATGCATCACTTCTGGTGTATCGTACATCATGGCTTTCACGTGACGGAAATCCTTCGATGACCCCCCTTCGACCATATAGGTAGCGAGTGTCCAAGGGCTACCCGAAAAACCGATGAGCGGCACACGACCATTTAGCTCACGACGAATGGTACTGACCGCATCCGTCACATAAGAAAGGTCCTTGGCAGTATTCGTTACCTTTAAGGCAGCAACATCTTTCTCTGTACGCACGATTTTTTTAAAACGAGGGCCCTCACCCGTTTCAAAATACAGGCCTAAGCCCATAGCATCCGGAATCGTTAGAATGTCAGAGAACAAGATCGCGGCATCCAATGGATAGCGCTCTAACGGTTGCATGGTGACTTCACAAGCGAACTCAGGGTTCTTACATAGGCTCATAAAATCACCCGCAGTCGCACGGCTAGCACGATATTCAGGCAGATAACGGCCAGCTTGGCGCATCATCCATACGGGGGTTTGGTCTACTGGCTCACGCAATAAGGCGCGTAAAAAGCGATCGTTTTTTAGTTCTGACATGGACATTTTCGACTTCAGATTTAAAGATGGGGAATATAATAACAAAAAACCCAGCGCTAGGCTGGGTTTGATGTCGCTATCCTGATTTTAGTCAGTGATTTCATAGATAGTTTCAGAGCTGAAACCTGATTTAATGGTGGTAATCTTTACTTCACCATCCCCAGGAGTTCCATCTGTTTCATAGACTATGGTTAAATCACCGTTGGTCAAATCGGCACCACTAAACTGGCGCTTTGTTCCACCACCATGATTATTTAACTGCACCCCATCCAATTCAAATAGGATAACATCGTTAGCCGCCGGTGGATTACCACACGCATCTCTAAAGCTGTAATCTACGCTTTGAGTGCCTGCGGATACATCAAGAAAATACGTGTCAGTGCTTACCAGTATTCTAGGGTCGTCGGTTAACGTTTGCGAGCTCCAAGCAGTAACATTTTCACGGATAGACGTGACCTCAAAAATCGCATTACCATTTTCAAAGGTATCGTCTTCTTTAATTGAGACTGAATAGTTAATGCCTGCAGTACTGAAACCTTCAGGCACACTTTTTGGCGCTGCTCCTACCATCTCAAAACCCTCTGCGGTAAACGCTACCGCAGTATCGATAGGAGGAATATTGCCATTACTGTCCATCACATTAAAGTTAAAGGTCAGTGGCGATTCATCTCGCACATTAATGCAGGTTGCGGCCGTTAGATCCGCCGTATTCGATCCACTAATACCAGTTAATGTGATAGTCGCTGGCCCACCATCGGCGACAATAAACCTTAACTGATCACGCACATGTACTAGCTCTGCGCAATGCCCTGCGGTCATAGCATCTTGCGTACAAGAGACTCCTTGATAGTTGGCAGGAGCCGCGGTTTGGCTACCATTATCATCAAAGTCGATCAGTTTTTCGTACGGATTTTCATTATCCGCGGCATTAAAATTACCGTCTTCATTCGCGTCCAAAAACGCCTCTGCCATGGTGTAATAAGATTCTGATGTCTCCAATAATCCATTGCCATTAGCATCCGCAAAGCCCGCTTCACCTAAGGTATAAGCGAGTATACTGGCCACGCCTGCACGACCACCTGTCCAATTAGCGTCATAGCCCGGAAAGCCAGCCGCATCGGTTCTTAAACTGCCATCCAACATAGTGCCAGGTCTTGGGTCGGTACTGGTCCATGTAACCGAACAGCCACCACCCGAGGTAGTACAAGTCGGTGAAACCTGACCAGATTCGGCCATAAAATTAATCACAGTGCCATCAGGAATCGGGTTTTGAAATGAATCTGCTCCCCGTACGGAAAAGGTTATTTCAGTACCATCAATATCCCAGCTATGGGGGTTACGGACATCAGCGACAAGGTTAAAACTATTCTGATCAACAATACCCGTGGTTACGGCAATAGGAAATGATTGAGTAGAAATACTACCTCCGGTATTTTTTGTGGTGGTCGCAATGACTGAGATAGACGCGTGGGTAGAGCCGGAGTTTACATAGGCAATAGCAACCCCATCACCATTAGTTGTGCCTTCCACACTGCCATCCAAGTCTGAATCCCCAGCCAGGGTCACACCAACAGAGTTATTACTTAAAGTGAAAACAACATTTTTACCAGAGATAGGTTTATTGAATTCGTCTTTTACCGCAAAGCTCACCGCGCTTGTTTCCGGTAATACCGCATGACCTAAGCCTTTCAACGCGATTGAAGACGCAGAAGCCTCTATGTACTCAATATTGTTAACTTCTGCTAACGCTACTGTCACAACTCCAATTGCAGCATCTAAAGCCGTTCCAGTGATAGTGCCGCTATCCGCTTCAAACAAGGTCGCGGTAATTTTATCTTCCCCAGCACAACCTTCAGCTTGGTAGCGGGTCGATACTGAGCCATTGGTAGTGAACTGCTCTGGATTTTCAAAGGTGGCTTTTGGTGGCGTCAGTTCAGAGCACTCAGAGCTAAAGCGTACCCCGTATTGAGCGCCTGATATCACCGCGTTTCCTGAGGCAGTATCAACCACGTTGACGCTCACCTCAATATTACCACCGGCGGCTAATTCGGTATTTTCAGCTATGCCTAATTTTATAATGCCATCGGTATAAGAGCTGCCCGAAACAACCCCTAGTGCAGGCACTAACGTACTTTGGTTGGTATCCGTCGTAACATTAGTACCATCTCCCGTTGTTGTCGTATTTCCTGTCGAGGAACTTTCACTATCGGGACTACCGCCACCACCACAAGCAGTCAAAAAGACTGCAGTCAGAAATACTGCCGAAAGATTATTAACCCGCATCATGTCACCTCAGAACAAACCACTTAATAGTTAAAGGCTAGCATAGCTTTTTAAAATAGTTTGTAACAGGCGGTAATGATTAGAAAGGAACTACTAAGTTCACAGAATTGACGATAATTCGAGACTAGTAGCTATATATTAAGCGCAATTCAAGCAAATGCCGAAAGTCCTTTGTAGAACGTCCGGCATAGTTTCATCTGCTCGTAAGCCGTATCAGGCGCTAATTAGCCTCAAACAAAGAGTGGTCACAAATAAAGAATGACCACAAACCAAGCAGCCTATTAAAGCCTAACATCAAAGCTATTATTAGTTTCCAAACCATCCGCCGCGCGATTAATTGCACGCACCTTGATCGTCCCTTTCGCTAGCTTAGAGGCTTCTGCTATGGCGTCGGCTTCTTTTCTCGCAATTTCTGCTTGGTTGGCAGCAGCATCAAAAGTCGCTTTAGCACTGGCTGCTATATTATCTTTATCGGTTTTGATCACCAAGCGGGAAGCGACGAAATTATCGGCTGCAGTCTTCTCAGTCTGCTTATCAATAACGTTATCGTCGGCGACGGCTTTTGCCGCTTCAGCATCGGCAACCGCTTGGTCTGCGTCTGCTATTCCTGGGTCACCATCAGGCAAGGCGTCACGAGCTGCTTGGGCATCGATTAAGTCTTGTGCTTTAACCGCCGCAATAGCTTCCGCCTCACTCAGTTCTTGCGCTTTAGTCGTCGCCGCTATCAGTGCTGCATTGTAGTTTTGCGTCGCGCTATCTGCACTTGCTTTGGCGCTATCGTAATCGGCTTTAACTTCATCGCGGTGGCTTTCTTTAGCAACCGCCTCTGCTTCTGCAGCGACCACAGTTGCGGCATCCACAGATTTTTTAATCTCTAAGAAAATCTCGCCGTTATCCCGTAATTCTTTACCGTATATTTGGAAATAATCCGAGCGTGGTTTGGTTAGTTCTGCTTTCCCTAAAGTATTTTCGGATGCTTCGAAACTTTTATCATTGGTCACATCATCAATCGTGATATTGGCTTCTTTGTTATAACTCAGCACATCTAAACCGGTTAATTCAAAAATAATAATATCGGAAGGTCTAGGTGGTTTACCGCAACTATCAAGAAATTGAAAGGCAATGATCTGCGCGCCGGCCGAGACATTTCTTAAATAGTCCGTGGTGACAATTTTAATTCTAGGGTCATCGGTTATTTCAGGAAGACGAACTGAGCCAGCCTCTCCTGCAACTGGATGAGCAGCGAACAACCTAGGAGTATCATTACTATAGGTTTTATCAGACGTTACAATGGTCGAAAAGGTATGAGCATAAGTATCGTTTTTATTGCCGACAGGATCCGGTATTTTAACAATATCAAATCCAACCGAGCTAAATGTTAAAGGCAGACCATAACGCGGAACATTGCCATTATAATCTGAGACAGAAAACTTGAACTCAACTTGATTTTCATTATAAACATTAACACATTCATCTACCGGTAAGCTCCCAGACTTCTGACCGACTACCTCATCCAACTTCATCGCTACAAAATCAGATGCCATAATTAGCTGAATACTTTGGCGAATATGAACGGGTGCCGCACAATGACCTAGTGCACGTGCACTATCGGTACAATTGCCACCCTGGTAGGTATTCGGCGCTAAGGTATAGCGGCCATTATTATCAAATTCAATCAGTTCTTCGAAAGGGTTATTCACCGTAGGGGCCGTATAAATACCATCTTCATTCGCATCTAGAAAAGCTTCTGCCATAGGGAAGAAGGATTCCCCATCATCAAAACGGCCATTACCTTCTTTGCCAATACCATCAGAGAAATCAACCTCACCTTGGGTATAAGCTAAAATAGTAACCACACCAGAGCGACCACCATTCCAAGCATCATCTTCATCGACTAAGCGATATTCATCACAAATGGCACTCGCATCTTGCGCTAGACTACCATCACCACATAAACGCTCATTACTTTTTCCTGGTACTCTATTAAAATAAAAATCAGAGGTTGGATCGTTGGTCGGATGCAGCTGCTTACTACCATCTAAATTAAATTGATTACTCTTCTGCTTCACCAAAGGGTCATTATCTTTATTAAAACCAGGTAAGGGTTTGGCAGAGGTCCACTTCACTGAACACATGCCTTCTTTGGTTTCACAGCTTGGCTCAACTTTACCGCCATCAGTAATAAAGTTAACTCGGGTACCGTCTGGTACCGGGTTTTGATAACGGTCATTTAAGTTGACTGTCACTTCGACCTCTTCGCCTAAAATGTCCCAACCTCGTGGGTTGTATTTATCCGCTACCATAGTAAAAGAAGGCTGTACGGGTAAACCCGTAGTGATACTGATCCCAAAGGATTGGGTACGTATTCTATCGCTATCGGCGAGTTCAAGGGCATCATCTCCAACCCCATAACTTTTACGAGTAATTTCTGCCATAACAGAGACTAAACCATGGCTTGACCCTGAGTTTACAAAAGCGGTCGCTATACCATCGGCATTGGTCGTCACTTCAACTTCGCCATTGGCATTTTGAATCCCTGATAGGGTCGCATCCACCGAAGGATTAGAAAGGGTAAAAAATACTTTTTTGCCACTAGCCGGATTATTGTATTCATCTTTTACTAAGAAAGTGACTGCGGTGACTTCGGGTAAATCGCTATAAGAAATGCCTTTCATCGCAATCTGTCGAGTCGTCATATCTTGATACTCGATACTATTAATCGCTGGGTTATTAATATTAAGCACAGTCGTGGCTACGGCCAGAGAAGAGTCAGATAACACAACATTATTATCCACTGCATACAGCGTAGCATTAATACGATCTTCGCCCGCACAACCACTTGCCGTGTAATACACAGTCACTTGACCCGAGGTTGTTCTTCTTTGCTCCTTGTCAAAAGCTGCCCTGCCATCGGTGACACAGATAGAATCGAACCTGACTGCGTATTCAGAATTATTTAATAAACTGAATTGCCCATCTTTACCATCAACAATATTGACCGAAATAGCCACGGTTTGCTTGGCTGAAATCGGGCTCTCAGAAAGTTCTAAAGCCCCTTTTACAAAGCTTGTCGCTAATCCAGTTCCTATCATGGGTTGCTCGGGCTCTAAGCCTTCTGCGATGGTTAAATCGGTCTCGATAGAATCCAGTACTTCATCGAACTGATTAAATAGCTCTAGGGTAATACGAGGTGTTTTACAAAGAACCGCGTCGGCATCATAACGAGTTTCGATGGGAGCACTAATGTTTTGCGTGGTGATGCTAAAAGCCGATTCAGCATCGATACAATCGTCGCGCCAAGAGATGTAATAATCAGCATTTGTTAAAACTTTATTGACGTTTAATGGATCAATAACGGTCGCTTGTAACTTAGTTGATGCCTGATCGACTAAGTTTGTATTACCTAATATAGTACCATCAATAAAATCGGCGCCACTCGCAAAACCAAGTTTTGGCATTGCTGTATTAAAGGTAGCGCTGGCGCTTGCTAATGGTGCGTCTGCATTCACATCCGCTGCAATATCATACAATTCAACTGTGATGGTATCACTACCAGAACAGGTCTGATTAAAATAAGTATTATTTACCTGCCCAATTGAACTAGCAACAAGATCAGAACTGAAGCGAGAGTATCCAGTAGCACAGCTAGAAGCGAATTTATAAAGATAATTATTTTTTAATAAGGCATTAGAATCGAGGACATTAACCGCATTAACCCCAATAACCATAGTGCCACCGGCTAAGACATAATTCGCACTCAAATCTAACTGCCCTAGATTAAACTCACTGCCATTTCCGGTACCTAACTTAGGCACTTCACTGGTACTTGCCGTTTCACCAATCGAAAGAATAACCGAAGCCGAATCAATGGCTATCGTCGGGCTCTTGCTGGCATAAAGAGTGATCGTCGCCGTATCATTACCGGTGCAGGTATTAGCATCATAGCGGGTCACTGCGTTTGCGCTCGCAAGAGACTGCTTAATAATACTGAAGCTTGATGCGGAGCAGCTGGATGTCCACTGGACGAAATAATCATCACTATTAATAATGGCATTTAGATTCAGTTGATCAACAGCATTGACCTCTAACTTAGTAGACGTCTTATCAAGCAAAATTACCTCACCACTTATCTTGCCAGAGATGAAGTCTGCCCCACTGCCAAAACCAAGCTTAGGGATCGAAACGTCGACAATCGATGAGGCTGTCGCTAGCGCTTGGCTACCATCGGCAGTATATAAAGTAGCCGTGATGGTATCGCTATTTTTACAATTAATATTTTGATAGGTTACCGTCGCGCTGCCTGAAGTACTACCGACCTTATCGACACTAAAAGCGGCTTGCGCAGGATTGTTGCTAGAACAGGTAGAACTAAATTGAAATTGATAACTTTGGGCCAGGGCCGCATTACCATTATTGGAGTCAACTACATCGGCGGTAATCTGAAGTTCTCCGCCTAGCATTGAGTAGCTACTGCCTAAAGTCAGTTGTCCCGGTAAGAAATCAGCCCCATTGCCAGAGCCAAATTTTAACTCCGCCGCAATGGCACTATCAGGGGATTGATTATTAGTATCAGAACTCGTTTCTCCGCTGCTTGTCGACGTTTCAGAACCCGCGGTTTCTGCATTCTCCTCAAGGCCGCTGCCACCACAGGCGGCTAGCATTGCCATACACAAAGACAATGATGTTAGTTTAACAAGGTTCATTTATATAACTCCATGGAATAAATCCCTAAGCGATTCAACATAACCATCGAGCCGGATGATCTAAGCTGAGAATCCAAATATTATTATTGTGTAATATATTAGCACTTATAATCCGCGGAAGGCTATACACAAAACATAACAATATTTTATCAAATCTTTACATGCCACAACGAAAAAACGCGACTTTCGTCGCGTTTTTAGTATCAGGCAGCAAATTATCGATATTCTAAACTTTTAGATAATCCATAATGCCATCCGCGGCTTCACGGCCTTCCCAGATTGCTGTTACAACTAGGTCAGAACCACGAACCATATCACCACCGGCAAATACTTTTTCGTTAGTGGTTTGGAACTTAAAGGCTTGCTTTTCAGGAGCAATAACACCCTTCCAGCTATTGATTTCGATACCGAAATCGCTAAACCAAGGAGCAGGACTAGGCTGGAAGCCAAAAGCAACCAATACCGCATCTGCAGGTATGATCTCTTCAGATCCTTCAATTACCTGTGGACGACGACGACCATTCTCGTCTGGCTCACCCAACTCAGTAGAAACAACCTTAATACCTTCAACCTTATCTTCACCAACAATGGCAACAGGCTGGCGGTTAAATAAGAAGTTAACACCTTCTTCTTTAGCATTCTGAACTTCACGCACAGAGCCTGGCATATTGGCTTCATCACGACGATAAGCACAAGATACTGATTCAGCACCCTGACGAATAGAGGTACGGTTGCAGTCCATCGCGGTATCACCACCACCCAGTACGACTACCTGCTTACCCTTCATCGAAATAAAGTCTGCTTCGTCTTTTTCAAAGCCCATATTGCGATTAACGTTGGAGATCAAGAAATCCAATGCATCATGAACGCCCGGAAGGTCTTCACCTGGGAAGCCACCCTTCATGTAGTTATAAGTACCCATACCTAAGAAAACGGCATCGTACTCATCAATAATGCTTTGGAACTCAATGTCTTTACCGATCTCAGTATTCAAACGGAACTCTACGCCCATTTCTTCGAATACTTTACGACGGTTAATCATCACTTCTTTTTCCAGTTTAAATTCTGGAATACCGAAGGTTAATAGACCACCGATTTCAGGGTGACGATCAAAAACAACCGGCTTAACGCCATTACGTACCAAGACATCAGCACAGCCGATTCCCGCAGGACCGGCACCAATAATGGCAACCTTCTTATCTGTCCACTTAACGTTAGACATATCAGGTTTCCAGCCCATGGCGAATGCGGTATCTGTGATGTATTTTTCAACATTACCGATAGTCACAGCACCAAAGCCGTCGTTCAATGTACAAGCACCTTCACACAAGCGATCTTGCGGACAAACACGACCACAAACCTCTGGCAAAGAGTTGGTCTGATGACTCAGCTCAACCGCTTCTAAAATATTGCCTTCTGTCGCTAGCTTCAACCAGTTAGGAATGAAGTTATGCACAGGGCATTTCCATTCGCAATACGGGTTACCACACTCTAAACAGCGATGTGATTGCTGAGCAACCTGTTCCTGCTGGAATGGCTGATAAATTTCAACAAACTGCTCAGTACGAGCATTCATTGCTTTCTTCACAGGGTCCTTACGGCCTACCTGTACAAACTGAAAATTATTATTCAGACGTTCAGTCATTTCGAACCTCTCTCACTCGTCCGTGGGCCCTACCACTGTTAACAGCAATACAGGCCCAGCATTTATTAAAGCGCTTACTCTGGACGAGCGCGCATGTTATCTAACAACTGCTGTAAATCTGCAGCTTTTGGCTTAACTAACCAGAACTTACCAACAAAGCCATCGAAATCTTCTAGGATTTCTTGACCCCAAGCACTGCCAGTCTCTGCAACGAACTCGGTGATTACTCCACGCAAGTGGTTACGATAACCTTCAGTAAATTCGTTATTGATGCGGTTAATATCCACAAGCTCATGGTTGTACTGGTCAACAAAGCTATTATCTAGGTCGAGTACATAAGCGAAACCGCCCGTCATACCCGCACCGAAGTTATAGCCAGTTTTACCCAGTACGCACACCATTCCGCCTGTCATATATTCACAACAGTGATCCCCTGCGCCTTCAACGACCGCATGAGCACCAGAGTTACGAACCGCGAAACGCTCACCTGCACGACCTGCCGCAAGCAACTTACCGCCGGTAGCGCCATATAAGCAGGTATTACCAACAATCGAGGTCTTCTCAGATCTAAACTCAGAGGCTTTTGGTGGATAAACGACCAGTTTACCGCCCGTCATACCCTTACCGACGTAATCGTTAGCATCACCTTCAAGGCGCATTTCTAACCCGCCAGCGTTCCAAACACCCCAAGATTGACCCACTGTTCCGGTCAAACTTAGCTTGATCGGTGCATTAGCCATACCTTGGTTGCCATAACGCTTAGCAATCTCGCCAGACAAACGCGCGCCGACTGAACGGTCACAGTTAGTCACCTTAAAGCTGAACTCGCCGCCTTTCTTAGCTTCGATCACGGCCATAGTGGCTTGAACCATCTCTTCCGCCAATACGGCCTTATCAAACGGTTCATTACGGGCAACTTTAACCGTATGAGGCTTATCTGCAGGAATATGGTCATTAGCCAATAATGGCGTCAGATCAAGGTTACGCTGCTTAGACGTTGAGCCTTCGATCATCTCTAAGAGATCGGTACGGCCGACTAGCTCTTCCATAGTACGAATACCCATTTGGGCCATCCAGCTACGAATTTCTTCAGCAACAAAATAGAAATAGTTTTTAACCATTTCAGCCGTGCCTATGTAGTGCTTATCACGCAAGTTCTCATTCTGCGTTGCAACACCCGTTGCACAGTTATTCAGGTGACAAATACGTAAGTATTTACAACCTACAGCAACCATTGGCAAGGTACCAAAGCCAAAAGATTCAGCCCCTAGAATAGCGCCTTTAACAACGTCTAAACCGGATTTCAAACCACCATCAGTCTGTACACGCACCATGCCACGCAAGTCGTTCGAACGTAATGCCTGATGAGCTTCTGCTAAGCCTAATTCCCAAGGAGAACCAGCGTACTTGATAGAGGTTAATGGTGAAGCCGCGGTACCACCGTCGTAACCCGAGATAGTAATCAAGTCAGCGTAAGCTTTCGCTACACCCGCTGCAATCGTACCTACACCCGGCTCAGATACTAGCTTCACAGAAACTAATGCGGTTGGATTAACCTGCTTCAAATCGAAAATTAGCTGAGCTAAATCTTCAATAGAATAAATATCGTGATGCGGTGGTGGTGAAATCAAGGTCACACCAGGAACCGAATAACGTAAAGTAGCGATTAGGTTATTCACCTTACCACCCGGTAGCTGACCACCTTCACCTGGCTTAGCGCCTTGGGCTACTTTAATCTGCAAAACATCTGCGCTGGATAAATAGTGAGGCGTTACACCAAAACGTCCAGATGCAATCTGCTTGATCTTGGAGTTTTTATTGGTGCCATAACGCTTAGGATCTTCACCACCTTCGCCTGAGTTTGAGCGTCCGCCCAACTCGTTCATCGCTTCTGCTAATGCTTCGTGCGCTTCTGGAGATAGAGCACCCAAAGACATTGCCGCGGTATCAAAACGCTTGAAGATTTCGCCTACAGGCTCAACTTCAGAGATATCGATGGCTTTAACATCTTTACGCAAAGCTAATAAATCACGAATCGTTGCTACTGGGCGATTGTTCACCAAGTCAGCAAAACGATCGTAAGCTTTTTGATCATTCTGCTGTACCGCTTGCTGAATGTTCTGGATCACATCTGGGTTGTACGCGTGGTATTCACCACCGTGTACGTACTTCAATAAACCACCTTGCTCTAGTGGCTTACGCGCGATCCAAGCATTTTGCTCAACCCATTCCAATTCTTCTTGGAAGTCAGCAAAGCTTGCACCTTCGATACGGCTACTAACACCCGTGAAACATAAGTCGATAATCTCTTTGCTTAGACCAATCGCTTCAAATAATTGTGAGCCACGGTATGAAGCAATAGTAGAGATGCCCATCTTAGACAAGATTTTCATCAAGCCTTTACGAATGCCCTTACGGAAATTCTGTTGCGATTTTAATGGATCACCTAGCAACTCATTGCTGCGATGCATATCTTCAAGAATATCGTACGCCAACCATGGGTAAATCGCCGTAGCACCAAAACCTAATAAGACGGCAAAGTGATGGGCATCACGAGCAGAACCGGTTTCAACAACGATATTTGAGTCACAGCGTAGTCCTTTCGCCACCAAATGATGGTGAACAGCACCGGTCGCCATAGCCGCTGGAACAACTAACTCACCTTGAGCTACCTGACGGTCACTTAAGATCAAGACAACGGCACCGGCACGCACTTGCTTCTCAGCTTCGGCCGCAATGGCTTCAATAGCCGCTTTCAAACCTATGTCAGCTTGGTACGCTAGCTTAATAGTAACGTCTTTAAAAGCAACATTGCCGGTATTCTTTAAACCGTGGAATTTCAATGGTGAAATGACCGGCGAGGTTAGAATGATACGCTCGGCGTGGTCGGCCTTCTCTTCGAAGACATTCTTTTCCACACCGATACACGTTTCTAACGACATCACGATGGCTTCACGCAATGGGTCGATCGGCGGGTTAGTTACCTGCGCAAACTTCTGACGGAAATAATCTGCCACGTGTCGAACACGCTGAGACAGTACCGCCATAGGCGTATCATCACCCATAGAGCCAGTAGCTTCTTGACCCGCTTCCGCCATAGGACGTAATACTTGGTCACGCTCTTCAAAACTTACTAATTGCAGCTTCTGGTGCGCTTTTAATTCTTCAGCGCTTAAAGGCTGTTCTTTTTTCAAAGACTGAAGCTGTAAACGGGATTCAATACGAACACTGTTTTCTTTCAGCCATTTTTTATAAGGCTGACGCTGCTTTAATAATTCATCAACCGCTTCCGCATCCATGATCGTACCCGTCAAGGTATCGATCGCCAGAATCTCACCTGGACCAACACGTCCTTTGGAGACAACATCTTCTGGCTTATAACCGTGCACACCTACTTCAGAGGCAACAGTAATGAAGCCATCTTTAGTGATTACCCAACGTGAAGGACGCAAACCGTTACGGTCAAGACCACAAACCGCATAACGACCATCGGTCATTACTAGGCCAGCAGGACCATCCCAAGGTTCCATGTGCATAGAGTTATACTCATAGAATGCACGTAAATCAGAATCCATGGTTTCAACGTTCTGCCAAGCAGGCGGAATCATCATACGAACCGCGCGGAACAGACCCATGCCACCAGTCACTAGCAGCTCTAACATATTATCCATTGAGGATGAGTCAGAACCTGTGGTATTAACAATAGGTTGCAAGGCATCTAGGTTTGGTAGCAATTCGCTTTCAAACTTACTGCCACGTGCATTCGCCCAGTTACGGTTACCACTAATGGTATTAATTTCACCATTGTGCGCCAACATACGGAACGGCTGAGCCAAAGGCCAGCGTGGTTGCGTATTGGTTGAGAAGCGTTGATGGAAAACACAAATAGAGGTTTCCAAACGCTCATCAGCCAAATCCAAGAAAAATGCAGGTAGGTCAACAGGCATGGTTAAGCCTTTATATGACAATACATTTTCCGATAGACTCGCAACATAGAAATCTGGGAATTCGATTAAGGCTTTTTCTGCAAAACGTCGACCATAAAACAGTTTTACGCCAAAGGCTTCACTGCTTAAGGTTTCATCGCTGGCAATAAATACCTGCTCGAAACGTGGCAAACATTCAATCGCCATCGGACCTAGGCAGTCGTTATTAGTTGGCACGCTGCGCCAGCCTAATACGTTCAAGCCTTGAGCTGACATTGCAGTTTCTAACGCAGCTTTTTGCTGCGCATAAATTGCATCATCAAGGTCCATAAACAACATACCAATGGCATATTGCTCTGGCAAAGTAATACCTTGCTCTTGCGCGACTGCACGCAAGAATGAGTCTGGCTTCTGAATTAACATCCCACAGCCGTCGCCGGTCTTACCATCTGCAGCGATACCACCTCGGTGGGTCATGCAGGTTAGGGAGTCAATCGCCGTCTCTAACAACTTATGGCTGGTTTGTCCCTCTAAATGGGCAATCAAACCAAAACCACAGTTATCTTTAAAGTCACCTGGAGTATATAGA